>CAZPKI010000108.1:5146-6766 GCA_964587015.1 uncultured Limnohabitans sp.
ACGGATTTGTACTGGGATAAGACCAATTTGGATCGCCAGCTAGCTGCCTTGGAGATTCAGGTGGGCTGGGCCAAAACCAAGGAACTCCCCATTGTGCTGCACTGCCGAGAGTCCATCGATTTGACGATTGACTTTATTGCTAAAATGCACGATGGCAAACTGAGGGGAATATTTCATTGCTTTACGGGCACGCTTGACCAAGCAAAGCGCATTGTTGAGATGGGGTTTTTGTTGGGGATTGGAGGCGTTGCAACCTACAAGAATGGAGGATTAGATCAGGTGATTCCGTATATTGGGTTGGAGCATTTGGTATTGGAAACAGATGCGCCCTATTTAGCGCCTGTTCCACATCGAGGGAAAAGAAATACCCCAGCTTTCTTACCCTTTGTAGCGCAACGAGTAGCAGACCTGCTTCAGGTACCTGCTTCGGTGGTAGCAGAATCAACTTGTGCTCAGGCACTTCAACTCTTTAAAAAGATTGAAAAATGAATTACAAGATCGTTCGACTGAATACTGGAATCAAAACAAGTAAGGCATCTTCCGTGCTGATTATTTACACGGGAGGAACTTTGGGTATGTCTTACGATGATTCGGGTGCTTTAGTACCCTTCAATTTTGGGCAGATTTTGGAGAAAATCCCGATTCTGTCCAACATGAATATTGCCATCACTGTGATTTCATTTCCTGAGCCCATCGACTCTTCCAATGTGACGATGAGCCACTGGATGGACATGGCCTACATCATCACGGAGAATTACGACAGTTACGATGGCTTTGTGGTCTTGCATGGAACAGATACGATGGCTTACTCCGCATCCATGCTGAGTTACATGCTGGAGGGCTTAAATAAACCCGTCATTTTTACAGGGGCACAACTGCCGATTTCAGCCATGCGCTCCGATGCACGGGAAAATCTGATGACCTCTCTGGAGATTGCAACGGCCAAGTCCAAGGGAAAACCCATCGTTCCGGAAGTATGCATTTTCTTCAACCACATGTTGCTGCGAGGTAACCGGTCTAAAAAAGTGCAGAGTGTTCATTTCGATGCCTTTGAATCTGAAAACTACCCCATTCTAGCGGAGGCGGGTATTGTGATTGATTACAACACGACAGCCATCAGATCTTACGAGCCCAATCGAAAGTTGGTCAATCGGAATAAGTTGGACAATGGAGTGATGATTGTGAAACTTTTTCCTGGGATTACGGACAAAATTTTAGATGCTTGTTTTGCTATTCCAAGTTTAAGGGGAGTGGTCCTAGAAACTTACGGATCAGGAAATAGTCCTTCTTTAGGTTGGTTTATGAAATCCTTGGAGTCTGCCATCAAGAAGGGGTTGATCCTCTTGAATGTGTCCCAGTGCAATGGAGGCCGCGTAATTCAAGGCAGGTACGAGACGAGCAAGGAGCTGCTAGCTGTAGGGGTGGTGAGTGGAGCTGACATGACGACCGAGGCAGCAGTCACGAAGTTGATGTTTTTGCTTGGCCAAAAATTAAGCCGAGAGGAGATTTGCTTGCAGCTCACGCAGTCTATTGCGGGGGAGATCAGTACCTAATTTTGTTTAATTTCCGAATGCCGTTTGGAATCGGCAGGAATAATTTTTTTCTTTGCACTCCGATTCG
>CAZPKI010000109.1:0-6443 GCA_964587015.1 uncultured Limnohabitans sp.
CGTAACTGCCTGATTCT
Organism: uncultured Limnohabitans sp.; assembly: GCA_964587015.1. GTDB lineage: Bacteria > Bacteroidota > Bacteroidia > Cytophagales > Cyclobacteriaceae > Algoriphagus. The sequence continues at coordinate 18 of CAZPKI010000109.1, forward strand.
GAAGTGGGCCCACTTGGAATCGAACCAAGCACCTACTGATTATGAGTCAGTTGCTCTAACCGAATGAGCTATAGGCCCCAAAAACGTATTTTTAACAACCAAAAAGGAGATCAATTGATCCCCTGACCTTGGTTTTGGGACTGCAATGTTACATATTTGAGTTGAATTAATCAACCTTGATCCCCCATGAAAAATAGGCCTGATGTAGATTTTGTCATCTTTGACTTGGGCAATGTGCTAATAGACATTGACTACCATAAGTCCATGGACCTGATAAAGGCTGCACTGCCCACCTCCATGCATGCTAAGGTAGATACCTGCTATGCAGCGGAGTTTCACAAGGCCTACGAAAAAGGACAGCTGAGCTCGGCTAAGTTTCGCCAAGAGTTTCGCCACTACTTTCAAACCAACTGGTCCGATGCCGAGGTGGATTACTACTGGAACAGCCTACTGGGCTCCATTCCTGCCCACCGGCTCGATTTGGTACGCCAACTCAAGGACCAGTACCAAGTGGGTATCCTCAGCAATACCAACGAGATCCATATCGAAGCTGTCTATGCCCAGCTGCAAGCCGAGCATAACCTGGCGAATTTTGATCCGTTATTCGATTGGGTGTTTTACAGTCACGAAATGGGGCTTGCCAAACCGAACCAAGATATCTACCAGCAGCTGCTTATTGAGCTGGGTACGACCGCAAATCGGGTACTCTTTTTTGATGACCTCAAAGCTAATGTAGACGGTGCTGCCTCTATTGGTATTCAGGCCGTTCAGGTCACGGAACCCACCACGATTTTTGATTTTTTTGAAAATGTATAAACCCAAAGAATACCTCATTCATGGTTTATTGCTTCTACTAACCCTTGTCACCACCACACTTGCAGGTGGGGAGTGGATTTATGGAAAATCCATTCTTGCCTCAGGAGACGCTGCTTTGACCTGGCCTATTTTTGTTCGTTCGCTGGAGTTTTCCATTCCATTTATAGGCATCCTGCTCGTCCACGAGTTGGGTCATCTCATTACCTCCATTTACCACAAGGTGCGCTGTACCTTGCCTTACTTTATTCCGGCCTGGCTGGGGTTTTTGGGAAGTCCTTCCCTGGGTACCCTTGGCGCAGTGATCCGGATGAAGGGGATGGTGAATAGCCGTAAAAAATACTTTGATATCGGAATTGCTGGGCCAATAGCTGGCTTTGTGCTTGCACTTGGCGTGCTAACTTATGGGATGCTGACTTTGCCGCCGCCGGACTTCATCTACGAGGTACATCCTGAATATGCTGACCCCAATTTCAAGGGCTATGGAGCCGAGGTCATGGAGTTTGAATTGGGAAATAACTTACTTTTTTGGGGGATGGGGGAGCTTTTGGCTGATCCTGAGCGTTTGCCAGCCATGTCGGAAATGATCCATTATCCCTACTTGTTTGCAGGTTACTTGGCGCTATTCTTCACTGCACTCAATCTACTCCCAATCGGACAGCTGGATGGGGGGCATGTGGTTTTTGGTTTGTTTCCAAAGAAGCATGCATTGATTTCCCTGATTGCCTTTGTGGCCTTCCTTGCTTATGCAGGAATGGGGCTGATTCGTCCCTCTTCTTCTTTGGAGGAATTGGTGATTCGCATTCCGCTCTACTTGGGCTTTCTCTACTTGTGCCTCAGCAAGTCGGGACTATCCCAATTGAATACCATTACCCTTGCCCTCATGCTGGCAGCAGGACAATACCTTCTTTCCTTTTTTCAGCCTAGTTGGGAGGGGTATCAGGGATGGTTGTTTTTTGCCTTCTTACTTGGAAGGGTGATGGGCATACGACACCCTGAAGTGACGGGCAGCACTCCAGTGGATACCAAGCGAAAGGTTTTGGGTTGGCTCGCACTCCTTATTTTTGTGCTTTGCTTCTCGCCACAGCCATTTCAAACGAATTAATCATTATGTACCATGTACCAAGATACTTTAGAAGCAAGAGACAAGACGCAAGAGCCGAGATGAATGGTGCTCCTAATTAGCAGGAGTTTCCTTGGAGCAGAATAGTAAATCTAATCTCTTGGTTCTTGGTTCTAATCGTCTTTTTACGTTGTACTTAGTACCTTGTACAATTTAACCTAATCCGTTAATGCTCTGTAGGCAAGAATGCCTCCCAGGACATTTCGGACTTTGGTAAAGCCTTTGGACTCCATAAACTTCTTGGCATTGCCACTGCGTGCTCCAGAGCGACAGTGCACGACGATTTCCTCGTGCTTGATTGCTGCGAATTGCTCCAGCTGATGGTCCAGTTCTCCCAAGGGAATGTTGTTTGCTCCTAGGTTATCCTCTTCGTACTCCCATTCTTCACGTACATCGAAAAAGTGAAATTTTTCTCCTTTTTCTAATCTTTCTTTTAATTCCTTGACGGTAATGTCTTCCATATTATTTTTTCACTAAGATTCGATACGACTGTGGCCCCGATTTACCCTGTACATAAATCAAGTATAATCCAGGATGTTGATCCACAAAATTAAGGATTTCCCCTTTAGTGAAGGGTATCCGAGATGGGAATACTTCTCTACCAAAGGAGTCCAATACCTGCAAGGAGGAGAATTCTCCTTCCACCTGAACTTCGTTGACTGTGGGATTGGGGTAGATGCGAAGGGAGGTGCTTGTTTCAATGCTTCCACCTGCCTTCCCAGTCAAGCTGACATGTGGACGTATCAGTAGGGAGCCGCTAACCTCTTTGTTTTGCACCCATCCACCACCAACATTGTAGAAGATGCGGCCACTAAAGTCATTGCTTTTGTCAAGACCTACCTGAAGAAAGTCGTTGGTAAATTGAGTGAATCCTACAAAGAAGGTACCTGATACCGCTACAGCTTCTTCGAGCGGGAAATAGTGGATCTCTTGACCTTTAACTTTCGCGGGGATGACTACTTCTTTGGAGTAGAGTGGTTTTTTGTCAAGGGCTGACCATACGACCAAGTCCAGCACCTGATTGACTTGTCTGGCATTGGAAAAATCAATGGATATTCCTTTCAAAAAAACCGGTTCGGGTGTGGTATACTCAACTGCGATTTGCCCTGAGCGCTGATTGATACCGGCGGCATAGTCTGCTTTTCCCTGATCGTAAGCAAAATAATCGCGAATTGCGAAGCGGCTGCTCACACGGTCATTGGAACGAAAATCTACCTGAGAATAGCGAATGGTATCGCCGCCATTTATCTCGGTGAAGAATCCATCCCCAGTAATCAAAGCCATTTCAAAAACCACCTCGGTAGGTTTGGCGGGCAAGGGAATTTCGGTGAAGGATCTGCTTACTATTGTTCTTCTTTCCAGTGCATTTGGAACCGGATTGAATGGCGTTGTACTATTGATTGGAAGTAAATTCACCCCAGTACTATCCCGAAGGGTGACGGAGTATTCCATGGCCTTAAATCGATTCTCAAGATTTTGAAATTCACTCTTGGCAGTGGACCATTTCCCTTTTTGATTTTTTTGAAGAAGTTCCCATGGGTAGGCTCCAAAGTCACCTAGGCGAACAGTAGTTCGCTGCGTAAGGGCTCGGTCGGGGTACGAGAGGTCTGTGCTGCTCCGCCGGCTATTCAGGTAGATGTAGTCCAAAAGCCAAGAATCAAATGGACCACTTTGCCTACCATTTGAAAAAAAGCGAAACTGAAAGTTGGCATGCTGCCATTCTGGACGGATGGCAAGGATTTCTTGAACAAAGCGATTCCGATCTACTGTCGTTCCTCCTCTTTTTTCCCAAACGGTAAGCCAAGTGCCGCTGGGAGTCAATATTTGTAGTGTAAGTCGATCGTTGCTATCGGGAACTTCCCCTTTTCCCCCTGCCTGCCAATAAAAACTGAGGTAGACTGTAGCTTGCTGAGCCGCTGGAATCCCACTTAAATCTAGGGGGATGCTGATGAGGTAATCTCCCTCACCTTGGTCTTTTTCCTGCAAGGAGTACGATTTACCTGCTTCGTCGACACCATCAAATAGAACCATGCCGATGGAAGGCGCTTTGTTTCCAATGGTCTCGGTGTAGGATGCTCCTTTGGCTTCCCACTTACTTTTTTGGATGCCATTTGAAAAATCATCCCAGAAAGGGAGGGTACCTAAGTTTGCCTGCCTTGACGAGGGTGCTGATTCCTCAGCTGAAACTTTGGAGGACTCTTGTACGGGGCCAAAAACAACAAACTGGGCGAAGGCAGGCACTCCTTGACTCAACAAAGAGAAGAATAGGAGGTAGGAAAATAACCTGCTTGGCTTCAAGGTATTAATTTTTGGAAATCCAAAGATCAATTACGTCCCCTGATTTCAATTCAGATCCTACAGAAGGGCTTTGCAAATAGACTCTTCCAGGGGCTATAGAGTCCGTCTTGTTGTAGATTTTTCTTCCCAAACGTAAGCCAGAGCCTACAGCCAAAAATTCGGCTTCTTCTTCCTCCAAGCCAACAAAGTTTGGCGCACTAAGCAGCTGATTGCCCATCCCATCACCCACTACCAAGTCAATTTTTGATCCTTTGGCAATTTCGGCACCTTCACGAATAGGGGATCCTTTGTAGCGTTGTTCTAATACTACATTAATCCCGATGTCTGGCACATAGATAATGTCTCCTCGTTGCAGCCCAATGTTGGCCAAGATTTCTTGCACATTTTTCAGAGGCATATTGAGCAAACTCGGCATCTTTAGGATAGGGGCATTTCTCGCATTCAAGGTTAAAAATATCTTTCGATCTTTTTTGACCAATGCATTTGCCTCTGGAAGCTGCTTCAAAATAACGAGTGGATCTTCTTCTGCACTGAATCCTGAATCTATAGAAATTTCATATTGCAGGGAGGCGCTTTTCAATACTTCCTCTGCCTTTTCATAAGTCATCCCAGATAGGTCGGGTACTGACACTGTTTCACCATGATTGGTATAAAAAGGTAGGTAGACCTTTAGAAAAATAAACCCGAGGGTAACTGATACTCCTGCAATCAAGAGCAGGTGTAGCCCAACTTTTTTTAGTTGTGGAAGAAGTGATTGCATGGTATGCATAAAGTGCCTAGCAAAGTTTTGAGTTCTTTAGTCGTAGAACAAAATTCAGTAATGTGATTATCCGCAAGTATGCTTTGGTGCAATAAGCCTGCTCTCCAAGCGAATAATCGTTCACAAACCATAGTCTGCAGGCAGCCCGCAGTCAATGGTTTACAGCTAATCCAATTGAACTCCAAAGCTTATTTCTTTGGTTTTGGTGAAAATTAAGGTAATCCTTTCGTACAAAAACGAAGGCGAAAAAAGGTAAGCCGAAAGATGTCTTTCGGCTTACTTATTCATCACTGGATGATTACACGCTTAATTTCTTGTAAGCTGGAACTGTTTATTTTTAAAATATAGAGTCCTGATGTAAACATCTCTCTACTAAACGTATAAGTCTGGTTTAAAGTATTTGGGAAGGTGAGTTCCCGCACTAATGCACCTGTAGACGAGATGATCTGTATGGTTACATTTTCTCTATTCGGAAGATTAAAAGCTACATTGACAAATTCAGAAGCTGGGTTCGGATAGATAATCGTGTTCCTTTCCGCTGGAATTACTGGATCTGGATTTGCACTTAGGAAAAGTTCCAAGTTGTCTAAGTAAACAGGGGCATTTTGCGTTCCAAACACATCCAATGCAAAGGCCAAACGGATGTCTTTTTTACCTTCTCCAGCATAGTCGGTAAGGTTGACATATTTTCGCTTGTAATTCCCTGCTGTGGCAGGGTTAGCATTTCCTGTAGGTACAGTAGAAAGAGCAGTTCCTGCTTCTGACCAGATGACTTTGTAAGATTCTCCTTGATTTGTACTTGCGAGCAAGTAAAGGGTAGTCCCTGGATTTACCGCTCCTGCGGCAATATCAAAGAAAACGCTGGCTTGACGGCTTACGGATAAGTCGAAAGAAGGCGTGGCCATCCAATAGGAATTTCCATTAGTAGCACCTTCAATTCGAGCTACATTGTTTGGTCCTGTTGCTCCCGTCACTGCAGTCACTTGCCATGCAGCCTGATCACTTTCTGGATTAATGGTAAGCCATGGAGCTAGGTCGGTACTGCTATTGAAGTTTTGTCTCCAAGGTACTTCAAGTCTAGCCGTATTTTCGATATTGTACCAGTTGATTTGAGGTGCTGCTGGTATGTTCTGATCAAAATTCGGTTCAGAAACTCCAAACCTCAAATTGTTCTTTCCGGTAGTGGTGGATTTGGCCAAGGTAACATTGATGGATTCTCCAGGAGGGATGGATGCACCAGATCCTACAAACACTCGGTTTCCTGAATTGTTAGTATTTCTTGAAAACAAGAATTTTGATATTGGAAGGTTCCCAGTATTGGTGAGCCGTACAATTTCTTGTGCATTTGTTCCTGCGCTTACAGGACTCGGAGCGATTACATCTTCAATCTTCAAGTCATACTTGAATTCTTCTGTGGGTACTACCCGAATAT
>CAZPKI010000110.1:0-6379 GCA_964587015.1 uncultured Limnohabitans sp.
GCAGGCAGGTGAGGTTACACTCGTGCCGGTTCGACTCCGGCTCTGGGTACAAAGGGTTGTCTTTTGACAGCCCTTTTTTTTTAATTTATTTTTAGGGAAGCTTTTTACAACCAGCACAACTATGGTCCCAAGACCTCAAAGGTTATTCCTATTTTCCATCTTTTCAGTAGGCTCAACATATAGCAAAGTACCTTTTTGAACCACCTCTTCATCTTTTTGAAGTATAGTTACCAACTCTATTCCAAGTACTTTTTCAAGCTTGCAGAGGGTCTCCAACTTAAAATTTTCCTCCCCTTTCACATACTTGCTCACCTGCTGAGGAGAAACGCCCATTTCATAAGCTAGTTTTGCTTTGTTCCAATTCAACTCTTCTAAAGCATCCAATATCCGCAGCGCAATATCAGCTGATTTTCCTAGCCAGGCTTTGTTCGCTTTTCTCCAGGCAACCTTCTCTATCCAAGAAGACTGAGATGATTCTGAAACAAGGTCTGCAATCTTTTTTTTCAATTCTGACATATCATTTAACATCTATATAACCGAATTCCACATCTGGATTATCCTTATCCAAGAATGTTTTGACCAGTTCAAGCTTTTTTAATTCATCATTTGTGTGACTTCTATCCTCCATCCTGTCGGTGAGTTTTATTGCTCCGCCTGTCACGATGATAGTTCCTATGTATCGGATCGCGTAAATTCTGAGAAAGCTTTTACGCTCCTCTCCTTTAGCCTTTAATTTCTGCAATTCATAGGGATCAGATACTAGCTCTTTGTTGTAAAGTGGCTTAAAAAAATGTGCCAATTCATCTGATTCGACTTCTTGTGCCAATTCATGCAGCTTTTCAAAAAGGTCATCTGCAATATCATGAGCTTGCCTAACAAGCTTTGAACGATTACTCTTTCCATATTTTTCATAGTAATCCTTTTGGAACCTGGTAAAAAACTCCCAGAGAAACTCAACCGATGCCCATTGTTCCTGTAGCATCTCCAAGGCATCAAGCTCCTCGCCATCAAATTTGACGGCCAACAACTTGGTGTTTGGAAGATCGAAGGTACGTACTATTTCCATTTTATCAACCCACAGGTTTACTTTTAGGTTCATTTCAAAAAAATAAGATGAAAAAAACAGTTTACTCCTAAATCAAAAAATGGAATATATGATTTTCCGCAATTATGCGTGAGGCTCAAAAAATACCTATCAAAAACTGCGGATAATCGCTCACAGTCGACAGTCCACAGTTCACTTAATTGATCCTCAAACCCTATTTTCTTTGGTTAGTGGTGAAAAAGCGGTTAATCAAAATTGAATAAAGAAGGTAAGTAGATCCTTGCTATTAAATGAAAAATATGTGTTTTAATTCAAGTTGTCTAGCATTTACCCATTCCCTCTCAAAATTTCCATCGGAGGCTGATTGATGATTTTTCGACCATTGAGCCAGCCTAACACAATCGTGAGGACGGTAATCACCGAGTAAATCGCAAAACCCTCCTTCCACGCCAAACTAAAATTCAGCTGGAAGACAAACTTCCCCAAAAGGAACGTAGCTAAAAAGGAAAGTAAAATTCCAGATAGCGAGGCTAGGCTCCCCAAAAAGAAGTACTCCAAGGTGTTGACCTGCCGAACCAAGGCTGAACTTGCGCCTAAAGTTCGTAGCAAGATACTCTCACGCATGCGCTGGTATTTGCTGATAATCAACGAACTGATCAACACCAAGATTCCTGTAGCAATGGAGAAAAAAGCCATAAACTGAATCACAAAGCTGATCTTACCCAAAATTTCTTCCAGTGTCTCCACAATCGTTCCGAGGTTGATAATGGAGATATTTGGGAATTCCCGAACCATCTCCGCCTGCATTTCAGCGGCCTGCTTATCTGTGCTGGTCTTGGTAATGATCACATGAAACTTGGGAGCTTCCTCCAAAACACCGTCAGGAAAAAGCACCAAAAAATTGGTAGATACTTGATTGAATTTTACCTCACGGAAGCTTCCAATGTAGGTTTTGATGGGTCGACCCTGCACATTAAACTCCACTTCATCCCCAATCTTGAATCCATTCCCCTCTCCAAATCCTTTTTCAAAGGAAACAAAAATGCTATCCCCTCTAGCCCCTTTAGGAATAAGAGCGCCATCTGTCAATTGCTCCGAGGAAATTAAGGAATCTCGATAAGTCACTCGAAACTCTCGATTGTAAAGCCATCGACTGTAGTTCTTCTCTTCAGGAAGTTTCTCATTCGCTTTTTTATCCAACCCATTGATGGTATTCAATTGCATCGTCACGATCGGTACCTCCTGCAAAATAGGCATCTTCTGCCCGGTTACCTTTTCCCTCACTTGATCTAACTGAGCAGTTTGAATATCAAACATGAGCATGTTGGGCTGGTCTTTTTTATCCGCAAACTTCGCCTCTTGCAGCAACTGATTTTGCAGGAAAAACAAGGTACTAATCATGGCCGTACCAAGACCAATGGTCGCAATGAGGGAAATGGTTTGGTTATTCGGGCGATACAAATTGGAAAGTGCCTGCCTCCATGGATAATTCAAGGAAAGTGGTAAAAATTTTCGAACGGCCCACATCAGCCCAGTACCCACTCCCCAAAGCATGCCAAAAGCAATCAGTACAAAGGCTGTGAAACCCAAAGCCCAGGTAACTTTGCCGAGGAGGTAAAAACTAAAACCAAAAATAAATAGAAGAATTCCTACCAGAACCGACCAGCGAGCGGGGTCCTTGAGCAGGGTACTATCGGCAGTTTCTGGTCGCAAAGTAGCCATTGGAGAAACTTTGCGCACCTTGAGTAAGGGCAATAATGCAAATAGGATAGACACAAATAGACCTGTGACCATGCCAAAGCCGACAGATTTCCAGGATACCCCAACAGTGACTTCCACAGGCAAAAAGTCTGCGAAAACAAGGGGCAAAGCAAACTGCAATAAAGTTCCCAAGATAGAACCTATCGCGGCTCCAATAAAGCCCATCCCTACAATCTCAAGGAGGTAAATCAACAACACATCAAATGAGGCCACTCCCAAACAGCGAAGTACTGCTACTGAAGCTAATTTCTCCTTCACAAAAACATTTACGGCAGAAGCCACTCCTACACATCCGAGCAGTAAGGCAATGAATGCCACCAAACTCAAGAAATTGGACAAGTTGCCAAAGGAGCGGCCTGTACTTTGTTTCCGATCTTCGACGGTGTCCGCATCAATGCGCTCGAGCTCCCACTGCGCTTCGTAAGGTTTGATCAATTTGGCAACATCGGCACCAGGAGCAAACTGCAAATACCGATTGTACTCCACTCGACTCCCATACTGGACCAAACCAGTTTCTTGCAAGTATCCCAAAGGAATGTATACGGCTGGAGCCACGCTTGCGGTAATCCCAGTTTGGCCAGGCACCTTCTGCAGCTCCCCAACAATCTGGAAACTAAGCGCACCAACTTTTATAGAATCCCCTATTTGCGCACCAAATTGAGCCATAAGCGCTTTTTCTACCAGCGCCTTTTTGCCCCCACTTCTAAAACTTTTCTCCCCAGCGGCAGGGATAGTTTCTAGTTTCCCATAAAAAGGAAAATTTCCTTCCAATGCTCGAACCTGCGTTAATCTACTGGCATCGCTTTTAGGAAAAGCGACCATCGACGCAAAATTCACTTCGGATGCGATCTCCACCGCAAGGGAATCTAACTCAATGTCTCCAAGAGGCTTGTTGTTTTCAAGTACTAAATCTGCGCCCAAGAGCTCCTTGGCCTGGTTGTCAATGTCTTTGACTAAGTTTTCTCCAAAGCTGCTGATCGCCACCAAAGCCGCTATTCCCACCACAATGGAGGAAACAAAAAGTAACAAGCGGGAGAGATTTTTTCTAAAATCCCGCAGCGCCATTTTTAAAATCCAGGCAAAATCAGGCATGCGTATCCTCCTGTATTTTTCCACCCTTAATGTGAACGATGCGTTGCGTTTTGGCTGCCAACTCTAAGTCGTGGGTAACCAGCACTAGGGTGGTGCCCTGCTCTTTATTCAAATCAAAAATCAAATTCTCGATCATGGTACCTGTTTCGGTATCCAAATTGCCTGTAGGCTCATCTGCAAAAAGTATTTTTGGCGCATTGGCAAAGGCTCGTGCAATGGACACGCGTTGCTGCTCTCCACCTGAAAGTTGTGTTGGGTAATGCGTGGCTCGATCTTTCAGCCCTACCTTATCCAATAACTCCATGGCCTTCTCCTTGGCATTGGTTCGTTTCTTCAACTCGAGCGGCACCATTACATTCTCCAGTGCAGTGAGGGTGGACAATAGCTGGAAATTTTGAAAAATAAAACCCACATCTCTGCTTCGCACTGCAGCACGCTGATCTTCATTCAAATTTTCAAGAGCTTCACCATTGAGAACTACAGAACCAGTGCTGCTGGAATCAAGGCCTGCGCACAAGCCAAGAAGGGTGGTTTTCCCACTTCCTGAGGGTCCTACGATGGCAATGGTCTCTCCAGGTTGGATAGAAAAGGTTACCTGATCCAAGACGGTGAGCTTTCGGCTACCACTTTGATAGGTTTTACTTACGTTTTGAAGGTCTAAAATGGACATGAAGTTGTTCGAGGAGTTGAAAAGTCAAACGCTATTTTTGCTTAATTTGTTAGCGACTTATTAAAATTCGTTGGAATTCGCGTAAAGAAAATAAAATTACAACTGTAAAGGCTCCTCCTGTCGACAGATAGCACAAATTGATCGACCAAGGCAGCAGTTCTTGAGAAAAATAAACAATTCACCTTGCCCCATATTTGAGCAATTCAAAAGTTAATCGACTCACCATGAAATCATCAGTCACCAATTTCTCCTTTTGCGTAGTTATTCTTTTAGCCGCATGGCTTACCTCTTGTAACGGATCAACTGAGAAAAAGGAAGCTGAAGAAGGAAAACAAGTAGTAGATGCTACCCCAAAAAAGACCATTTTATTTTTTGGAAATAGCCTCACCGCAGGCTATGGAATTGATCCGGAAGAATCCTTTGCAGGTCGTACTCAGTCCCGCTTGGATAGCTTGAAAAAAGAGTATCGCGTAATAAATGGAGGTTTGAGTGGGGAAACTACCGCTGGCGGTCTCAGTCGATTGGATTGGTTTTTGGAAGAGGAGCCCTATTTATTTGTACTGGAATTGGGTGGCAACGATGGATTACGCGGGATTGCACTCACCGAAACCAAGAAAAATCTCCTTGCCATTGTCGATAAGGTTCGAGCCAAATATCCCAACACCAAGATCATTCTTGCAGGCATGCAGATCCCACCGAATATGGGGCAAGAATACACCGAAGAATTCAAAGCCATTTACCCTGCCGTGGCAAAGGAAAAAAATATTGAATTGATCCCCTTTCTTTTGGAGGGTGTGGCTGGCGATCCGGACTTAAATCTTCCCGATGGAATCCATCCGACAGCAGAAGGGCATCGCCTGGTGATGGAAACCTTGTGGCCCTACATTTCAAAAGCCCTTTAAACTTTAGGTTTCCTAAGTTGCCAAGTAATTGCTAGTTTAGTTCTATTCAACCCCATTCTTTTATGTCTTTACAAATCAAAGAAACCCAAGATAGCTACGACGTAATCATTGTTGGTTCGGGAGCTGGCGGAGGCATGGCCTCTAAAATTCTTTCCGAAGCCGGACTTTCTGTGGCCGTGGTGGAAGCAGGTGGAGATTTTGACCCCGCCAAAGAAGAAGATCGAACCCAACTTCGCCCACCCTGGGAATCTCCTAGAAGGGGTGCTGGCACCAAAATTCGCCCATTTGGAGATTTTGATCAGGCCATCGGAGGATGGGAGATTGAAGGCGAGCCATACACCCGCAAGGATGGGACTCAATTTGACTGGTTCCGATCCCGCATGGTGGGTGGTAGAACTAATCATTGGGGTAGAATTTCCCTTCGCTTTGGACCTAATGACTTCAAGCGTGCCAGCATCGATGGACTAGGTCATGATTGGCCAATTGGCTACGAAGATTTGAAACCCTACTACGACAAAGTAGATAAGCTAATCGGAGTTTTCGGTTCTAAGGAAGGTATTTTTAACGAGCCAGATGGCTTCTTCCTCCCTCCTCCCAAGCCTAGACTGCACGAGCTTTTCATCAAACGAGGGGCAGACAAAGCAGGTATCCCTATGATTCCTGGAAGACTTTCCATGCTTACCCGTCCGATCAATGCGGAACGCGGAGTATGCTTTTTCTGCAATCAATGCAACCGCGCCTGTCAGGCCTACGCAGATTTTTCCTCAGGCACTTGCCTGATCCATCCTGCCATGAAAAAAGGAAAGGTGGACCTGTTCACCTATTCCATGGTTCGTAAAGTAACTACAGATGATACGGGCAAGGCCAATGGCGTCTCCTTTGTCTCCAAGATTGACCGGAAGGAATACA
>CAZPKI010000111.1:0-6127 GCA_964587015.1 uncultured Limnohabitans sp.
TCATTTCCCGAGCACAATAGGCTGTGGTCCGTCGACTGTGGACCGTTGACCAAATTAGCTCTTTAACCGTGCTATTGGCGTCCGTGCTCCCTTCGTCACCTGTCCGATCTCACAGAGGATTTCAGCATCCAGGGGCAAGTACAGATCTACTCGGGAACCGAATTTGATAAAACCAAACTCTTCCCCCTGCTGAAGTGCCGCGCCTTTAGTCACATACCACTTGATTCGTTTGGCCAAAGCACCTGCGATTTGGCGTATCATCAAGGTATTTCCTTTCGCATCACGGATGACCAAAGAAGTACGTTCATTTTCGGTGCTCGACTTGGGGTGCCAAGCCACAAGGTATTTGCCAGGATGGTATTTGAAATAATCCACTGTTCCTTGAATTGGGGAGCGATTCACATGTACATTGAAGGGAGACATAAAAATGGATACCTGTCTGCGTTTGTCTTTGAGGTATTCCCCCTCTACTGTCTCTTCAATCACTACTACTTTCCCATCCGCCGGAGCAAAAACAATCCCATCTTCCTGAGGCGCCTCGAAAATTGGGTTTCTAAAAAATTGAAGAATGATCAAGTAAAAAAGAATGCTTCCCCCTAAAGCAAGGTTGAAGAGCAGTCTTTCATCTGGAAGAAAGTAGTAGATCAAATAGTTGGCAACTGAAAGCACTAAGAGCAGCCAAAATAAAAGGGTTCTTCCTTCCTTATGTATTGTCATCATAATCGTTGCTTAACACGTCAGCACTATTCAAAAATAGGGCCTAAACGCAATTTAACTCCATGAAAAAGGGCGTGAAAATTTCTTTCCACGCCCAAAGTTATCATTTTTTAGGAAAAATCGACTTAGAACCCTCCTCGGTAGGTGTAGGTTTGTGCTACTTTGTCAATTGCAACAATATATGCAGCGATACGCATCGGTACATTGTACTTGATGGAAGCTTGATATACCATGTCAAACGCATCTTTCATGATTCGATCTGAGCGTCTATTGACACGGTCTGCAGTCCATTTGTAGCCCAGTCGGTTTTGAACCCACTCGAAGTAGGAAACAGTTACCCCGCCGGCATTCGCCAAGATATCTGGTACAGCCATGATTCCTTTTTCGTTCAAAATGGCATCTGCCTTAGCCGAAGTAGGGCCATTGGCACCTTCTACGATCAGCTTTGCCTGAATTTGATCTGCATTGGAGGTGGTAATGACATCTTCTACTGCGGCAGGCACCAACACATCTATTTTTAGGGTCAGTAAGTCTCCTGCATTAGCCATTTTTTCTCCACCTGCAAATCCTTCCAAGGTGCCGTTGTTGCCGTCACGGTAGGCAATCGCCTCCACTACATTGATTCCTTTCTCGTTGTAAAAAGCGCCTGTATGGTCCGAAATCGCCACCACCTTTAGTCCTCGCTCTTCCAAAAGGCGAGCTGCCCAGCTCCCCACATTGCCAAATCCCTGAACTGCACAGGTAGCTGTAAAAGGATTAATTTTCAATTTTTGCATGGCCGCAAGTGCGGATACCATCACCCCACGACCTGTAGCTTCGGTTCGCCCAAGCGACCCACCCAGTACCAAGGGCTTGCCTGTCACTACGGCAGGGATCGTCATCCCATGTGCTTTGGAGTACTCATCCATCAGCCAGGCCATTTCGCGAGGGCCCGTCCCCATATCGGGTGCAGGAATATCCTTGTCTGGACCAAACACATCGATCATGGCCATGGTGTAGGCACGTACCAGCCGCTCAATCTCTCCTTTGGACATTTCACGGGGATTGCATCGCACACCACCTTTGGCTCCACCATAGGGAATATCTACTACTGCACACTTCCAGGTCATCCAGGCTGCGAGCGCCCTTACCTCATCCAAATGCACATCTGGAGCAAATCGAATTCCTCCCTTTGCAGGGCCTAAAATATTGGAATGGATCACTCGAATGCCTTCAAAAACTTGGATTTTCCCACTGTCCATCGTGATGGGTAGGGAAACAATCACTTGCTTGGCTGGATTTTTTAGTACGTTGTATACTTCATCAGAAAGTCCGAGTTTCTCGGCTGCGATGTTGAATCTCTCCATCATGGACTCCAAAGGATTCTCTCTATCCTTTATCGGTGCCGGTTCAATGTAAGCCATATTGGGTCGTTAGGTAGTAAACTGTGAAGTAAATTTAAGCAGATTTTTAATTGCTAGGGGTAGAATTAGCAGATTTTCAAAAAAGCAGTAATAAATGGTGCCGAAAGTAACAATCCGTCAAAGCGATCCATAAATCCACCATGTCCTGGAAGTACAGAGCCCGAGTCTTTGATCTCGATGGAGCGCTTAAATAAGGACTCAATCAAATCACCATAGGTGCCAGCAATGATGATGATTCCCGCAATCACGAGCCATTTCCAATCTTCGAGCACGGTAAAATATTGGGAAATAACAAAGGCAACTACAATGGCTGAAAAGGCCCCACCCAAAAACCCTTCCCACGATTTTTTGGGTGACACGCGCTCAAAAAGCTTGGTTTTCCCAAACCGCGTTCCTGCAAAATAAGCCCCTGAATCACTAGCCCATAAGATGAGCAAGCAGCCTATGAGGATCTCGTAATGGTACACTGCATCCACAGAAAAAACCGCCAAATTCAAGAGCGAAATGGGCACAGCGACGTAAAAGATGCCCAAATAGGTGTAGGCCACCCCAGTGAATGGCTTTTTATCTGTTTTTTTATAGAGCTTGATAAAGAAGGTCAAGGAAACCAAGGGAAAAATCAGGTAGAGGTATTCATTAGGCAAGTGTTCCTTCTCCACCATGAAGGTAAGCGTGAAGATTAAAAGACCTAGGATAGTTCCAAAACTCTTCAATGGAAGCATTCCATCTAAGCCTGAGAGTTTGTAAAATTCCATTTGAGACACTCCCAAGATGGTTGCAAAAATCAAGAAATAAGTCCAATCTGAATAAATTAATGCCGCCAAGATCAGCGCTGCTCCCACCAAAGATGTGATCGCTCGTTGGACCAAGTTGCTGTACTTGTTGATATTAAAACGTGATCTCATGCTGAATCAGTTGAAGTGCGTAAAGTGTTTGGGCTGTGGGAACAAGCACCTCATAGGTACCAAAAACTTGGTAGACCGATTCTTTTTTATTGAGTACAAAAGCAGCCACTCCTTTATCTTCCAAAACTCCCTTCACAATTTCTACTCGAATTTGATTTTGATCCTCAAACACTTTGGTCCAGTTTTTCATCCTTTACCCGATTGGCTTTTTTAAAATAAAGGAATCCAAGGGTAAGAACCAAAATTCCTGCAAGTGCACCGGGGTAAGAAACCGCATCAGTGGATTGAATATCCATCTCGATTAGGCCATTATTTGAAGCATAAACCAGGAGCAAAGTCAAGGTATTATTTAGAATATGACCTAGAATCGGGTAAAATAAGCTGCCCGTGTAATGGTACATGTACCCAAACAAGGCACCCAAAAACATTCGAGGAAGAAATCCATAAAATTGCACGTGAATCGCTGAAAAAATCAGGGCAGTGACCCATATTCCCAAATGTGGAGAACCTAGGTATCTTTGAAACTTGGGTTGAATCATTCCTCTAAAAAACAATTCCTCACCTACACCAGCAAAAACTCCAATCACCAAAATCCCAGAAAGAAGCTCGGGGATGGATTGAAAATCTGTCAGAAATTGAGTGAGCTCCATCAGCTGGGCCTCCATCTCTTGCATCCATTGCTCCACTCCCGATAGAAACTCAGGCAAGATCAGTAGTGAATTCCAATACATCAGCAATCCATTGAAAAGCATGCCTCCTACCGTCATTGCAGAGACTATGGCTAAGTTTTTACCAGTAACCCTCGCGATTTGTTTGGACCAATGCAAGTCCGCTTTTTCCAAAAATCGTAGAATTCCCCAGGTGGCTAGCCAAAATCCCAAACCAGAACCCAGCCCCTGGGCAAAAAGCAAAGCCATGCGTCCATTGGGAACTGAATAATCGCCACCCACAAGGCCCATCAACTCATCTACACTGATCTGAAAAATGGGAGGAATGAGGACTACTGCGATGCCTTGAAGTAGGACTAAGGTGCCAAATGCCACTAATGTGATGACTACCAGTGACAAAAACCAGTTCTTTCGGGAGGCTATTTCAGCCTGGGTTTCGTAAATCTCCATAATTGGGCTAAATTTACACGAAATTTAGATTGTCAGGTGGTAAAAATTGGAAATATAGAATTGGGAGATTTCCCACTCTTACTCGCTCCCATGGAGGATGTAAGTGACCCTCCCTTTCGGGCAGTTTGCAAGCAAAATGGCGCTGACTTGATGTATACCGAGTTTATCAGTTCCGAAGGACTGATTCGCGATGCGGCCAAAAGCGTGCAAAAGCTGGATGTTTACGACTACGAAAGGCCTGTAGGCATTCAGATTTTTGGAGCAGAAATTGAATCCATGCGAGAAGCCGCTGCCATTGCGGAGGCTGCTGGCCCTGATATTTTGGATATCAACTATGGATGTCCCGTCCACAAGGTAGCCTGTAAAGGCGCCGGTGCTGGAATTTTATTAGACATCGACAAGATGGTCTCCATGACTGCAGAAATTGTCAAGCGTGTAAACCTACCTGTTACCGTCAAAACTAGACTCGGCTGGAGTCAGGACACGATTCGGATTGTAGAAGTGGCTGAGCGCCTCCAAGACATCGGTATTCAGGCCATCTCTATACACTGCCGTACCCGCCAGCAAATGTACAAGGGCGAGGCCGACTGGTCTTGGCTCAACTTGGTCAAAGACAATCCTAGACTCCACATTCCTGTTTTCGGAAATGGTGACATTGATAGTCCTGAAAAAGCAGCCGAATACCGCGCCAAATACAACGTAGATGGCATGATGATCGGTCGGGCATCCATTGGCTACCCCTGGATCTTTAATGAAATCAAACACTTCTTTGCCACGGGCGAAAAACTTACGGCTCCGGACTTAACGGAACGTATTGCAGTCACCAAAAAGCACTTGGATTTTTCGATCGAGTGGAAAGGCGAAAAGCAAGGTATTCTTGAAATGCGTCGCCACTACACCAATTACTTTAGAGGCATGCCCAACTTCAAACCTTTCCGTACGGAGATGGTTACAGCAGAGCGTTATACAGAAGTTTTATCAATTTTGGACCGGGTACAGGAAACCTATGCGGATTACGAATTTCAACCCATGTAACACCCGTTTATCCCATTTCCTAGAACTAGGCTCAAAGCTGGGGCTAGTTCGATCAGAAAATAAGTTTCTTTGCACCCAAACCCCTTCCAATGGATAGTAGCACCTCTGATAATTCTCTCAAAAATTGGATTCTTTTGGTGGTGCTCACCTTGATTTGGGGGAGCTCCTTTATCCTGATCAAAAGAGGATTGGAAGTTTTTTCTCCTGGGGAAGTTGGAGCTTACCGCATGGTAGCCGCCGCAAGTTTATTACTCCCCTTATCCCTTCCTCGCCTACGACAGCTCAGCAAAACGCAGGTGAAAAATCTGTTGATCGCAGGCATGCTGGGAAGTTTTATTCCTGCTTTTCTATTTCCAATTGCGCAAACCCAGCTTAGCAGCTCCCTAACCGGAGTCTTGAATGCGCTCACACCACTATTTGTGGTCATTTCAGGCGCACTATTCTTCAATACTTCCATTACCAAAAAGAATGGAATTGGCTTGGTCATCGCTTTCTTGGGTGTATTTATTCTTGTTGCTTTCAAAGAAGGAGGAGGTTGGGACTCCCTGTCGGACATCAATGGTTACGCGTTGTATGTAATTGCCGCCTGTATATGCTACAGCTTCAACCTTCATTTTATCAAGGCGCGCTTCACCAAATTGAAATCCATCGAAATCTCGTCGATTTCCTTGCTGATGATTCTCCCTTTTGCGTTGATTTATTTGTTTGGCGGCACCCAATTTTCCTACAAGCTGGCCACGCATCCAGATGCTTGGGAGGCAGTTGGCTACATCACCCTACTCGGCATGGTAGGGACTGCCACGGCTTTGGTCATATTCAACATCATGATCAAAAACGCTAGCCCATTTTTTGCAAGTCTAGTCACTTACACGATCCCAATTGTAGCCATCATGTGGGGCGTTTTGGATGGGGAAGTGCTCCTTTTTGGACACTACGTAGGGATTGCAGC
>CAZPKI010000112.1:0-2358 GCA_964587015.1 uncultured Limnohabitans sp.
GGAGATTCAGAATATCCTCCTTTTTGGCCCCCGGCAGATGCACGCGCATAGCCCCCTTTTTGGATCACTTGATCCAAATTGGGAGTGGCTACACGCTCCAAATCCTGAGCCGGAATCCCATCTAGAATAATGAACACAAGCTTTTTCTGTTGGGCCACCGCTGCGGTGCTCCACACTACTAGGATAGAAACTAAGGCTAAAGCCAGCTGTCGCATCTCGGTTTTTTTTGGAAATAAAAGAGAATTTGTACCTTTTACCAAAACCTGCTCCCATGAAAAATTATATCCTTCTCTTTTCGCTTCTTTTTTGTTCACTCGAAGGGATGGCCCAGCAACTAGGGGACTACTTGTCGGCTGCATTTCCTACCCACATGACTGCATCTGCGGATGGCAAGGCCTTGGCCTGGGTGCTCAACGACAAGGGGGAGCGCAATGTATTTTATGCCAAAGCCCCAGCATATGAGGCGCAACAGCTGACGCAGTACAGGGGAGATCAAGGCGTAGATCTAGGGCCTTTGGTTTTTTCTCCCGATGGGAACACCTTGCTGGTAGTTCGCGGAAACCCAAAAAACTCCTCGGGCTATGCGGCCAATCCTGCACAACTTCAGGAAAACACACAAAAGAAAATTCATGTGATCCAGCTCCAAACGGGAAAAAGTCGGGAGTTTTCCTTGGGAGCCTCCCCCGTGTTTAGCCCAGATGGCAAGCAGGTCGCTTTTTTGCAGGGAGGGGAAGTATACCTCAAAGCACTGTCCGACAGCAGCGGGCAAACAGGCAAGCCGCTATTTATTGCTAGAGGTACTTCCTCTAACCTGGCCTTTTCTCCAGATGGTAGCTACCTGGCCTTTGTGTCGGCACGCACCGACCATTCCTTTGTGGGCCTTTGGAATTTTGCGAACAAGAGCCTCCACTTTCCAGAAGCCAGTTTGGACCACGACAGCTACCCCGCCTGGAGCCCAGATGGAACCCAGCTCGCCTACTTGCGTGTACCCAACATCCTAAATCACCTCCCCTTCACCTCGCTGACCGAAGCCAATCCCTGGAGTATCCGCGTCCTTCAGATCGCAACTATGACGGCTGCGGAAGTGTGGCGGGCAGATCAAGGCGACGGCTCCGTGATGGTAGACGACCTACCAGCATCCTCCGAGCGCCTCTGGTGGACACCCAACGGGCAACTTGTCTTTCCCTGGGAGAAAAATAACTGGATGCAGCTCTATGCCATCCACCCAAAAACAAAGCAGGTAAAGCACCTGACTCCTGGTGAAGGACAAGTGGAATGGGTGCAAACTTCCTACACCAAGAAAGACCTGCTCGTGACCCACAACATTGGAAATATTGACCGACGTCAGGTGTCGCTGCTCGACTTATCCACACTCGAGATGCGACTACTTTCTAATCCAGAAAGCATCTCTTGGGCTCCCGTAGCGGTAGAGAAGGGATGGGCATGTTTCGAGTCCAACTGGAATCAGCCGGGCTGGCCTATACTTCACCTATCGGGAAGCAGCAAACAACTTGCAGAAGCACGCTTCCCCAAGGAATTCCCAAAGACCTTCAGCAAGCCGGAGGCAATCACCCTTACCGCAAAAGATGGTTTCAAAACTTCCGCTCAGTTGTTTTTACCGCCCAACTACGATCCCAAGAAAAAATACCCTGCCGTCATTTTTATGCACGGAGGGAGTCGCAGGCAGATGCTCTTGGGCTA
Source organism: uncultured Limnohabitans sp. (assembly GCA_964587015.1). Lineage (GTDB taxonomy): Bacteria > Bacteroidota > Bacteroidia > Cytophagales > Cyclobacteriaceae > Algoriphagus. Next base: position 1,702 of record CAZPKI010000112.1, read on the forward strand.
CAACTATGGCCTGTACTATTCCCACACTTATGGCGCTCAACAGTATTTTGCATCCCAGGGCTACATTGCCTTGACGCTCAATTACCGCAGTGGCATCGGCTATGGGATGGATTTTAGAGAGGAGAAAAACTTCGGAGCAGGAGGTGCTAGCGAGGTTCAGGATGTCTTGGCAGCAGCAGACTACTTGGCTGCCCGATCCGATGTAGATGCAGGACGGATTGCCCCATGGGGAGGCAGCTATGGGGGATACTTAACCGCACATGCACTAACTCAGGCGCCTGAAAAGTTCCACGTAGGCGTCGATATACATGGAGTCCACAATTGGAACAACGACATTCCCGTCTTTGCTTCGTGGTATGCCCCCGAGAAATTTCCAGAAATGGCCGATCTGGCCTTTCGCTCTTCTCCTATGGCTCGTGTGGAAAACTGGAAAGATCCCGTATTGCTTATCCATGGGGATGACGACCGCAACGTGCTCTTTTCCGAAAGCGTGGAACTGGCAGAAGTGTTGCGGAAGCAGGGGGTGGAAGTAGAGCAACTGGTCTTCCCAGATGAGGTGCATGCTTTTTTACTTCACCAAAACTGGGTCAAGGCCTTTGAGGCAACCTTCCGATTTATCACCAAACATTCTTCGGAAAAATAAACGGTTATCCACAG
>CAZPKI010000112.1:2458-6126 GCA_964587015.1 uncultured Limnohabitans sp.
GCCTGAATGCCAGTAATCAGCCTTTTGTCTGTATCTCCAGAAATGAGGATCCAAGGAAATCCACTCGCATGGCTGAGCTGCTTGTAGATTTCAAAAAATTGCTGCCGCATTTCGAGATCGGGGTGCTCTCGGAGCGGATCTGCCTGCCAGGGCAAGTCTGTCGAACACAAGAGAATCAAATCGTAGGTTCGTCGAGCGATTTCCTCCAGCACCCAGGGATCTACTTCCCCATAACGGTGTTGGGACCAGACCTGAATCACGCGAAGGTCGGTGTCACAGAAGAGGTAGTGTTTCGCTTGCATCGCCAGTTCATCCTCCGTTCGCATTTGTTGCTTGCCGATTTGAAGGAGGTCATCGTAGGCATAAGGGCGGTCTAGCTTTTCCAAGTACTCCCGGGCCACTTCAGGTACCCAAGGCTCCGCAAAGTGCTTGGCCAACTTTTCGGCTAACGTGCTCTTGCCCGTGGACTCAGGGCCCAAAATTAAAATTCGCTTAGGCCTGCTCATGGCTTTTGAAAGCTTTGATCCAAGTCAGGAGACCTGCAATGGCGAGGCCAGTGAAAAAAAGGTACTGAAAGGAAGTTAAGAAGAGTCCTTTGTGAAAATAGAGGGGAATGGAAACTAGGTCGGTCAAGATCCAAAAAATCCAACTTTCCACCTTTTTCTTCGCCATCAGCCACATCGCCACAAAGGCCGAAGCAGTGGTGAAGGAATCCCAATAAGGGACGGTACTATCTGTAAACTCCGATAATACCCCAACCAAGGTGGGAAAAGCCATAGAAAAAATAAGACACGCATAAAACCAACCTTTGCCATCTAGCCAAGTGACGGGAAGGGTATCCTGCTTCTCTTGGGGATGTGTCCAGAGGTACCAGCCATAGATAGACATCCCAAAATAGTAGGCATTGATGCCCATGTCGGCATAGAGCCCATAGTCAAAGCAAATCCACACGTAGATCAGCACCGAGACGATGCCTGTGGGGTACACCCAAATGTGCTGCTTTGTGGAAAAATACACGGATAGAATTCCCATAAACACCGCTATAGCCTCCAGCCAACTGAGTTGCTGCAGCCCTTCTGACAAGCCCGTACGGAGAAATTCAAAATCCATGATGCGAAGAAAAGGATAAATTTGAGAGCGAAAACCTAAGCCATCGGTTAATTTAAGTTCCTTCCCCTCAAATTTGTGGCAAAGAAGTAACTTTTCCTGCAGTTGACGGGTTTGATTGCTAAATTGCACCCTATGACGTTGCCTAGTACCCCGCACACCCAAGACATCGATTCCCTCGATCCGAGGGACTTTATTTTGATTAAAAATGCCCAGGTCAACAACCTGAAGCACTTGAGTGTGGCCATTCCAAGAAATGCCTTTGTGGTCATCACTGGACTCTCTGGCTCAGGCAAGTCCTCCTTGGCCTTTGATACCCTTTTTGCAGAGGGGCAACGCATGTATGTGGAAAGCTTGAGCTCCTATGCCCGTCAGTTTCTCGGCCGGATGGAAAAGCCCGAGGTGGAATACATCAAGGGTGTCTCTCCCGCAATTGCGATTCAGCAAAAGGTAAGCACCAAAAATCCGCGCTCCACGGTAGGCACCACCACTGAAATCTACGATTACCTGAAACTCTTTTTTGCGCGGGTCGGCAAAACCTACTCTCCCATTTCCGGAAAAGAGGTCAAGCACCATACCGTCAGCGACATTGTAGATTTTGTGCATTCCTTTGAAGAAGGATCCAAAGTGATGATTTCCTGTCCACTCCAACCCTCAGGAGATCGGAAACTAGAGAAAGAGCTGGAGCTACTGCTTCAGAAAGGATACACCCGCGTGTTGAAGAATGGGGAGGTTTTGCTGTTGGAGGAACTGTTGGAGCGAGGGAAAATCGAAAAAGGAAACTATGAAATCCTGATCGATCGATTGACCGTCCAAAAAGAAGACGAAGACAACCAATTTCGACTTTCTGACTCCATCCAAACCGCGCTCTTTGAAGGGCATGGTACCTGCAAGGTCACCCTTCCAGAACTAGAAACGCGTGTTTTTTCGGACCGATTTGAACTGGATGGGATGAGTTTTGAACTACCCTCTGTCAATTTCTTTTCCTTCAACAATCCCTATGGAGCCTGCAAGCGCTGCGAAGGCTTTGGAACCGTTTTGGGAATCGACCAGGACCTGGTCATCCCCGACAAGGAACTTTCCGTGTACGAGGGAGCCATTGCCCCTTGGAGAGGAGAAAGTGGGAAAGGCTGGTTGGAACCGCTTCTGAAAAAAGGCATTGACTTTAATTTTCCCATTCACCGAGCCTACCAAGACCTCACGGAAAAGGAAAAAGAGCTTATTTGGACAGGAAATGCCTATTTCCGAGGACTAAATGAATTTTTTGAAGACCTCGAATCCAAGACCTACAAAATCCAATACCGCGTCATGCTATCTCGATTCCGGGGACGTACTGCCTGTCCGGATTGCCGCGGCACCCGACTGCGGAAAGATGCTTCCTATGTAAAAATCGCTGGAAAGTCCATCACCGACCTGGTGTTGATGCCCATTGAGGATGCCCTCCACTTTATCCAGACGATCGAGCTTTCTGCACACGAAACCAAATTGGCCAACCGACTCTTGAAAGAGATCAGCAGCCGATTGGAGTTTATGCACCAAGTAGGACTGGGGTACTTGACGCTCAACCGACTCACCTCCAGTCTTTCGGGGGGCGAATACCAACGCATCAAACTGGCCACCTCGCTGGGATCTGCTTTGGTGGGTTCCATGTACATTTTGGATGAACCCAGCATTGGGCTGCATCCACGGGACACCGACCGATTGATTGAGGTGCTCAAAGCCTTGAAAAATCTTGGAAACACCGTCATTGTGGTGGAGCACGAGGAAAAAGTGATGCGCGCGGCTGACCAAATTATTGACATTGGGCCAGAAGCTGGGGTGAAGGGAGGAGAGCTGCTTTTCCAAGGCACCATACAGGAACTCATCGCCCACGGTACCACCCATACTGCAAAATACCTTCGCGGTGAGGAAAAAATATTTACGAAAATAGGCAACCGCAGCTGGAAAGATTCCATCTGGGTGAAGGGCGCTCGCGAAAACAACCTGCAAAATCTTACGGTACAGTTTCCCCTGCATACCCTCACCGTCATCACCGGCGTATCGGGTTCGGGCAAGTCTACGTTGGTGAAAAAGATTCTTTATCCGGCGCTTGGAAGAATGCTGGGCACGGTCATGGACGAAGCTGGGAAGTACGACAAGCTCGAGGGAGATTACAAGAAGGTTACGCAAGTGGAGTTTGTAGATCAAAACCCGATTGGCAAGTCCTCTCGCTCCAACCCCGTCACCTACGTGAAGGCTTACGACGTCATTCGAACCCTCTTTTCAGAGCAGCCACTCTCCAAGCAGCGAGGCTACAAGCCAGCCTTTTTCTCCTTCAATGTGGATGGCGGTCGCTGTGAAGCCTGCCAAGGTGAGGGAAATGTAACCGTAGAAATGCAATTTATGGCGGACATCCACCTCACCTGTGAGTCCTGCAAAGGGAAGCGCTTTAAGAATGAAATTTTGGAGGTCACCTATAAGGATAAAAACATCTCCGAGGTGCTAAACATGACGATTGATGAAGCGATCGATTTTTTCGGAGAAAAGGCCCAGTTGATCAATCGCCTGCTCCCGCTACAGGA
>CAZPKI010000113.1:0-6106 GCA_964587015.1 uncultured Limnohabitans sp.
GGACTTTAGATCAAACCATTCAAATGACTGCGCAAGTCGCTGCGATGGGTAGGGAGGAAGGCTTGAATTTTGATTTTGAGCATACGCTGGTAGCCAATACCAAACAGGCCCATCGGCTGCTTCATTTTGCAAAAGAAAAGGGCAAGCAAGACGCGTTGAAGGAACGCTTGTTTCAAGCTTATTTTGAGGAAGGAAAAAATATCGACCAACAGGAAATCTTGCTCAACTGTGCCGAGTCGGTAGGATTAGATAGGGGGGAAGCAAAGCAGGTGTTGGATTCGGCTAGTTTTGATGCAGCCATTGACCAGGATGTGTATGAATCCAGATTGATAGGGGTTCAAGGCGTACCTTTCTTCGTCTTTGATCGGAAATATGGTATTTCTGGAGCACAGCCAGATGAGGTCTTTGACCAAACCTTACAGCAAGCCCTGCAAGAAAACAAGTAAGGTCAGACTACTTTATTAATTCCAATCGGAAGTTTACAATGAGTGCGGAGGTTAATCATACACTTGAATTACTTCGTCAAAGCGTCGTCATAAATATTTGCTCACTGAGATTGGGGTCAAAGGTATTTTACGACCTAACTTTTGGTTTCATTTTGAGAAATAGTGAACCCTGCATTTAATTTGGGGTGATACATTTCTTTTTTTTAAAATGCCACATACCGGTTTGCGTGCAGGCGATGGTAACCTTATGTCGCGCCAGCAGAAGTATTATGGCGCTTTCACGCTTTTAGGGACTGGCTGTTTTCCTTTTTATTTCCTTTTGAAAGCAACTTATCTAAATAGGCTCGCTCTTCTTCAAAAGTCATATTTATGATTTCGAGACTTAATTTATCTCGAACTTGACGCATAACTTTTATTGCATCAAATGTCTTTTCGACATTTTTTTTATTCGTTTCCATAATTGAAAATTTCTTTAGGAGTTCTTATCTCAATCATTTGGTGGCCATTTTGAAAATTAATTCCATTATAGCCTCTGATACGATCTAAATTAACAATGTGTTTAAAATTCCAGCTAACTAAAACATCCGCATGACAAAGAGTTGCAATTGCAATATGTTGACAATCTACTTTGCTAGTTTTTCCAACAACTTTCGCTTCAATATACTTATCGGCTAACACTGAAGCATCTTTAGACAATCTAATTCTTTCAATGAACTCTTCTGGCAAACTATCCAGTAATTGTTTGACAAAAACTGGTGCGCCTAATAATTCAGCCTCAAGGACATCAGAAACAATTATCGTTACTTCTCCTTTTCTTACGCTATCAAAGAATGGACCAGTATCTACAGAAAACTCCTCATCGAAATTTCCACCAAATACCGATGTATCTATATAAACGCGCTTTATCATTGATGCTTACTTAAGACTTTTATGAAGACATCCAATTTTAAGATCATGTACATTGACAGCTTGTGGCTAACGCCCGAATAATTGATACTTTTTATTACTTATACGTCACAATTCTTTCAAATCAGCGATAAACCCTTTCCGAGTTTTTGATTTGTTTAATTCGAAGTTTGGTTCATAAATCATCGAACGGAATCCTGATTTTAGTACGATTTAGGTGCTGGAAAGGTTGTGAATTGCTGAAGTTTTGCTGCTTTTTTGACCATGCAACACTTGAATATACTAAGTGCGGAACCAGTTTCAAGTTTATGAGAAGGATATCTATACTGAGACCAATGAAAAGTACAGGTTTTGAAGACACTATATTGCAAGCACCCCTCTTTTGACTCACTTATAAGTTGGACTCCACCTCTTACTTTTTACCAAACCCCTCTGCTTTTCATTTTCAGGGTGTAGACGGCATCTGATGCGGTGATAAACAAAACGTTGCGTTCAAGGGTGCCAAAGGTGACATTAGCAGTCCAGCCTTCAGGAACCGGGATATGGGCAATTTGCTCCCCATTTCGATCGAAAACAGTTACTCCCTTGCCCGTTAAGTACACATTTCCTTTGTTATCGATCGTCATCCCATCGGATCCCATCTCGCAAAACAAGGTTTTATTGGTCAGGTATCCATCATCTTGAATGTCATATTTCCAGGTTTTGGAGGCTCCAATATCCGCTACAAACAGGTGCTTTCCATCTGGCGTACCGATAATCCCATTGGGTTGTTTTAAATCCTGAGTAACTCGGAAAAGTTCGGTTCGGTCCTCTGATAGGAAATACACATGCTGCCCATCTTGCTGCATTTCCTTGCTTCGAACTCCCTCCCAATAGGGGCGAGGATACAGGGGGTCGGTAAAGTACAATCCACCACTTGGTCGAACCCAGACATCGTTGGGGCCATTTAATTTTTTGCCTTTGAAGGAGGGAACCAAAACCGTTTCTTTTCCAGTTTGTAAGTCCATCTCTATCAATTCATTTTTTAAATCTGCAGCTGCAATCAGTTTGCTGTCCAATTGAAAGTACAAGCCATTGGAACGACCGGTGCCTTCCTTGGCTAGGCTTACTTGATTGCTATTTGCATTCCATACGTAAATCTTGTCGTTGGGCTGATCGGTAAAATAGATGTCTCCAAAACGATTGACAGCTGGTCCTTCGGTAAAGGCAAAACCATCCTTCACCAACTCAAGCTGCGCTCCTTTGGCAACAATTCCACGCTTATCTTCAAGCTGTGCGAAGAGGGAATGACTAACCAAGGCAAGGCCTGCAGCTAGACCAATTAGATAGATTTTAGGGTTCATTTTTTTGAATTTGAGTTCTGTTGAGCACAAGAATTAACTTGTTGAGATCTGGGTTGTAGGCCATCCGAGTAATTCCTTGATGGCTTGAAGATTCAATTTTTCCCAAGGATTGCCAATTTTTTTCTTGAATATGTTTGGCAAATACTTCATTTCCCTTGGCCATCAGGAGGTGATTTTTGTCTATCCAAATAAAATCTTGGGAGCCTGGAACAGCAAAACCGTAATCCTTTCGTTCCCTTGTCTTTAAATTGACCGATGCGATGCCAAACGCTTTTCCCTGATCGGTTTCGATGGATTTTTTTCGATCCAAATAAGAGATTTCGGAAGTACTAGGTCGTTTTTTTACCGTTCTCCCAATATCGGTATCCAAGGTGTCCACCATTCCTTTGCCACGAACATAGACCAAGGAATTGGGCTCACCAAGCACAAAAAGTGCCGCTTTTCCGTCGTACCAATCGTAATAGCCCACGGGGAAAATGTCTTTATACAACAGCTCGGGAGCTTCTCCAGCAATGGGGTACAACCAAAGCCTCTGGGTGCCATCTGGCTCGACTACTATGGCCGAAAAATAGGAGCCACATTCTGTCATGCTAGGCGAAAATTCACTACGGTCAGGCGTTTGGGTCAGGTTGGTAAATCGGCTGGTTCGGAAACTGTAGAGAATCAGGTCGTTGTTGCCTTTGTCATCTGCTGCGGAAAAAATCAACTCGGAATCGTTGATGAAACTGGGCTGATTGTCGTATTCAGGTCGGTTGGTCAGCGGCTTGGCAGTGGATGTCAGGAGCTTGAGATTTCCTCCCTTGCCTTCCGTGTCTATCACCCACAGGTCAGTGGATGCCTGTGCAACCCCTTCCGTGTGCTGAAAGAGTAGGCAAATGAAAAGGATAAAATAAATCTTACACTGGATTCGCATCTCTTGGTAACTAAAGGACAACTATTTGGTTAATGCTAGGTGAATCTACTTAGTCAATACAACAGTTCCGTTTTCGATCAATTACGTCTCAAACAGGATACTTTGGCAGATCAAGCTGTAGAAGCATTGATCTCTCAACCCAAGCTGGCTCCAGAGATCAATTCTTGGCTTGTCATTCCAGCCAAGCTTCCGGAATATTTTCCAGAGGAGCTGCGGCTCTATTTTGAATTCTACCATTACAAAGAAAAAGAATTTTCTGAAGGAGAGCATCGGCAAGCTCAGGAGTTTTTCGAACAAAAAGGGGATATGTACCTCGCAGTACTTGGATTTTATTCGTTGCCCTATTGCTATGCCTTTGCTGCGGGTGCCCAAGTCCTCATTCGATCCCAACGAATCCTGAATCAAATTGGGGAAAGGCTAGGGGAGACCACTCGCTTTGTTTTGGATATTTTCAAACCTGGGGCATTTACGAGTCAGGATGAAGCCTTTTTGACTTGTGCCAAGGTTCGCTTAATTCATGCCTACAGCCGATACTTTATTCGAACCTATGCCAGGGATTGGGATCCAGCATTCGGGCAACCCATCAATCAGGAAGATCTATTGGGTACCAATTTGGCATTTAGCCATATCGTACTGCGGGGAATGACGAAGTTGGGCATGACCCCAAGTCCGAAGGAGCACCAAGCAGTGCTTGGGTATTGGAAGTGGATTGGGGAACTGATGGGGGTAGAAACTGACCTTTGGCCCAACAGCCCCAAAGAGGCGTTTGAACTCGATCGATTGATCCGAAAAAGGCACCTCAAGGCTTCTGATGCAGGAAAAAAACTCACCAGAGCGCTACTCGAATTCTATCAGAAAAATATTCCTGATGCGCTTTTAACTGCTCAGTTGGAGTCAATACTGGCATTTTTTCTTGGAAAAGAGGCCTCCAAGGCGGTTGGTCTCTCTTCCCAAGTTCAAGTTCCAGGAGATATTTTGGGACTAGTATTAAAGGGTACAGGATTCAAAACCTTTGGGTCTCAGAAAAACCATGCGGCCTTGAAAAAGAATTTAGAAGCGCAGCAAATTCAACAGTTTGGAAAAATTTTGCAGTTAAATATCCCTGTTTTGAAATAGAAGTATTCGTGTTTATATGAGATTTGAAATCAAGTGAACGATGAAAAGATTTGTCCAGTTTTTCAAAAATTACAAAAGAGAACTACTAGTGGGTATTCTCGTTTTTTTATTTTTCCTTTTTAAAGATTTAATCTTTACTTTTTTTGGCTTTTGATGCCAAAATTCCCCAACCACCTGATCCAATCAGGAAACCTAAAGCGTAAAAAAAGCCCGAATTATTTGTGGCAAAAACAGCGATTTCTGAGTCAAATAACATTCCAATCAAAGAAAAGGGGGCAATAAATCCATGCCATATTCCTGAAATAAATCCAGATTCATAGCTATTTTCAGGCATCTCTAACGCAAGGCGTGTAGCACAGCTACTGAGTAGCAGCAACACAAAAACGAACAGGGAATTGGGGAAAGAGCTCTTCATTTGGAATAGAGTTTGAATATGTTTTATTTTTTCTTTGAATTGAAATTAATGCTTCTTTAGCTTCAAACTAACTGTCAATCAATTTATTTTAGTGGAGTTAGTTAGCGTAAGTCAAAGTTTAAATTTAAATAAATAGACTACTTAGCGTTCGTATCCGTACAACTTGCTGTTCGCTAATCCTACAGATTTGGCGCATTAATCTTGCAATAACCTCATCTAAGGCTTTTTTTGGATTTGGCATCATTTTCGTAATTACAGAATTCATGAATGAATTAAAGCAATGGATCAAGCAAATTCCTCTGGAATTAATCTTCTGGATAGGGAGCATTGCAGCTATTCTTACAATCAATCCGGAGGTCGAGGCATTCAGTCTTTGTCCACTGCACAATTTAGGTATCGAATGGTGCCCAGGTTGTGGTTTGGGAAAAGCGATGAATCTCTTGGCACGGGGTGAGTTTCAGGATTCTTGGCAAATGCATCCCGCAGCAGCCTTAGCTTATGGAGTCATCTTTCATCGTATTTGGGTATTAAGTAAACAACTAAAAAACAGCGCACACTATGGCTAATGTATTGAGACATCTTCCTGAATTGGAAGGAATGGAATTGGGTTACATCCAAGGTTTAATGAAGAGCATGGATGAGGAAGAAGCTTCCTTATTTGCTCAAGTGTACCGAGCAAGACGCAAAGACCCGCAGATGATTTTGATTTTGACCTTACTTGGCTTCTTTGGCTTCGCGGGTCTACATCGATTTATCCTTGGGCAAATTGGTCTTGGAATCCTATACCTACTCACCATTGGCTTGTGCTTTATTGGAACGATAGTGGATTTGGTGAATTACAAGAGCCTAGCCTACGAATTCAACATCAAGATGGCACATGAAACAATCAACATGTTGTCCTACTCTTTCCCAGAAAAAGGAACTAAAGAAAGCTAAACCAACGCCCACTTTCCTTTTTGCCTTTGGT
>CAZPKI010000114.1:0-5999 GCA_964587015.1 uncultured Limnohabitans sp.
TGGAATGTGCCCAATGTGGAAGCCATTCGTCCTGGCCCACCTCCAGCGCCTGGATCTCCGGCCTTTGAGGCCTCGGTTAAGGAATTGAAGCAGTATGCCAATAACTTGACGCCCAATCAGCGAAGGATAGCCAACTTCTGGAATGATGGGTTAAATACCTATACCCCTCCAGGGCATTGGAACCGTTTTGCCAAAGAGGAAGTGGTAGCCAGTAAGTTGAGCCCTGTCCGCAGTGCTCGGGTATTTGCGTACCTGAATATGGCCATTGTAGATGCGGGAATTGGCTGTTGGGATGCAAAGTACTACTACCACTACCCAAGACCTATTCAGACCATTCCTGGATTTAAAACCATTTTGGGGACCCCAAATTTTCCTGCCTACACGTCAGGACATGCTACCTTTTCGGGAGCTGCTGCAGAAGTGATGGCTCACTTTTTTCCAGCCAATGCAAGTCAATTTCGAACCTGGGCAGAGGAAGCTTCCATGTCGCGCATTTATGGCGGTATCCATTACTCCTTTGATGCCACAGCAGGCTTGACTCAAGGAAGACAAGCGGCTGCTTACTCCATTGCTAGGGCAAAGCTAGATGGAGTAGACTGAGCCTTTGAATTTAATAATTGGGGTCAAAGCGAATTTTCAGACGCTTTGACCTCTTTTTTTAGGCTTCGAATGGCCAAAAGAATTAATGCAATGGCCAGCACAAATAGGATGGAAGCAATACTCGCAAGGATATAGCCCTCATCTTGGAAGTTTTTCCAAGCAAATAATCCTAAGGAAGCAAGCGTGACCGTAAACATGAAAAACATGGGGATGGTCACAAAGGTGGCAGAGATATTCTTTTTGATGAGCCACACACCAATAGTCAATAAGGCTAGTGCTGCAAGCAATTGATTAGCAGATCCAAAGATTGGCCAAAGTTTCTCAAACTCTCCAGAGGCAAGCAATAAAACGGAAAGGATAATGACGATGGTCGTAGATAGGTAGCGGTTTTTGGCCATCACCTGAGCAGCAGGCTGCGGCATATCTTCAAAGTATTCCTGTAAGGTAAATCGAGCCAATCGGGTGCAGGTATCGAGGGTAGTCAGTGCAAATGCGGAAACTGTCAATGCCACAAACCCAATGGCAAAGGGTTCGGATATCCCAAGGCTAGAAATCATTCCACCCAAACCTGTTGAAAATAGTGCTACGGGCCCTTCGACAGAAAGTCGGTCTAGGTATTCGGTTCGTGATAGGATAATTACGGCCCCTACGGAAATGATCGCCAAAAAGGATTCAATCAGCATGCCTCCAAAACCTACAATCTTGGCATCACTTTCCTTATCTAATTGCTTGGAAGTAGTGCCTGATGCTACCAAAGAGTGAAATCCGGATATAGCACCACAGGCAATGGTAACGAACAAGACTGGAAATACATAGCCTAAGCTCTCGCTTGAGATTTGTACTTCTGTACTCATTTTAATTTCAGGATTTGCTACGATCACTCCAGCCACAGCGGCAATCATCATCCCATAGAGCAAGTAGCTATTTAGGTAATCTCTGGGCTGAAGCAATAAAGAAACTGGCGTTACCGATGCAATGAATGCATAGATCAATAACATGCCTACCCATACGCTATAATCTAATTCTAGCGGAAGCTGTGTGCCCAAGTAGACGAAATAGTACATCAATACTACTCCTAGTACTGTGATTGCGATAAAGGCAACATTTTTGTTTCCTATCCATCGGTTGACAAACCCAAAAGCCACTGCCAAAAAGATAAATAGGATGGAAGCAGAGGCCACTCCAGGATTTGCAACAAAGGTTTTGGCAATAATGTCTGAGAATACGCCGATGACAAGGATCAGTGTGGAGAAACTAAAAAGAATAAAAAGTTGCTTTCCTTTAATTCCAATTTGGTTTCGAATAATAACCCCAATGGACTTTCCTTCAGTACGAAGGGAGGCCGCCATGCTGCCCAAATCGTGGACCGCGCCAAAGAAAATCCCTCCTACCAAAATCCAGATGACTGCTGGAATCCAACCAAAAGTCACGGCGATAATTGGTCCAACAATCGGACCTGCTCCAGCAATAGAGGCAAAATGGTGTCCTAAAACTACTATCGGCTTACTGGGCTCGTAGTCGATCCCATCTCGATGTGTATGGGAAGGTGCTTTCCGGGCATCACTGAGTCCAAACTTGTTGTACACATATTTTCCATAAATCCGGTAAGCAAGCAAAAGGATAATCGCTGAAGACAATAAAAGTATGGATAAGCTCATGAAGAATTGCGAATCAGATGGTGGAAGTTTGGGCTTGAATTGAACTTCAAATTACTAAAAATTATTCCTTGGCAAAAGAGAATTTATCCTAGCGGTGAGGCTAGGGATGATCATCGTGATGAAGAAGAAATTTTAATTACGAGAGTTTCAAACTAAATTTGTCACCTTTGAAGTGTTAGATCAATCAGAATAGTTGTATGGCGTGGTTTAAGAGAACTGACAAAGGCATAAAGACTTCTACGGCAGAAAAGAAAGATACGCCGGATGGGTTGTGGTTTAAGACTCCCAGCGGGACGATCGTTCATACCCGAGAGTTAAAGAGTAATGCCTATGTATCCCCAAACGATGATTTTCATGTCAAAATTGGCTCCAAAGAGTATTTTGAGATCCTTTTTGACCAAAATACCTTTATCGAATTGGATGAGGCAATGAAGTCGGGGGATCCGCTAAATTTTGTGGATACCAAATCCTATTCCTCCAGAATTGATGCGACTATCAGTAAAACCGAATTGAACGATGCGGTCCGATCGGCATATGGAAAGATGAATGGCCAAGAGCTAGTCATTGCCTGTATGGACTTCAATTTTATTGGAGGTTCGATGGGTTCGGTAGTCGGAGAAAAAATTGCCCGAGCGATTGATCATTCCTTGAAACACAAAATTCCCTTCCTCATGATTTCCAAATCAGGGGGAGCGCGAATGATGGAAGCAGGATTTTCCTTGATGCAAATGGCCAAGACCTCTGCCAAACTTGCATTATTGGACAAAGCAGGAATACCTTACATTTCCTTACTCACAGATCCTACTACAGGTGGGGTGACGGCATCTTATGCGATGTTGGGTGACTTTAACATTGCAGAACCGGGAGCCTTGATTGGATTTGCTGGTCCACGGGTGATTCGAGAGACTATAGGAAAGGATTTACCCAAGGGTTTTCAGAGCTCTGAGTTTGTGTTGGAACACGGTTTTCTTGATTTCATTGTCGACAGACGTCTATTAAAATTAAAGTTGAGTACTTTATTAAACCTATTGAAGAATTAATCAGTTAGAGTACCAAAGAAAGAAGTCAGTGTTTGCATTCAAATTTGCCATTATTTTTGGCGTGCATTCCTGATTAATAAATATATTTGTGCTCCCAAAAACGGGGTTTTCCTACGAAATAGAAAAAAATAAGAGTTCATGGGTTCTGTAATTATTACTTCCATTATTGCCTTCACGGCAATTATCCTACTCCTAGTATTTATTCTTCTTTTTGCCCAGTCCAAACTGGTGAATTCGGGAGATGTCAAGATTATCATCAACGGGGATGAGAGCAACCCAATTGTTGCTTCTGCGGGTTCAAGCTTGCTATCCACATTAGGTAATCAAAAAATCTTCCTTCCTTCTGCCTGTGGTGGCGGGGGCACTTGCGCCATGTGTAAGTGTATTGTTGACGATGGGGGTGGAGACGTATTGCCTACCGAAGTAGGTCACCTAAGTCGTGCGGAGCAGCAAGGACATGTTCGTTTGGCTTGCCAAGTGAAGGTAAAGCAGGACATGAAAATCCGTGTGCCTGAAGAAATCTTCGGTATCAAGAAGTGGGAGTGCGAAGTAATCTCCAATTACAACGTATCTACGTTTATCAAAGAATTTAAAGTAAAACTGCCTGAGGGAGAAATTCTTCATTTTGAGGCAGGAGGATATATCCAGATTGATGTTCCGGCCATCACGGTTAAGTTTAAGGACATGGACATCACTCCACACCCAGAGTTGGGTCACCCAGCTGACGTGTACAAGAGCGATTGGGATAAGTTTGGTCTGTGGGACTTGGTGATGAAAAATGACGAGCCCCTATTCCGTGCCTATTCCATGGCCAACCACCCTGCTGAAGGAAATATCGTGATGTTGACGATTCGTATCGCAACTCCACCATGGGATCGTGCCAACAATCGTTGGATGGATGTCAATCCAGGAGTTTGCTCCTCCTACGTGTTTGGTTGCAAGCCGGGAGATAAGGTAATGATCTCGGGACCTTATGGAGAATTCCATATCAATCCTACCCAGCGAGAAATGATCTACATCGGTGGTGGTGCAGGGATGGCTCCATTAAGAGCTCAAATCTTCCACCTATTCCACACTGAAAAAACGCAGCGTAAGGTATCCTATTGGTATGGTGGTCGTTCCAAGAAAGAATTGTTCTACGTGCCTCATTTCCGAGCCATTGAGAAGGAATTCCCGAACTTCAACTTCCACATCGGCCTTTCTGAGCCACTTCCAGAGGATAACTGGAAACTTAAAACTTCCTTGGAAGATCGTGAAGGAGATGGTTACGTTGGATTTATCCACCAGGTATTGTTTGAAAACTACCTGAAGAACCATTCAGATCCAGATGAGGTAGAATATTACCTCTGCGGTCCTCCATTGATGAACGCTGCGGTACTCAAGTTACTTGATGACTTAGGTATTCCAAAAGAGAACATTCGATTTGACGATTTTGGTGGTTAAGTCGCCTCAAAAAATCCTGCAACTGCAGGATTTTTTTTTAGGTATCATTTTTGATTAGTTTTAAAAACCTAAAGACTTTCCATGACTATTTCTTCTTTTTTTGAGCCCGTAGAATCTGCAGTTGTAGAAAAAGGCTACCTCGAGAATTCCATTTTTAATCAATTATCCATTCACCACCATGGTTTCCCTGCGCTCACAGGCATTCAAATTGCGCTAGTGGGCTTAAAAGAAAGTAGGGGGGCAACTCGCTCCGAAAGTATTGCTCGAGCAAGTTCAGAAATCCGAGAGAAGCTATACCAACTGAAAAGGGGAGCAGTCCCTTACAAAATAGCGGATTTGGGAGATCTTATCTCTGGCGATAGCCTGAATGATACCTATCAAAATATTCGACAGGTGGGAGATTATTTGATGCGGCAACAGATTTTGCCCATCTTTTTTGGGGGCTCACATGACCTCGATTATGGGCAGTACTTGTCTTACCAGAAATTGAAAAAGCTGGTCACGCTACTTACTGTAGATTCCAAAATCGATATGGAAGAGGCAGGTCCAGAGAGTGATCGACATACCCAAGAGATTGTCCTGCATCAACCTAATTTCTTATTTTCTTCAACACACTTGGCATACCAGAGCTTTTTGGTGGATCCCACCTTGGTTGCTGCTTTGGAGAAGCTCTACTTTGAACATGTGCGGCTTGGGCAATTGAGAGATAACTTCAAAGAAATGGAGCCGCTGATTCGTGATGCGGATTTGATCAGTTTTGACCTAGGGGCAATCCAATCTTCCGTAGCTCCTGGCGCTGTAGATGCACAGCCTTTTGGACTGTCGGGTGAGGAGGCAAGCCAGATTTGTTGGTTTGCTGGATCAAACGAAAAATTAAGCTCCTTTGGAGTCTACGGATACGATCCCTATTACGACGACACGCACAACAAGACTGCTCAGGTAGCGGCGGTGATGATCTGGTATTTCATCGAAGGCTTTTACAGTAGAAAGGATACCCTTTCCTTCAAGAGTGCTGCCTACATGAAATACACGGTTTCCATGGACTCTAAGCCCAGCACTTTAGTTTTCTACAAAAGTAAACGCAGCGGGAAGTGGTGGATGGAGATCCCCTACAACGACGCCAGCAGATTTGAGCGAGTGAGTATCGTTCCGTGTAGCTATTCCGATTACCAACAAGCGCAGCAGGGGGAGATTCCCGAGCGTTGGGTAACTGCCCAAATCAAACTGTATTGATGAACCGCTATACCCGTCAGCAGCT
>CAZPKI010000115.1:0-5922 GCA_964587015.1 uncultured Limnohabitans sp.
CGCAGCAGTGCGGGAAGGTCCCAGGTTCGAATCCTGCCACCCCGACTTATTTAAATTTAACCAAAGCCAGCAAAATACTTGTTGGCTTTTTTGTTTCTGGGTGTAGTGTAGCCCGGTATCGGGCCCCGCAGCAGTGCGGGAAGGTCCCAGGTTCGAATCCTGCCACCCCGACTTATTTTTTTACTTTTTGTTTCCAGAAAATTTCTTCCTCAAGACTTTCCAAAAATTTTCTGAATCTTCATTGACTTGCACGTCGTCACTCAATAAAAAGCCAAAAGCCTGCAGGCTTTCACTTTTTTCAAGCGTGATTTTCAATATCCCAACCAAAGGAATAAACAAGATCATTCCAGAAATTCCCCAAAGCCAGCCTCCAATTAAAATAGAGATGATCACAGCTAGGGCATTTACTTTCACCTTCGACCCTACCACCATCGGCGTAATTAGGTTATTCTCCAAGAGTTGAATCCCCCACAAACACACGAACGTGAGCATAGGGTAAATCAAGGAGTCCGTGGTCAAAAAAACGTATAGAATTGCAAAAACGGAAGAAAGGAAAACCCCTACAAAGGGGATTAAATTCATCAGGGCAATAAAAACCGCAAACAATATAAAGAATTCAACCCCTATTGAATAAAAAAACAGACCAGATAAGAAAGCAACAATTCCTGCAACACGAATCATTCCAACCAAATAATCCTGAATAACTAGCCCAGAGTCGTTGACCCAATGAAGGACAGTTTGCTGATTTTTGGAGGAATACCTCACCAAAAATTCAGCAAAAAAATCCTTGTAATAGAGTAATAAAAAAGTGTACAAAGGTACAATCCCAATTAAAGTAAGGGACTTTCCTGTAGCAAAAAGGGTCTTATTAAAGTCAATTGAACTCACTAATGAATCTATACTAGGCACAGTACTTGAATTGATCCAATCCTCACCAAAGAAGAGGTTGAGTTCCTCGGAATAGCGAGCCATTTTCTCCGAAATATTGGCTTCTATCTCTGGGATTTCTCGAATCAACCCAAACACTTGGTTCAACAAAAGGTAAAAAACACCAAAAGCAAGGATAGAGACTCCTAGGATGCTTAGGAATACGGCAAGCCCTCGCGGGAATCTTTTTCGTTCAAACCAAGAGGATATCGGGTACAATGCAAAGGCAAAAAATATTCCCCACACCAGCGGAACAAAAATAAAGGATCCTTCTTTGGCCACTAATGCACCCAAAACTAAGACTAAAAGCAAGTAGGCGGCTTGTTGAACTGATCTCATTCGAAAATCAAAAAAGGGTTAATGATAAGTTAAGAAAAATTCAAGCGACTCGTCGGCTTATTGGTTCAAATTCTAAAAAAAACGAAAAGCCTAATCCCAATGCGCCAAAAGAAGAAAGTCCACATGAACCTGTTGAATATAAACAAAATGCAGGCAATACGTATCTATTTTTAACAAAGTACGTCACCAAATAATTTAGGAACCACCAATATTGATTTAGTTTTGAAGATTAAAATCAAATTTCAATCTTACTGGAAATCCAAACCAGCCTCAGCTCATGAAAAACCTATTCCTTTTACTTCTCCTTTTCCCTTCCGTACTAGTTGCTCAAGGGAGAGTTGACACCATAGCCGTCTACAGTCCATCCATGAAAAAAACACTGAAGGCTGCTATCTCCTTCCCTTCTGGCTATGAAAAAGGAGAGAGCCGCTATCCTGTAGTCTACCTCCTCCATGGGGGTTCAGGAGCCTTTTCAGATTGGCATCAAAAAGTCACTGAAAAAGGGATTGTGAATCAACTAGCAGAGAAGTATAAGGTATTGATAGTCACGCCTGGAGTAGGCCCAGCAAGCTATTACTACGATAGCCCATTGCTAGATTCGGTTCGCTACGAAACCTACATGATCCAAGAATTGATCCCTTTCATCGACAAGAATTACCGAACAATTGCTCAAAAAGAGTCTCGAGCCATCACTGGCTTGTCCATGGGAGGCCATGGTGCGATTACGCTAGCTGCCAAGCACCCTACCCTATTTATTGCAGCGGGAAGTATGAGTGGGGTAATGAACATTGATACTGACCTTTGGAAAGTTGGCGAAGACTTTAGAAGCCTAAGAAAAAAGGGCCAAATTGAAATGCTTGGAGCAATCAATTACCAAGGACCACTTTTCAATCCTTATACCGCTGTAGGCCTAGTAGATCAACTTAAAAACCAAAAAATTTCCTTGATAATTGATTGTGGAGTAGATGACTTTTTGATCGAGACCAACCGACAGATGCATTCGCTTTTGATGGAAAAGAAAGTCGCTCATGAATACATTGAAAGACCCGGTGCGCATACTTGGAACTATTGGACCGAAGCTTTACCGGTACAATTTTTCTTTTTATCCAAATCCCTGAAACAGTAAACCAGTCCAGAAACGCGCTCTCCAAATTTTAATCCCCTTCAAAATTTAAACTACCTTTACGAGCTAAGTCCAAGCCTATCCAATCATGTCCCAGTTTGACTCCATACGCCCCTACTACGATGCAGAAGTAAATGCTGCCATCCGAGAGATTGTGGACGACAGCATGCTAGCCGCCATGATGCAGTTTACCTTTCCAGAGGATCAAAGTCACACTTGGAAGGAGCGGATGAAGCACACCCATTCTTTGCGGGATTTTCAAATCAACTTTATCTATCCAGCCGTCAAGAAAGTTTTGGAAATGAGTTCCGAAGGATTGACACTGGGAGGGTTTGACCAATTGGAGCCCAATACGGCCTATCTTTTTATTTCCAACCACCGGGATATCATTCTCGACACTTCTCTCCTCAATGCCAGCCTGTATGAAAATGGTTTGGTGATGACCACCTCTGCCATAGGAGATAACCTGATCAAAAAGCCTTTTCTTCATAGCTTATCTAGGCTAAATCGCAATTTTGCTATTAAAAGAGGTGTAACAGGTAGGGCTTTATTGGAAAGTTCTCTGCTTGTATCCCAATTCATCCACAAATCACTCCTTCGCGAAAATAGATCCGTCTGGACCGCCCAGCGGGAAGGCAGGACCAAGGATGGAAATGACCTTACCCAGAAAGGAGTATTGAAAATGCTCACCCTGGCTGAAAAAGGCAGCAATCCCTTTGGATTTTTCGACAAAATACAGCTGGTCCCAGTATCCATCTCTTACGAATACGATCCTACTGACTCCTTAAAAATTCCTGAATTGATTGCGAAATCAAAGGAAGAAATATATGTGAAAGGAGAAAATGAAGACTTCATTACCCTGCTGAGCGGTATCATGGGATCCAAAAAGCGGATACATATTCAAGTCAATAAAATTTTGACTGAAGAGGTCCGTCAACTCAAAAAAGAGGACCTCCCCCAAAATGAAAAGTTGAGCAAGCTTAGCGAACTTATCGATCGGGAAATATGGAAAGGATACAAACTCTGGCCAAGCAATTACATCGCCTACGATCTATTGCACCAGAAAAGTCAATTTGCATCTCAGTACACTGCAGTAGAAAAAGCGAGTTTTGAAAAACGCCTTTCCCAAAAAGTAAATCAAAAAAATCCCTTGGAGGTGGAAAATTTCCTACAGATGTATGCCCATCCTGTAGTCAATCAACTTGAACTTTAATTTTTTTTTACCCCCTACTTTATTTGGGACCACTCAAAAAGCTAGGTTTCTACCCTACTCAAGGTCTTGTTTGGCATAGAAAATTCACGCTTTCCTCAAAAAGGAATTAAAATGTAGCAGAGAAATCCGTAGTTTAGGAAGTAAACTTTTTCTGCAATGAAAAAAACGGTACTTCTCTTTTGCATCTCCCTTCTACTATGGAGTGGTAGTCATGCCCAAACGAATAAAATCGCGGTAGGACACATTCAAACTCCGCTAGGAGAACTTTGGATTGAGTTGGATGATCGCACTCCTAACCACAAACTAAGCTTTATTGAACTCGCTGAAGCAGGGTATTGGGACTCGCTTACTTTCAATCGGGTGATTCCAAATTTTGTAGCGCAAGGGGGTTGCCTCGATACTCCGGCAGGGTTTACCGATCCTGAATACCTCATGGCTCCAGAATTTCACCCAGAATTGAAACATGTCTATGGAGCTTTGGGAGCAGGAAGAGACGATAATCCGGGTAAACTTTCTGCACGATGCCAATTTTACATTGTCCAAAATCCTGCTGGTATACCTCGGCTGGATGGAGATTACACCATTTTTGGCAGAATCATCAAAGGGATGGATATCATTGACCGTATCGTTAACGTATCGCGTGACAAGCAGGATCAACCGCTAGAACCCATCACCCTTCAGGTAAAAATTAAATACCTCAGCAAAAAGGAATTCGCTGCTCTCAGAACCCCTACTACCCATGACTAAGCCCATTCGAATCCTTGTGGTAGGCTGCGGAAATATGGGCGCTTCCCATGCTACCGCCTACCACCACATGCCCGAATTTGAGATCTGTGGTCTTGTCTCCAGAGGTGATTCAAAATTGCGCCTCCAAGAAAAATTAGGGAGCGACTACCCGATTTTTGAAGACTTCGATACCGCACTAGCGGAGAGTCAAACCGATGCCGTCTGCATTTCCACCTACCCAGACACCCATGAGGACTTTGCCTGCAAGGCCATGAAGGCAGGCTGCCATGTGTTTTTAGAAAAACCCTTGGCCTACAGCATTGCTGGAGCGGAACGAATACTTGAAGTAGCCAAGGAAACCAACAAAAAAGTGGTGGTCGGCTACATCTTGCGGCATCATCCCTCCTGGATCAGATTTATTGAAGAAGCCCAAAAGTTAGGTAAGCCGCTGGTGATGCGGATGAACCTCAATCAACAAAGCCAAAGCTACATGTGGGATGTACATCGAAATTTGATGAAGACCCTGAGCCCAATCGTGGATTGCGGGGTCCATTACATTGATGTGATGTGCCAAATGACCCGTTCCAAGCCTGTATGGGTTTCCGCCATCGGTGCCCGTCTCAGCGAGGAGGTCTCCCCGGATAATTACAACTATGGGCAACTTCAAATTCGCTTTGAAGATGGATCTGTGGGTTGGTACGAAGCAGGATGGGGCCCGATGATTAGTGAAACAGCCTTCTTTATCAAGGATGTCATGGGGCCAAAGGGAGCAGTGTCCATCGTCGCAAAAAAAGCCGCTGCCGCAGGGCAATCCGACCAAATCGACTCACATACCAAAACCGAATCGCTACTCGTGCATCATGCAGACTTGAACGAGAAACAACTATTCGCCAAAAAAGACGAATGGATAGACTTGAAAGATGAACCCAACCATCAGGAATTGTGCAACCGAGAGCAAGCCTATTTTCTACAGGCTATTCGCACTAATTTAGATCTGAAAGAGCATTTGGAAGATGCCCTGAATAGCCTCAAAATTGCTTTTGCTTGCGATGAATCCGTAAAATCTGGAAAGGGTGTTTCCCTCTAAAATATAGGCTAAGTTAAAAAATCCGACCCCTCAAAAAAATGAAGAATAAAACCATCCTCATCACTGGTGGAGCAAGTGGAATTGGGCTCGCTCTTGTAGAAAAATTCACAACCGAAGGGAGTAATGTTTATTTCATTGATTCCAATGGCCTACTTGGCAGACAAGTAGCAAAAGAATTTCAAGAAAAAGGAAAATCGGTTACTTTTTTGGAAGTTGATATCCGAGAAGAAAGTCAAATACAGCCTGCGATTCAATCGATCCCTAGCAAATTGGATGTGCTGGTCAACAATGCTGGCATCTCACATATCGGAAATCTAGCATCCACTACCCTAGCAGACTTCGAGCGACTGTTCGCAGTAAATGTCAGCGGCATGTTTCTCTGCAGCCAAGCGGCCCTTCCCAAGTTGATCGAAGAAGGTGGTGGATCCATTCTCAACATGTGTTCGGTAGCTGCCACGATGGGAATTCCAGATCGCTTCGCTTACAGCATGACCAAGGGAGCCACCC
>CAZPKI010000116.1:0-5894 GCA_964587015.1 uncultured Limnohabitans sp.
GAAAGAAACTTTGATAGAGAAGTAGACCTCATACTAGCTAAAGTTAGTAGTACAAAATTACAAAGTTAGAATAATCTAACAAATTTGTTTTGCAAAAAGTCTTTTCTAATTTTGAATCAATTCGTTAATCCATGGCTTCTCCAACCGAAGAAAATTACCTTAAGGCACTTTTTAACTTAGCAAACAGCCAAGGAGAAATCACGCTTTCTGAATTAGCCTCACGCCTAGAAGTAAGCTTACCTACTGCAAACAGTATGGTCAAATCCTTACAAAAAAGTAATTGGCTGAACTACGAAAAATACAAACCCCTCACCCTCACCCCTGAAGGGAGACGTCTAGCAGCTTCCATCATCAGAAAGCACCGGTTAACGGAAATGTTTTTGGTTGACGTAATGAAGTTTGGCTGGGAGGAAGTTCATGAGGTGGCGGAGCAAATCGAACACATTCATGCACCAAAATTTTTTGATCGCATGGATGAAATGCTTGGTTATCCAGTTTCAGATCCACATGGATCCCCGATTCCTGATATAGAAGGCAAACTTGAGCAGCAAAGCTATGTACCATTAAGCAGTGTATTGCCAGGGCAAAAAGTTCAACTGCTTGCGCTCAGCAATTCATCGGCAGAATTCTTGGAATTTTTAAACAGTCGGGGGCTATCGCTAGGGCTTACCCTAACGGTGATTTCAACGGAGCGTTTTGACCAGAGCATGGTAATTGGCTATTTAGAGCACCCAAGTGAAAGCCTCAGTGGAATAGTTTGCGAACGCCTATTGGTTCGCGGACTTCAAGCAGCTTCAGCAGCTAGTTAACAAGGACTTTTATCCTATCTACTTCGGCAAAGTCAATTGCCATCGCCAGCTATCGCGCATGCATTCCTCCAATCCGTACCTAGGGTACCAGCCCAAAACTTGATTTATTTTGGTGGTATCGGCCCAGGTCTTCACCACATCTCCTGCTCTTCTTGGCCCAATTTCATAGGCCAATTTTAGGTTGTTGACCTGTTCAAATGCATGAATTACCTCCAGCACCGTGTTGCCTTTACCTGTGCCTACATTGAATACCTCGTAAAAATCAAGGGGCTTTTCGAAAAGAAAACGCAGGGCCTTCACATGCGCATCCGCCAAATCTACCACATGGATGTAATCCCGAATACAACTGCCGTCCGGAGTATCGTAATCTGTGCCAAACACGGTTAGCTTCTGGCGAATGCCTGCCGCAGTTTGGGTAATGAAAGGAACCAGATTTTGTGGAGTTCCCATAGGCAGCTCCCCAATCTTTGCACTGGGATGTGCCCCTACTGGATTGAAATAGCGAAGTGCCACCACGCGAATCCCGGGTTTACTTTTGACGTAATCCACGAGGATATCCTCTCCTATTTTCTTGGTATTACCATAAGGACTTTCGGCATCTTTGCGAGGAGTGGCTTCTGTCACTGGCAAGACATCTGGCTGACCATAGACGGTGCAGGAAGAAGAAAAAACAAGGTCTTGGATCTTTTGCGCTCGCATAAAGTCAAGCAAGACCAAAAGTGAACCTAGGTTATTTTTGTAATAGACCAAGGGCTGCTGGGTGCTTTCACCCACTGCCTTAAAGGCTGCGAAATGAATGACTCCAGCTAATTGATGATCTTTAGCGATTTGATCCAAAAGCTCTCGTTGGTTGCAATCGCCCTTGTAAAACTCAAATCGCTTCCCAGTAATCTCAGCTAGTCGGTCGAGTACGCTCTCATGGGAATTTGAAAAGTCATCTAATATAATCGGCTCAAGGCCTGCATTCCAAAGTTCGACGGCAGTATGCGAACCAATGTATCCCGCCCCACCGGTGATTAATATTTTTTTCATTTCAAAAAAGTTGAGGAGACAAAACTAGGGAATTTAAACCAATTCGGCATAAAGAAAGAAACTAGCCAGGGCAGCTCTCGGTCAACGCACCAAAACCACGGAACCCTTGAAGGTCACCTGAACCGTGTTACCTTCCATCAAGTAGCTGTAGGTGGTAGCGTAAGCATAAGTGTCAGTTGGAGCTTTATCCCCTGCCAAAGTTCCATCCCAACCTTCATTGCCAGAATAGACAAGTTGCCCCCAACGGTTGTAAATAATCATGGAAAAATCGACCACACAGTTGGAAACTCCTGTAAACTTCCCTGGGGCCTCAGTAGGATTAAAGGCGTTGGGCATTCGGATTTTTGGAGCTTCCTCTACTACCGTGCCTGAGCCAAAAGAAATGCAACCGGCGGCATCGGTTACTTGCACGGTGTAACTACCCTTAGCCAAGCCCGTTGCCAAATCCGTGATTTGGGCTGAAGGATTCCATAGGTATTGAAAAGGGCCTGAGGGACCCGAAGGAACCACAAGTAATTCGCCATTCGGTTCACCGGGACATGCTGTCTTGGCTAAAGTGACATCTACCACCAAAGGCGGTGGAGAAGTAATTTCAAAAGAAACAGGGATTTTACAGCCATTCGCATCCGTTACTTCCCAAACGTACTTTTCTTTCTTGAGTGTATCGAGTTCGAAAATCCCATTGAAGATCTGTTTGCCACCGAATTCCAAACTGTATGGCGCTACACCTCCAATCACTTTCAAACTCACCTTTCCATCTTTTTTTCCAAAGCAGGTTGTGGCTGTTGCCGTAAGTCCTGATAGTTCCAATAGAGGAGGTTCTTTTACTTCGATACCCGTGATATTTTGTTCACAGCCTAGACCATCGGTAACCTTCACCGAATACAATCCTGCTTTTAGATTTGACGCAAGCACGGTCTTCAAGTTGGCATCGTGGCTCCATGTAAAGGTGTAAGGGGGAGTTCCTCCGTTGGCTATCACTTCAATTTTTCCAGTAGCTTGACCAAAGCAAGCTACAGCAGTAACAGTTTGAGTAGTTAATATAAGTTGCTTTGCTACTTTAACTAGAATATCAGGTGCTTTCCCCTCACAGGAAGCATCTACTAAGCTAAAGGCGGTAAAACCAACCTTTCCAACTATATCCTCCTTATCCCATACTACCTCGATTTTTTCCTGACCCTGACCACTGGCCAAGGTTCCCCCTTCCACAACCCATTCGTATCTCCTACCTGGTACAGGATTAGCAACAGAGTAGGTAAAGCGCTGCGAAGGATCAAAACAAACCTCTTTTTCTCCCAAAGCTTCAGCTACCACAATCCGTTGGTTCACTACTACTGGTAATTCAAATGCAGCACCTGGACAACCATTGGCAGAGAATGGCAGTACTCGCACCTTAGCATTAGGATTTGATGGACCCCATTTCACCAAGACAGAATCCGAATAGGCCTTCAGAATTACACCTCCTTCTACTTCAAACTCCATTCGGCCTATATTCTGTTTGTTTTTCACTCGGTACATAACCTCCTCAACAAGAGGACAAACAGATTGGGAACCTAGCAAATCCAATTTCGTCTCCAAGACCTCCACTTCAAAGGTGGTTTCCTCTTGTTCATCACAGGAATTAGGACTTAGGGAGGCGATAATGATGACTTCATACTTTCCTGGTTTGGTGTAGGTATGGGTTACTGATTTACCAATTTTGGTAGCTGTGCCATCGCCAAAGTTCCAGACAAAATAGGTGAAGTCAGGATTTTCGGGATTTACTGTCCAAGACCCCCCCTGATTAAGGCAGGCCACATTATCCCCTTCTACATCGAAAGCGTAATCCTGTTCAGTTTCAAAATTTAAGTTGTTCAAAGCTGCTCCTGCCGCATAGCCGTAAGATTCAATCTCACCAAACCCGTAGACATAGGCTGCAAATCCGGCAGGGTTGGAAAGTTTGTGCACCCCTTGGGTGATTTCGATTCGTGCAAATTTGTAGGTTGGATCGCCAGGCAGCATTTGAAAGCTCGCACCAATCTGTACCCCATCCAATCGGGTTTGATTTTCCGCCCCCGACTTCACTACGATGTTGACGTAGTGATTGACAATCGAAGGAAGGCTGATTGCGTTGAAGTCCAATTGAGTTAATAGTTGCTCCGTCGGGCTGTAAGTAATCATGAAGGGATCTCCATTTAAACCCGATACGTTGGGAACATAATCAATATTGCATTGCTGACTCTTGGAAAATACCGTGACAGAGGATGGCTTCGAAGTATCAATTTTCCCGGACACATTGGCTCCAAACTCCAAGGACATCCATTCGCCACGATTCAAAACCTTAGATTGAAGAAGTCCGTTGACCCGAACCTCAGTATTATCTTCCGAAGCCAAAACCTTGACTAATTCACCAGAAGTCCTTCCTAAAAGCGCAGTATGAACAAAAGAAGTACCCCAGGTATTAACAGGATAAGCTTGCTGGTAAAGGTGGTCGTTGGCTTGTCCACAGGCCCCTACTGAAGTCCATTTATTTCCACCATATACTGCTATTTTTTTGCATTCATCGGCATTCGATCCTACTACGCGCACCCTAGACCCAGTCAGATCTCCGCGCGCCTTGATCTGGTAACTCTGACCTCTATTCAGTGTAATTTCTGAAGGAACTCCTTTCAAATTTCCAGAAATAGAGTTCTCGCTTGTGGTAATTTCAATACGTGTATTGTCTTCAGTTGCCACAACCAGCAGCGTACTCTCGTTGTTGATATTTAGATTGGCAGAGGGGTTGACCTCAAAATGGGAGGTAATGTAATGATCCTTACCAAGCGCACCAACAGGCAAAATAACCGTTCCATCTGCACTTCGAAACCGCTCATTGAAGGCGTGCACTGCTATTTTTCCCGTGGAAGTGATATGAATCCCGAGATTTTCAATTTCCCCTGACCTCCGATGAAGTAAGTCTATATCAAAAAATGAGTTCTTACGAAAGGTATATTGCTGCCCAGCAGCCAATGAAAAAGATTCCGATTGACCTAGAAATTCAATCACTCCAGAAGTGTTCTCCGTAGCAGTAATGATAAGAACCGCATAATCTGGGGTATTTGTATTCGTAGTGCTTCGATTATTCTCCATAAAACCGACCCAAAATTCTTTCCCCGTCGTGGAAAGCTGCGCATACCCCGAGATGGAGGAAACCAGCAAGACCAAAAGAAGAAAGAGGGCACGGAATATCACTCGCATGGAAGTGTAAGTCTCTTTGAATTAACGAGGTGAATATAAATGTAATTTAGGAAACAATTTAGCTACTGAGGAAGGTATAAATTTCAGTCGATTAGTAGACAGACAAATCCTCGAAAAAAGGGATTAATCCCTATCTTTGCGCTTCTCAAATTCAACATCACATGATTTCAGTAGATAACCTCTCCCTCAAATTTGGTAAAAGAACACTTTTCGATGAGGTAAGCCTCAAATTTACGCCAGGCAACTGCTATGGTGTCATCGGAGCCAATGGAGCTGGGAAGTCCACTTTTTTAAAGATTTTGTCTGGCGATATGGAATCTACCTCCGGGGGAGTCAACATTACCCCAGGACAGCGCATGGCGGTATTGAAGCAAAATCACTTTGAATTTGATGAGATAGACGTCTTAAAAACGGTATTGATGGGACACAAGAAATTGTATACCATCATGAAAGAAAAGGACGAGATCTACCTTAAAGAAGATTTTACAGAAGCGGATGGCCTACGTGCTTCCGAACTGGAATCCGAGTTTGCCGAGATGGATGGATGGAATGCCGAATCCGATGCTGCTTCCCTCCTCTCTGGCCTTGGCATCTCTGAGGATATCCATTACACCCTCATGAAAGACTTGGCGGGTAATCAGAAGGTTCGTGTGCTCTTGGCGCAGGCCCTTTTTGGAAATCCCGACATCTTGATTCTTGATGAACCAACCAACGACTTGGACGCAGATACCATCGTCTGGCTTGAGGATTTCTTGATGGATTTCAAAAACTTGGTAATCGTGGTTTCCCACGACCGCCACTTCCTAGACACGGTTTCTACCCACGTGGTCGACATCG
>CAZPKI010000117.1:0-5877 GCA_964587015.1 uncultured Limnohabitans sp.
TATACCTCCAACTATCCCTTTGCCACGAACGATGGCGCCATGATTCCAAATCGCGGGATGCAACAAGTATTTAGCTTGGGAGCTTTTGTAGAATGGTGGAAATTCAGCTTGCAGTTGCAGCCCGAACTGGTGAGGGCTCAAAACAAAGAATTTATTGGGTTTCCCATTGAGCACCAGTCTACTATCCTTTTCTATTACGAATACCTCAACCGAATTGACCTTCCCGAACGCTTTGGGGAGAGTCCCTATCAAAAATTGCTTCCAGGACAATCCAGCTTCCGTCTGAATTTGGATGCCATTTCTGTGGGAGTATCCACCGAAAATCTCTGGTGGGGACCGGGAAGACGAAATTCGTTACTTATGGGGAATTCTGCCCCAGGATTTTTGCACTACACGATGAATACACGTCGACCAATTAAGTCTGCCATTGGTTCATTTGAAGGGCAAGTCCTAACTGGAAGGCTGAAAGCATCCAATTTTCTACCTCCACACTCTGATTATATCTTTCAGCAGATGGATGTTCTTTTTCCAAAAAAGGAGGATGGTGCGCGTCAACTTTCAGGGCTGATATTCACTTACCAACCCAAGTGGGTGCCTGGTTTATTTTTTGGGTATGGCTCCACCAACAATGTTTACCGCTCCGAAGTATCCGATTTAGAGGATGTGCTGCCGGTATTTAATGGGCGAAAGAAAAATCAGCAGGTAGTGGATACCATCCAATCCAAGCGGCAGCAGTTTAGCGCAGGCTTTTTCCGATGGATGGATCCAAAGGGGCGCTTTGAGTTTTATGGGGAGTTTGGTACCCGTGACAACGACCGCCCTTTCATCGATTTTATTACTACTCCCGAATCAGGCAGAGCATTCACCTTTGGGTTTTCGCACCTGATGGACCTGAAAAAAGAGAATCGCTTTTTGGAGTTGAGCTCCGAGATGACCTTTTCGGGGCAGACGATCCGAGAGGATATCCGTCAACTCCGAACTTGGTACATTCATGACCATGTGCGTCATGGCTACACACATCAAGGGCAGATGCTGGGATTAGGAAATGGTCCTGCCAGCAACCAGATTTTTGCGGGCATTGCCTGGATTGAGGGAATGAAAAAAATCGGGATCGAGCTGGAGCGTATTGAGTACAACAATGACTTTTACTATTACCGCTACGAGGAAGTGAAGGATTTCCGCAACAAATACGTGGACCTGGTCTTTTCGCTTGCCCCAGAATGGAAGTTTGGAAACCTACTTGTTGCAGGTAAATTCCAATATGTGAATACCTTAAATTACAAGTGGTACTTGAAAAATAATCCTGAAAAATATTTTGTGCCAGGCTATGACCGCACCAATTTTGTAGGGCAACTCGCAGTTACTTACCTATTTCGCTAATTCTTATTCGTTCTACCCATGATTGCTACAAATGATAAGGTTGTTGCTGTTTCCTATACCTTGATGGTTGATGATGGGGATACAGGCATGCGCTGGTACGAGACCGTGACTGAGGATGATCCTTTTTATTTTTTATTTGGTCACCACAACCTGCTTCCTGCATTAGAGCAAGCCTTGGAGGGCAAATCTGTCGGAGATTCTTTTTCGGTATTTATTGACTTTGAAAATGGCTATGGGGATTACGACGATGCAAAGCGAGTGATTATTCCCAAGGCTAATTTTAAAGAGGAAGGTAAAAAAAATAGAGACTTACTGCGGGTAGGAAATGTCATCCCGATGCAGGACGACAAGGGCAACCACCTTCGTGGCGAGGTGCTCAAGGTGGATTACATGGGCGTACACTTGGATTTCAATTCCCCACTTGCAGGTTTGGATCTGCAGTTTGAAGGAAAAATTGTAACGATCCGAGAAGCGTTACCTGTAGAACTAGAGCATGGCCACGCGCATGGGCCTGAAGGACACCACCACCATCACTAAGCAATCCAATTTGAACCTATTTCCGGATGTCAACGCCATAGCTGTGGTAGGCTAGGTCGATGCTTAGCTCTTTTAGACCTTCGATGCGCTCTGATGGATAGTAGGTGTAAGCCTTGGAAAGCAAGTCAATCGCCTGCTTGTAATTTTGAGTATTGAAGTGCACGATTGCCTCGTTGTAATGCTGCAAGCCAGCCAACTCGTTGAGGCTGACTTTTCGAAAAATGGTATTGTCTGTAAAATCCACTTTTGTGCCTGCCAAGCCTTCGCTGATATCCCGTGCCGCTGTCACGCCCTCGGTGAGGTAGGCGGCTAGGTAATTTCTTACTCCCGAGGTGGAGGTGATCATGCCTCCTACGGGAAGTGTGCTTTCTAGGATCAAGGTTTTTCCAGCAAGGTAAACTTGAATAAAGACATGGTAATCGGTTTCTACCACATCAAAGGAATATCCATAGCGCTCTAGTAGAAGTCCAAGTGCTGCGGAGCCACTGACACAGTCATAGGAGCCCTTGTCCAATAGGTTGCTAAAGGTGGAATGCTGACGGTAATTTTTTAAGAGGCGCTGGTGTGTTTTTTGGAAAATAACACGAAGAAGCGCTAGGGAATCCATTTTTTTGGCAGCTTTTTCATCCAGCTCCTGCTCGAGTGCATGCCAGTTTGCTGCTGGAGTTAGTGCTTCAGATTTATCCAAAAATAGAGAATATGGGGTCTTTTCTGATTCGGAAAAGTTAGAATTAGCCGCGTTAACCGCGTTTTCTTGGCAAATGCCAAGGGTAGCAATTCCTATAAAGAAGAGCAAGAAAGGGAGTATTTTTTTCATAGTCCATCAAGCTAATGTTAACTGAATAGACGAAAGTTAACAATTTGGTAACATTGAACAATAAAAAGACTAAAAAAATTAACATTGGGGTAATTTAAAATCGTGCATAGACGACTGTCCACAGACCACAGGCAATTGAGGTATGTATCAAATAATCATACTTATATTAAGATTCTAGGCCATGTCATACCACGACTCGGCTGTTGACAGTGGACCGTTAGCCGTGGGCAAAAAATTTGTCCACAGACGATAAACCACGGTTCACAGGCAGTCCACGGTCCACCGCTCACTTAATTAGACCTCAAACCTTTTTTTCTCTGGTTTGTGGTGAAAAAGCGTATAATCATAAAATTTACAAACCTACTCGTGGTGGTAGGGTTCATTGCGCAAAATGGTCATTGCGCGGTACAGCTGTTCGACCACGAAAGGGCGAATCATTTGGTGCGAAAAAGTCATTTTGGAAAGCGAAATCTTACCATTTGATCTGGCATAGACCGCGGCTGAGAAGCCATAAGGCCCTCCAATGACAAGCACGAGTTGCTTGAGGCCACTATTCATTTTCTTTTGTAAAAAATCAGCATACTCGAGGGAGGAATAAGATTTTCCTCGCTCATCGAGGAGGATAAGCTCATCGGAGGAACTTAGCTTTTTGAGAATCAACTCCCCTTCTTTTTCTTTTTGGAGGGCTTCCGAGAGGGACTTATTCTGCTTCAGGTCCGGAATTACCTCCAATTCAAAGCGAATGTAATGGCCGAGTCGATTGCTGTAATCCTCAATCAGGTCTTGAATTGCTTTGTTGTCTGTTTTACCTAGCGCCAGAAGTTTGATTTGCATAGCATTGTTCGTTGCATGTGAGGAATTAAAAAATGCTGAAAAAAAAGCTAGCTCATCCGGGCCAGCTTTCGATTAGTTGATGAGTTCCTTTCGCTTAAGAATCGCCTCTAGGAATTTTTTATCGTTGTCCGAGTTAAAGATTTTGTAAGGAAGATGAATAAACTGTGCCTTGGAGAGGTAGAGGATATACGCATCCTTAGACACCTCCACACGCTTGATCATGTTCCACTGTACCGGCATGCCTTCTTTGGCATTTACCTTCATTAGGATTTGGCGGCTGTCTATTTCATAGGCCATCTTTTGAAAGATGGGTTTGTTTTGTTCCATTTGGGTAACTCCTGTAAACTGGATTGCCCAAAATAATACATACAATCCGTAGGCGAGAAGTGCTCCAAAAATCCACCAGAGGGAAGCGATCCAGAAATAGCCACAGCAGATTGCCAAAGCAATCAAAATGACCCACCACTGTTCTTTGAGGATGGAAACGAGTCCCATTTTGATGTAGGTGGTGGTGGGGAGTTGGTATTTTTTGGTTTTGATAATCATGACTTCGAATGTTTCGCGAGCAAATATCCACCTATCCCCTTGATTAAGCAAGTACATCCCGTTCAAAGTCGGTTCTTCCCGGACCTGGGCCTTGATTTTTTTGGAGTATCTCGTATCTTTTCAAAAAAATAGCATGAGCCCTACCCTAATTGATCTTCTTCTTTGCGGACTAGCCTACATCGTAATCAGTTATTTCTTAGGGGTATGGACCAAGTCTCGTCCTGGGCAATCTTGGAATTCAGATGATTCAGAAGGAGGGAAATTTGAGCTGCAGCCTCCAGTACTTGATTTGCCTCCTGGGATCAGTTGGCCTGAGGAAGAACCTGTAGAATCAGAATTACTTCAATGACATTTTTCGCAAATCCCCTGCACGAGTAAGTTCATCTCTTTTTTCACAAAGCCCTTGGGAAGCGGGATTGCTGGCAAGGAGATATCTTCCAGACAGATGGTCTCTTCACATTTTTCGCATTTGAAATGAACGTGCTCGTGATTGTGGGCATGCGCTTCCTCTCCATGGGTACAAAAAGCATACTTTGTAGCTCCACTGTCATCCAATACCTTGTGAATAAGGTCCTTCTCCAAAAAAGTTTTTAAGGTCCGGTAGATAGTAACGCGGTCAAATTCTTTGTTTAACGTCTCCTCCAAATCTGAATGGGATAGGGCAACGCTTTTGTCCAAAAACTCACGAATGATGGCCAGGCGGCAATCAGTAATTCGTAAGTGGTGTGCCTGTAAAATAGACTGAGTAGAAGACATGATCGCAATAGATGGACTCAAAGTAACAAAAAAATGAGATGGTGTAAAAAAAGGGGGTCAAATTTTGACCCCCTTTTCTTTTATTCTCCTGATGATTCCTTCAGGATTTTGTTGATGCGTTCGTTGGCATCCTCAAGGTGAAGTTTGCTCATGCGGTCAGATGTTCTGCCAATGGCACCTCTGATTTGGCTTTGAAGCGTTTTCAATTCTCCTCTAGCCATCGGACGAATGTCAGATTGTGCCGCATTGATTTGTGCGCCAGCAAAGGCTCTAAACTGAGCAGGTAGCGCAGCCACACTTCCAGTCAAGAGAAGTTCCAATCGCTCGATGTGCGCCCGCTGCAAGGCTCTGCGGTGTACATCGATGGTTTTTCCGGCGCCAAGCTCAGTCCAAATGCCTTTTCTCAAGTCATCGAACAATTCGGTCATTTTGTAAGCTTTAGCACCATTCAAGGCTTCGTTTTCGATCATTCTACCCAATCTACCCCACTCCAAAATTCCGTTGAGGGTACTTACCTGGATTCCACGAATACGCTCTAGCGCACCGAAGTCTTCGATTCTGGCAATGATGGTTTCGTCCATCAACCAGCTTGGGGTGCTGAATAGCTGCTGGTTTACAAAAGCAACTGCCGCCTTCTGCATTTCTTTGGTTTGGTGCGTATACACCGCTTCGCCCTGACCTGCAGATTTGTAGACCTCCATCACGCCACCTACATGGTTACGTACGTGACCCATGTAGCGGTTAAACTGACCAATTACCTGACCATACATTTCTTCGAGGTCATCGTAATTTTTGGAAGGCTTTTCTTTCTCAGCCGTCCACTCCATCAAGTTGGGAAGGATACGCTTCAAGTTTTTGATTCCATACTCGGAAGCAGTTACTGAATTGTCTCCCAAATCTTCCGATTGGGTAGTAGGGTCGTAGTTATTGCCTTGACGACCGTAACGGTACACAGGATCACCCTTCTTGTCCAGAATCCACTGGTTCAAGGTAGCAACTTCCTCTTC
>CAZPKI010000118.1:0-2633 GCA_964587015.1 uncultured Limnohabitans sp.
AGTCTCGCCGGACGATTGGCTACATTGAAGACGGCCGTGTGATGGATGGTTCTCGGAGGACTATTGGCTACTATGAAGGAGTTCGAATCACCAATGCCGCCCTATTTTTCTTCTTCTTTTTTTATTGAGAATCCCTAAGTGCAAAAAAGGTAAGCATTATGAGTAAGCAGGATGAGATTTTGGAAGTAAAGACAAAAACCAAAAAATCAAGCTGGAAAAAGTATGCCATGGAGTTTTTGATGGTATTTGCAGCGATCACTTTGGGTTTTTTTGCAGAAAACCAGCGAGAAAAATGGGGAGAAAATGCACGTGGGGTACAGTATGCGCAACGCTTGGTCAAGGATTTGGATCTAGATAGCATTCGAATGGAAGAGGTAAAGGCCAACTATATTTCAAGAGAGCAGCAGATTAACACTTTAATCATCCTCATGCAGGGAGGACTGGAAAAAAAGCCGTTTTTAGACAGTTTGTTTACCTATTTTACCTTGCCAGGCTCAGGTTCCTTGGTCACTGGGATTAATTTTGTTGAAAATTTAGCAACACGGGATGAGTTGAAGTCAGGCAACATGCGTTTGATTCGTTCGGACAGTATCGTGCGTCACTTATCAATGTATGCACGTAGGGAGCAGATTTTTTTAGGTAATCAAACCCGTTACCGAGAAAAGCGGATTGAACTTTTGGAGCTTATGGAAGAGGTGTATGACATGCCTAGACTGGGCTTCGAGAGGTTGGAGGGAAAAAACCCAGAACCTCATTTGCTGCCCTTGGACCCCAAGCAGCTACGTAAGGTTGCCAATGCGGTCACTCACCTACAGGGCATGATCAATAATTTAGAAGTCAATGTGGAAACCATTGCCGAGGAGCGCAGGATTTTGCGAAAGTTGCTGATTGAATATATTGAGGAAAAGGGGTAGCAAAGTTAATTTCCCATTGAAAAGAGCTATCCCTGTTTACCGCGGCAGATAAGTAGGCTAGTTTTCCCCACTTCTTCAATCAGCGTTCAGCGTTCGACATAAAAAAGAAGCGAGAGACAAGATAGAAAAAGCAAGAAACAAAATAGTAAACCACATAGGAGGCACATAGAAATGACTCATGTGTGGATTTTTGATGCATGAGTGATGATCAGATCAACTCCTTTGCGGCTTACCTGCTTTGCGAGAATAAAAGAGAATTCCTGCATCCGCCGCGGCGGACAGGTTTGTTAATGAGATCTGCCTGAAGTTTGTGGGAGATTCAGCAGGGTTCGGATTTCAACCCCTTACCTCAATCCATTTTGGCTGCCGGACGCTTTTCGGTTCCAGGCTGCTTGGTGAGGTCGTCTCCAAGAGTCTTTCGGTATTGCTCAGCCAATTCGTTCAGCGCGGCTACCACCGCAGGGTTTTGGGGAGCTAAGTCAAACGTTTCCCCAGGATCCGTAGACAGGTCGTAAAGGGCAAGCGGCACCTCCACGGATTTGTAGACACCCGGGAAACCTTCATTGCCTCGCTGCGTATTCAGGTAGGTTTGGGAGAGGTGAGGGAAAACCAATTTCCACTTCCCCTGCCGGATGGCTTTGAGGCTATTTGCATCGTAATAATAGACAAAGTGGTCCCGAGGATTGGCATCAGTCACCTGCTTTAACAAGGGTAAAATATTCACCCCATCGATTTTCTGGTTGGGCAAAGGGGCGTCTAGTAGTGCTGCCAGCGTCGGGAAAATATCCATCGTAGCGGCGAGGTTGTTGGAAACCGATCCTGCGGGAATCAATCCCGGTAAACTCATGATGCAAGGAACGCGTAGGCCTCCCTCCCAAGCCGAACCCTTGCCTTCTCGAAGGCCTCCGCTGCTGCCAGCATGGTTGCCAAAGGTCAGCCAGGGGCCATTGTCACTCGTAAAGATGACCAGCGTATTTTGGGTAAGCCCATTTTTCTCTAGTGCCGCCATCACCTCTCCAATTGAATCGTCCAATTCGAGCATCAGATCCCCAAATAGTCCTGCCCCACTTTTGTTTTTGTAGGGTTCGGATACCGCGATCGGCACATGTGGCATGGAGTGGGCTAGATACAGAAAGAATGGGCTCTTCTTGTGCTGCTCGATAAACTGCACTGCCCGCTGCGTATACAGCTGCGTTAGTTGTGCCTGGTCTTCCAGCGTTCGGATAGCCTTCACGGGTTCGTTGCCTTCGAGTAAGAAGAGTGGTGGGTACTTGAATTTGCGGTCTGCGGTGTCGGTAACAGGCTTGCCATCGAAGCCTACAGGCCACATGTCATTGGAGTAGGGAAGACCAAAATAGGAATCAAAGCCATAGGAGGTGGGGAGGTAAGGTGCTTTGGCACCGAGGTGCCATTTGCCAATCATGCCTGTTTGGTAGCCTTTCTTTTTTGCCAAGGTGGCAAGCGTCTCTTCCTCGGGATTCAGGGCCGTGGTGGACCAGGGCATCAGGGCGCCAGAGATATTGAGCCGGTTGGGGTAGCAGCCCGTCAGCAGGGCTGCTCGGGAGGCGCTACAGACAGCCTGCGCTGCGTAGAAATTAGTGAAGCGCATTCCTGAAGCGGCAAGCGCATTGAGGTGGGGGGTCTGCTGCGGGTAGCCTCCATAAACCTCCAAGTCCCCATAGCCCATGTCATCCATAAAGATCAGCACGACATTGGGGG
>CAZPKI010000118.1:2733-5812 GCA_964587015.1 uncultured Limnohabitans sp.
GATCGCTTGGCCGCTGAGGGGATGTTATTTACGCATTCCTATGCTGCGGCAGCGATTTGCTCCCCATCCCGAGCAGCTTTGATGACAGGCAAATACCCTGCGCGAATGGGAATTACCGATTGGATCTATGCACGATTCCAAGGTGTAGGGACCACGGGTCTGCCTGGAGAATATGCAGAAAACCCGGATCTACCGCTCCGCACGCCCAAGAATCAAGGCTTTTTACCTTTGGAAGAGCTTACCCTGGCGGAGCGCATGAAGGCTCAGGGCTACAGAACCTATCATGTGGGCAAATGGCATCTTGGCGGGGAGGGAAAATATCCCGAAGACCAGGGCTTTGACCGCAACTTTGGAGGGAATGACTTGGGTCAGCCTCCCAGCTACTTTGATCCCTACGAGCCGGCTACCCCCACACCTTTTTATGCATTTGACCGGGTGACACCACGGGATTCTGGTGAATATTTAACAGACCGAGAAGGGGA
The DNA here is from genome assembly GCA_964587015.1 of uncultured Limnohabitans sp. GTDB lineage: Bacteria > Bacteroidota > Bacteroidia > Cytophagales > Cyclobacteriaceae > Algoriphagus. The sequence continues at coordinate 3,216 of CAZPKI010000118.1, forward strand.
TGAGATTGTGGATTTTCTCCAAGCTCAAGCCCAGAAATTTTTCATCCACTGGGCTCCCTACGCCGTGCATACCCCACTTATGGCTCCGCAAGCATTAGTCGAAAAATACAAGGCTAAAGCCGGGGGAAAACAGATAAACCCCGTTTATGCCGCGATGGTTGAGAACTTAGATCAAAACGTAGGCAAGGTACTCGCTGCCTTAGACCGCTTGAACTTGACCCAAAAGACCTTAGTCATTTTCACCTCAGACAATGGGGGATTGATGGGTAATCCAGCAAACCCCATCACGAATAACGATCCCCTGCGCTCCCAAAAAGGATACCCTTACGAAGGAGGAATTCGGGTGCCAACGGTGGTGAAGTGGCCAGGAAAGATTCCTGCTGGGGTTCAATCTAATCTTCCCATTGTGACGCTAGACTGGGTTCCTACGATCTTGGATTACCAGGGTTTAAATCCCAAAGATCAGGGGCTGGATGGGCAAAGCTTGGTGGAGGTTTTGGCAGGGGGTACGCTAGAATCTCGAGACTTATTTTGGCATTTTCCCCACTACAGAGGGGCAGATGTTGTTCCCTATTCCATCATTCGGTCTGGGGAGTACAAGCTGATCCATTACTTTGGAGAGCAGCCGGATGAACTCTTTTCTTTAGCGAATGATCCCAGGGAAATGACCAATCTAGCAGCTCAATTTCCCGACCTGGTAATTCAACTTAAATCTTCACTTAAAGCTTGGTGGCAGGAAACAGGGGCCAGATTGCCCCAGAAAAAATAAACAATGGAGATCAATCAATTAAAAATTTATCCATTGTCCGCTTTTTAACCAGTACCGAAAGAATATGAGTTTTGAGGTTCAACTAAGTGAGCTGTGGACCGTGGACCGTCATCTGCCTGTGGGCCGAGGCCTATCGACGATTATCCGCAGTAATTCAAAGAAATCTAAAGCTTTTAGTAAGATTGCTGATAATCATTTTGTTTAAATTCAGAGTAGGATTATCCTCCACTTTTATCTTTCCTATTGAATCAATTGGCAAAATTGCGGATATTCAAACAAACTAATTTTCAATGAGCAACTCATTTCTAAAAAAGGTAGTTGGTGAGACCAATGAATATGAGCGTACCCCGATTCCAACAAAAAGCCTCAAAGGAGGGAAAAGCTTTTTGGGGATGTATGCAGGCGAGCATACGGCTGGGACCGAGTTTGTGATTGGTCCCTTGTTCGTGGCTCATGGAGTATCGGCAGGAGACTTGGTTTTCGGATTATTGATTGGCAACCTATTGGCGGTGTTGAGTTGGGGATTGATTACAGGGCCAATTGCAGCCTCCAAGCGGCTCACCTTGTATTATCAATTGGAGCGAATAGCTGGCAAAAATGTGGTACGCTGGTACAATCTGGTCAACTCCTTAATGTTCTGTTTTCTTGCCGGATCAATGATTGCAGTTTCAGCGACAGCTGTAGGGATTCCTTTTGACCTCGAGATGCCCACCCTATCGGACTGGTTGCCAAGGACGCCCGGCTGGGTTCTGACTGTATTTTTAATGGGAGGAGTGATTACGCTTGTGGCTATTCAGGGATACTCTCAAGTATCCAAATTTGCAAATGTGATGTCTCCTTGGATGATTTTGGTATTCTTTGCAGCGGCTATTGTGGGTTTGGCTCAACTCGGGGTGGGATCATTCGAAAGTTTGATTAGCATTGCTCAAGAAGTGATTTGGAATGGAGTTCCACTCGCGGGCATGTCCAAATTTACGATTTGGCACACCATCTTTTTTGCTTGGTTTTGCAATATGGCCATGCACATTGGGATGTCTGACTTGACGATTCTTCGCTATGCAAAGTCTTGGACCTATGGATTTCATTCCTTTGCAGGAGTTTTTCTAGGACATTTTGTGGCCTGGATCGCATCTGGGATTCTCTATTCGGTATTCCTTCAGGCCGATTCCGCTTCTCAGGAGTTTGCTCCAGGAGCTATTGCATACCAGACCCTAGGCATTGCTGGGGCGATTTGTGTGGTGATCGCAGGTTGGACTACTGCCAATCCTACAATTTACAGAGCAGGACTGGCCCTGCAGGCGATTTTTCCAAAAGTTGCAACTTGGAAAATCACAGCTAGTGTAGGTTTAATTACTAGTTTGGCCGCTTGTTTTCCTGCTTTGGTGATGAAGCTGCTGGATTTTGTGGCATTGTATGGGCTACTGCTGATGCCGATGGGGGCAGTAATTTTTGCAGATTTCTATTTTTCTAAGAAAATGGGCTTCCAATCTGAGGCTGCGCTGAATTCCAAGTCTAATTTCAGTATTCCGGCCTTGCTAAGCTGGGTGTTAACCTTGTTATTCTGCTTGGGGTTGAACTTCTTTTATGGGGTAGAAATTTTCTTTCTGGGACTACCTGGATGGTTTGTGGCGATTGCAATTTTCATTGTGCTTTCAAGAGTAAAATACCCACTTGCAAAATCACCTACCCTAGGATAATGTCCCCGATAAGAAAAACTCAAATTGGCATGATTAAAAACCTAAAGGGGCTATATAACTGTAAAATCAACCGATGAACCCATGAAAATTCTACTAAAAACAGGGTCTTTCCTTGGCTTGGCACTCACCAT
>CAZPKI010000119.1:0-5811 GCA_964587015.1 uncultured Limnohabitans sp.
GAATCCGAGAAGGCGATCAGCTTGCTTTGGAGAAATTGACAAAAGCCAACCTTCGATTTGTGGTTTCTGTAGCCAAGCAATACCAAAACCAAGGCTTATCCTTAGGAGATTTGATCAATGAAGGAAACTTGGGATTGATTAAAGCTGCGCAGCGTTTTGATGAAACAAGAGGCTTCAAGTTTATTTCTTATGCAGTTTGGTGGATTCGTCAATCCATCCTTCAGGCATTAGCAGAGCAATCACGAATTGTGCGTCTCCCTTTGAATAGAGTGGGCTCTTTGAATAAAATCTCAAAGACTTTCAGTGAGTTGGAGCAAAAATTTGAGCGTGAGCCATCGCCAGAGGAATTGGCAGAAGTACTTGAAGTATCTGCTTCTGAGGTAGTTGATACCATGAAAATATCTGGCCGCCATGTTTCCATGGACGCTCCGTTTGTTCAAGGTGAAGAAAACAGTCTTCTTGATGTATTAGAGAATGATGGAGACGAAAAGCCTGATGATGGGCTAATGACCGATTCCTTACGGAAGGAGGTACAGCGTGCTTTATCCACCTTAACCTCTAGAGAAGCTGATGTCATTACCCTTTATTTTGGATTGAATGGAGAGCATGCCATGACTTTAGAGGAAATTGGTGAGAAATTCAACCTTACTCGAGAAAGAGTAAGACAGATTAAAGAAAAAGCAATTCGAAGGTTGAGGCATACCTCTCGTAGCAAAACCCTCAAACCATATTTAGGATAGACAATTAGAAGGGGGCCTTTGCCCCCTTTTTTATTTCAAAATAATTCAATTTTGAGTTTACCAAAGCATTAGTTGCTAGAAATTACTCTTGCTATTTAATTCACCATTGGGCCCAATACGCTACTAAAATGAACCAAGAAATCGAACAGGTAAAAGTATTAATCATTGGATCTGGACCTGCTGGCTACACCGCAGCCATCTACGCTGCACGTGCTGGAATGTCGCCAGTTTTGTACACTGGAGGCCAGCCTGGAGGTCAATTGACAATCACTACGGATGTAGAGAACTATCCAGGTTATCCCGAGGGTGTTATGGGACCTGAGATGATGGAAGATTTTAGAAAACAGGCCGAACGATTTGGTACGCAAGTTCGGTATGGATTAGTGACCAAAGTTGACTTTAGTGCTCGTCCACATCGCGTAATAGTGGATGATCAAAAGACCATCCTAGCAGAGACAGTACTCATTAGCACAGGAGCATCTGCAAAGTGGTTGGGACTCGAGAGTGAAACTCGCCTCAATGGAAGAGGTGTTTCTGCTTGTGCTGTTTGTGACGGCTTTTTCTTCAGAGGACAGGAAGTAGCCATTGTTGGCGCAGGCGACACGGCTTGTGAGGAAGCCTCTTACTTAGCGAACATTTGTTCGAAAGTTTACATGATCATTCGTCGCGATGAAATGAGGGCTTCTCAAATTATGCAGAATCGTGTCAAGAATAATCCGAAAATCGAAATCCTTTGGAATACCGAGACGCAAGAGATATTGGGTGAGGACGAAGTGAAGGGCATGCGAATTTTGAACACAAAAACACAAAAAGTTTCTGAGATTTCAATTTCTGGCTTCTTTGTTGCTATAGGTCATCAACCCAATACAGAAATTTTCAAGGAATTCATTACGATGGATGCCGCTGGATACATTAAAACCATACCAGGGACGACGAAAACAAATGTTGAAGGGGTTTTTGCCTGTGGAGATGCACAGGATAATGTTTACCGACAAGCTGTAACTGCCGCAGGTACAGGTTGTATGGCTGCCTTGGACGCAGAGCGTTTCCTAGCAGCTCTTGAAAGCCACTAAATGCAATTGATGAGGAGTTTAATAAAGATACTTTTTTTTGGAATAGCGATGTGCTTGGGGCTGACGCAGGCGCCTGCGCAGGTAGTACCTAAGACTTCCAATGAGAAGAAAAACTTTGATTTAAAGGAACTTACACAAGGGTTTCCCAAAATCATCAAGAAAAACCCTTCTGGAGAAAATTCAGGTACGAAACGGTTAAACATTGAGCTTCGGGAATTTGATCAGGTAGGGTATCTGCAAAACCTATCTAGTAAAACAGATTCCCTACTTTTTCAAAATACGGTAGATTTGGAACGAATTCGTTCGATCATTGCTGAGGATCCTTTTTCCATGGACTGGGCTCCATCCAAAGAAATCATTCAAACTGCGGAACAGATCCTTATAGATAGTGTTTGGATTACGGCATTCGAATACTTTTCGAACTGGGATACCCAAAAGGTAGATATCTACAACTTTGATATCAAGGATCTTAAAGACAGTGTAGTTTTAAAACTATACGATGAAAAAATTGGGGAATCATGGAAAATGCCATTGCCTGATCTTTTAGTAAACTCTCGTTTTGGTCCTCGTTGGGGAAGGATGCATGGTGGTGTGGATTTGGATTTGAATACTGGAGATGCGGTCTACACGGCATTTGATGGAATTATCCGGGTGAAAGGGTTCGATCGCTATGGCTATGGCTTTTATTACGTCGTACGTCACAAGAATGGACTAGAAACCTTATATGGACACTTTTCCAAGCATGTTATGGAGGTGGGTGACGAAGTACTTGCGGGTGATCTCTTGGGTAAAGGTGGGTCAACAGGCAGGAGTACTGGACCACATCTTCATTACGAATTGCGTTATAGAGGATTAGCCTTTGACCCCGAAATTGTGTTTGATTTTGAACAGAATCAAATCCTTAAACGAGAATTAGTGGTTGACAAGAAATTGTTTGGTCATATTGCCAAAGCAAGAGCTGCAGCTTACCATCGAGTGAAGCGGGGTGAAAACTTGGGTTCAATCTCTAGACGTTATGGAGTTAGTATCTCTCAAATCACGAGGCTAAATGGAATTTCTACCCGTTCGATTCTGCGAATAGGTCAAAGTTTGCGTGTAAAATAACTTCCTGCTTATGCTAAAATTAGACATCCTTGTACTAGCTGCACATCCAGATGATGCGGAGTTAGGTTGCTCTGGAACGATTGCTTCCCAGGTAGCTAAGGGCCACCAAGTAGGCATTGTCGATTTGACTCATGGAGAAATGGGCACCAGAGGAACTCCGGAACTTAGACTTCAAGAAGCTGCACATGCTGCTAAGTTGTTGGGACTTGCAGTTCGTGAAAATATGGGTTTTAAAGACGTATTTTTTCAGGACGACACCGAGCACCAACTGAAATTAATCCAAGTTATTCGTAAGTATCAGCCAGAGATTGTACTTGCAAATGCTGTATCCGATCGCCATCCAGATCATGGAAAGGGTTCTAGTTTAGCTACGAACGCTTGTTTTATGAGTGGCTTGAGCAAAATTGAAACCTGGAATGAAGGGGTGAAGCAAGCTCCTTGGAGGCCCAAGTTTGTGTACCACTACATTCAAAACAACTACATTCAGCCAGACTTTATTGTAGATATCTCCGCGTATTGGGATCAGAAAGTAGCAAGTATTGCTGCTTTTGGTTCTCAGTTCTATAATCCGGAGAGTAAGGAGCCTGCGAGCTTCATTTCATCGCCAGAATTTTTACCATTTATTGAGTCTAGGGCACGGGAGTTTGGACACCGTATTCAGGTAAAATATGGAGAAGGATTTACAGTAGAACGGTTTATTGGGGTTTCAGATCTTTTTGATCTGAAGTAATTAAGGAGCCAACCTTACTTTTCTCCATACAGAGTTCCCCTCTAATTCATAGCAAATTCGGTCGTGCAAGCGGCTAGGTCTTCCTTGCCAAAATTCAATCCGATGGGGGAGAAGTCTAAAGCCTCCCCAATGAGCGGGTCTTTGGATAGGAGTTACTTTAAACTCTTCTTCCAATCTTTTCTGGGATGCTTCAATTACTGTTCGATCTGAGATTTCTTGACTTTGAGGAGATGCCCAAGCACCAATCTGTGAACTAATAGGTCTAGAAAAAAAGTAGGAATCCGATTCCTTTTCACTGATTTTTTCCACTGTACCTACTACCCGAACCTGACGTTCGATTTCTGGCCAGAAAAAGGTCAGCGAAGCTTTTGGGGATGCTGCCAATTCCTTTCCTTTTGAACTGGCATAGTTTGTAAAAAACACAAACCCTTGATCCAATTCCTTGAGAAGTACAATTCTTGCATTTGGAAAACCATCTTCTGAGATCGTGGAGAGACACATTGCGTTCACTTCTAGGGCTTCTGCTTGAATAGCCTCTTCTATCCAGCATCGAAACTGCAGGAGAGGATCGCTATCCACATCCTGAATTTCTAATGACTTTAGGGTATAATCCTTTCTAATATCTGCAAGTATCATGGATAATTTCGTTTGGAAGAAAACTTTTAAAGGGCCAAAACTTGGCATTTAGCAATCAAAAATTAAATTTAAGGAATCTTAAACTACTTTTCTACATGAAGGAGCATAGGAATCGGAATCCGCAAGCTGGAGATTTATTACTTTCAGAACCCTTTTTGACAGATGATAATTTTAGCAGAGCTGTGATCTTGCTTTGTGAGCATGAGGAGAGGATTGGTAGTGTTGGTTTTGTGATGAATAAGCCCTCTATTTTGAGCTTAGGTGATTTGGTAAGTGAGTTAGATTTTTTGGATGCCGAGGTTTTTGTGGGTGGCCCGGTGGAGCAAAATACGCTTCATTTTGTTTATTTTGGTGTTCAACTGATGGAGGAGAGCAAACCTTTGGGGAATGATGTTTGGTGGGGAGGGGATTTTTCCGAATTAATTCAACTCATTAATTCAAAAAAATTGAACTTGAGTCAAGTACGTTTCTTTATAGGATACAGTGGCTGGAGTCCTGGACAACTTAATGCGGAGCTATCGGCACAATCCTGGATTGTCTATTCTGACCCTTTGTCTCAGGAACTTTTCGCCAATTCTTCCGATCAGCTGTGGAGATCTCTCATGAAAAGTATGGGAGGAGACTTTGAAATTCAATCAAATTATCCAATTGACCCACGATTAAATTAGGCAAAATGCCTACATTTGCCCATATTTAAGTATACGTATTGTTTTTTATGGCTAAGAAAAGTAAAGAACTGTCTGAAGAAGACAAGGTGACCGAGACCCCAAAGAAAGGGACGAAAGGTAAAAAGATTGTTGCGGAACAAACTCAAGTTACGGATTCACTAGATCAGGTAGCACCTGTGGAAGTGTTAGAAACTCTTGCAGAACCTCTGGTTCAAGAAGATGTTGAGGTAACGAAGGTAGAAGAGGAGCAGACTGATTCCATCTCAATTCTTTTGGAGAGTAGTTCAGAGGTGAGTGAATCAATTGTAGAAGAAGAACAAGCACCAATCGATTTATCTGGTTTATCTAAAGATGATTTGCTTGATTTGCTCAAAGAGAAATTAAGTCAGGGGGTTTCTGTCAAACTAGATAAGTTTGTGAATGAGCTCAAGGCTGCATTTGAGGAGCTATTTGTAAAGGGGCGTGAAGAAGCTTTGCAGCAATTTTTAGGAGAGGGCGGATCTGCAGATGATTTTTCTTTCAGAGGATCAGAAGTGGATAAGGAATTTAATGCGCTCTTTAATGATTTCCGCCATCAATTAAGTTCAATCCGCAAAGAAGCAGATAGACAGAAGGAGAAAAATTTACAGTCCAAAACCGAATTACTCAATAAGTTGAGGGAGCTGGTAGATGGAGAGGAAACTACCTTGAGTATGTCTGCTGTAAAAGCTATTCAAGAAACTTGGAAGACTATTGGACCTGTGCCTTTGGCGCAAAGTAAAAACCTTTGGGCTAGTTTTAATGCATTAATGGATCGTTTCTATGACAATAGAAGCATCTATTTTGAATTGAAGGAATTAGATCGAAAGAAAAATTTAGAA
>CAZPKI010000120.1:0-5767 GCA_964587015.1 uncultured Limnohabitans sp.
TTCTGTATGTCTGCTATCGTGCTCATTTATTCTTAAGGCTAGCAATTTTGGCTACCGCTTGGGCAAATATTTCTACTTCAGCTCGGGTATTGTATCCTGCAAAGGAGGCACGTACGGTACCTTCTAATCCCAATCGCTGCATCAAAGGCTGGGTGCAATGGTGACCAGTGCGAACGGCAATACCTTTGGCATCGAGCAACTGTCCCACATCGAAGGGGTGCATGTGTCTAATATTGAAGGAGAAGACGGCTATTTTTTCAGCAGCAGTTCCAACAGGGATGACTCCTTTGACATCCTGAAGCAATTCTACTGCGTACTGCAGTAAGTCATTCTCATGGTGGTGAATGTTTGCCTTGCCTGTCGATGTAATGAAATCCAGCGCAGGCTTAAATGCGATCACTTCAGCAATACTTGGGGTACCTGCTTCAAACTTGAAAGGAATGGTATTGTAGGTAGTTTTCTCAAAAGTCACCTCACGAATCATCTCCCCACCTCCAAGGAAGGGGGGCATGGCTTCTAGGAGTTCTCGTTTGCCGTACAGAACTCCTAATCCAGTTGGGCCATAGAGTTTGTGTGCAGAAAAAGCAAGAAAATCACAATCGAGTGCTTGTACATCGACCTCCAAATGAGAAGTAGACTGTGCACCGTCCAGTAACACTTTTGCTCCTACGGCATGGGCCGCATCGATGATTTTTTTTGCAGGATTGATGGTGCCGAGCGCATTGGATGCATGGACGATACTGACCAATTTGGTTTTTGAGCTGAGCAATTTTTCAAATTCTTCCCACACCAGTTCCCCCGCATCCGTAATTGGGATGATCTTGAGGATGGCACCAGTATGTTCACAAAGCATCTGCCAAGGCACAATGTTGCTGTGATGCTCAAGCGTGGAAATTAGTATTTCATCTCCTTTTTGAATGAATTTAGTACCGAAGGTTTTGGCTACTAGGTTAATGCTTTCGGTAGTACCTCGGGTAAAAATGATTTCTGCTGATTCTCGAGCCCCAATATATGCTTTGACGCTTTCGCGGGTCTCCTCAAACTGTCTTGTAGCACGATCTGCCAAGGTATGCGCACCTCGGTGGATATTGGAATTGTCCTTCTCGTAGTAGTGGGTAAGTGCATCCAGTACTGCCTGTGGTTTTTGAGTGGTGGCAGCATTGTCCAAATAAATCAAGGGATTCCCGTTTACCTCTTGGTGAAGTATGGGGAAAAGGCTCCTGATGGAATTGACTTGGATGGACATGGCTTAGAAATTACTTCCGAGTCGCTTTTGGATTTGATTTACAATGTAATTGCGAAGGCTATCTTCCTCGATTTTGTCAAGCACCTCACCTGCAAAAGCATACAGCAATAGTCCTCTTGCTGTGATTTTGTCGATTCCTCTTGCCTGGAGATAAAATAGGGCTTCTTCATCGAGCTGTCCTACAGTACATCCGTGAGAGCACTTCACGTCATCTGCCCAAATTTCAAGTTGAGGTTTGGTATTGATGATCGCATCATCCGAAAGCAGGATGTTATTGTTTTGCTGGAAGGCATTCGTCTTTTGAGCAATTTGACGAACAAAAATTTTACCATTAAAAACGCCGCGGCTTTGGTCTGCCAAAATGCCTTTGTAAAGTTCATTCGATTCCGCATGGGGGATCGTATGGTCTACGTTGGTATGGTTGTCTACATGGGATTTGCCATGTAGCAGATAGAGGCCATACATGTTGCCTACAGAGTTGCTACCCAATAAGTTTAAGGTCAGGTTATTACGCACCATATCCCCAGAAAGGGTGATTTGCGTAGAAGTAAACTGGGAATCCTGTTGGATATCCGTCACTACATTGCTTACCTCAATCACTTGGTTGCTTTCTTCTTGTAAGCTGTGGTAGGTAATGTCCGCATGAATCCCACCTTTGATTTCTACTACCTTATTTACAAAATAGGGAGCATCACCCGAGGATACCTGGTAATCGATAAAGGTGGCTTTTGAAAAATCCCCTGCCTCAATCCAAATCCGTGGAGAAATCACTTGTCCTCCCTGAGCTTGGTGAAATTGGAGTAATAAAATCGGAGACTCAATTACCTTCTTGTTGTCAATGGAAAGGTGTAGTCCGTCGGTGAAAGTCGCCTGATTTAAGGCAGTGAACGGATCCTTATCCGCTTTGGCAATACTTCCTAGAGGGGTGTTTTCAGTCTTAGAAAGTAGATTTACAGTAAGACCTTCCGTTGAATTGGATAGTTCAGGCAAATACTGGCCATTGGAAAAAACCAAGACTACTCCTTCAAAACCAGCAAATACAGCCGATTTAACCTGATCGGCGCTAATTTTTACCGGTTTGGCTGGAGTAAAATCAGTCAAGCCGCTCTCCAATTTCTTGGCTATTGGGGTGAATTTATATTCTTCGGATTTGAGAGCTGGCATTCCCTGGGCATAAAAACTTTCCTTACCCAGTTGGCGCAAAGAAAGAAAAGTAGCCGGTGCTGCTTCAAAAAGACCAAGAACTAATTCCTGTTGGGTCAAGGTACTCATGTGTGTGGCGGTTGGGATCAGACGGTGGCAGTAGAATCAACTTCTTCTTTGATCCAATCGTAGCCTTTTTCTTCGAGTTCGAGGGCAAGCTCCTTCGTGCCTGACTTGACAATTCTTCCTTTGTAAAGGACGTGTACAAAATCGGGGACGATGTAGTCGAGAAGGCGTTGGTAGTGAGTAACTACAATGGTTGCAGTCGTATCAGATTTCAACTTATTAACACCATTGGATACGATTCGAAGCGCATCAATGTCCAAACCAGAATCAGTTTCATCCAAAATGGAGAGTACCGGATTCAGCATCGCCATTTGGAAAATCTCATTTCGCTTTTTCTCTCCACCGGAGAAGCCTTCATTTAAAGAGCGGCTCAATAATTTTTGATCTATTTCCACCAAGGCCATTTTTTCTTTCATCAACGAAAGAAATTTGACAGCATCTAATGGTTCTTGGCCTCGGTATTCTCTAACCTGGTTTAGCGCTGTTCGCAAGAAATTGGTCGTTGAAACCCCAGGAATTTCAATTGGATACTGGAAAGCCAAAAATACACCTTCACGAGCGCGGTCTTCCGGGGAGAGGTCAAGGAGTTCTTTGCCTTGAAAGATTACTTCTCCTTCGGTGACTTCGTATTCTTCTCTTCCCGCAAGTACGGAGGCTAGGGTAGATTTACCCGAGCCATTGGGACCCATGATGGCATGGACCTCGCCTGCTTTTACTTCAAGGTTGATCCCTCTAAGGATAGGAGTGCCTTCAATGGAGGCATGTAGATTTTTTATAGAAAGCATGAGCTAGTTATTCTAAGGTATGCGTTTGATTTTTGGCGAGATTAACCTACCGAACCCTCAAGTGTAAGTGCTAATAATTTCTGAGCTTCCACGGCAAACTCCATCGGGAGCTGGTTCAATACCTCTTTGGCATAGCCATTCACAATCAAGGCTACCGCATCTTCAGTGGCAATGCCACGTTGGTTGCAATAGAAGATTTGATCCTCACCGATTTTTGAAGTGGTAGCTTCGTGTTCCACCTTGGCGGAAGGATTGGCAATATCGATGTAAGGGAAGGTATGGGCTCCACATTGGTTACCCATCAAAAGGGAGTCACATTGGGAGAAGTTACGTGCATTGTGTGCCCGCTTCATCACCTGCACCTGTCCTCGGTAGGAGTTTTGAGATTTACCAGCAGAAATACCTTTGGATACAATCCTTGATTTGGTGTTTTTACCAATATGGATCATTTTAGTTCCTGTATCTGCTTGTTGGTAGTTGTTGGTAACTGCCACAGAATAAAATTCACCTATCGAATAATCTCCCTTGAGAATGCAAGAAGGGTATTTCCAAGTTACGGCCGAACCAGTTTCCACTTGTGTCCAAGAAATCTTGGAGTGGTCACCTGCACAAATTCCACGCTTGGTTACAAAATTATAGATCCCGCCTTTTCCATCTTTGTCACCTGGAAACCAGTTCTGGACAGTGGAGTATTTGACTTCTGCATGTGCTCCAGCATAGATCTCTACTACGGCAGCATGCAGTTGATTTTCGTCACGTTGAGGAGCGGTACAACCTTCCAGGTAAGATACATAAGATGAATCATCCGCTACAATCAGCGTACGCTCAAATTGGCCCGTGTTTGCTGCATTAATCCGGAAATAGGTAGACAATTCCATGGGACAACGCACCCCTTTGGGGATGTAACAAAACGAGCCATCCGAAAATACAGCGGCATTTAATGCAGCATAGTAGTTGTCCGTCATCGGAACTACGGAGCCTAAGTATTTTTGAATCAACTCTGGATGTTCTTTTACTGCCTCACTAAAGGAGCAAAAAATGATTCCGAGTTTACCTAAAGTTTCTTTAAAAGTAGTGGCTACAGATACAGAATCAAGCACTACATCAATCGCAATCCCTTGAAGCCTTTTCTGTTCGTTGAGCGAAATTCCTAATCTTTCGTAAATCGCAATTAACTCCGGATCTACCTCGTTTATATTTTTCGGCTTTTTATTTTGCTTGGGAGCAGAGTAATAGCGCAAAGCCTGTAAATCCATCTTTAGGTAATTGACATTGGCCCAAGTAGGCTCGGTCATACCTTGCCAGATTTTGAATGCCTTTAATCTCCAATCCAGCAACCAACTAGGCTCTTCTTTTTTAGTTGAAATCCATCGAATTATATCTTCATTTAGGCCAATTGGGGCCTCATCTGTTTCGAAATTAACAGACCATCCATGCTCGTATTCTTTCGAGTTGAGGTCTTCTAAGATTTGGTTGTCTTTGCTCATGAACTGAGTTGTTTAGACTAATTATAGTTTGATCGCAAAAGTACAACATTCAAACAAAAAAATATGTTCGTGGGCCCATTAAAAATCATTTGGGATTCCTGGTATTTTAGCGAGTGATGTTCCCAAACTACTAAAAATCAGTTGACTAGGGGCAAAAAAAAATGTGAAGTTTTTGCTTCACATTTTTCCGTAAAATTAAAGGCGTTCGCGTCCTTATTTATCTAGATTTAATCTAAATAGAATTATTTCTCCTTGTCAAAAAACGAGATTGGTCTATTAATACTTTCTTCCAAGACAATTAAAGTTTCTGTTCGGTCAATGCCATCTACTTTTTGGATTTTATCCAGCACAAGACGGAGGTGATTGGTGTCTCTACAGATGATTTTAGCAAAAATGGAATAATTTCCAGTAGTGTAATAAGCACTGACTACCTCAGTAATTCCTTTCAATTTTTCAATCACGGTATCATACAGTGAGCTTTTCTCAAGGTAGATCCCCAAGAATGCAGATATATCGTAGCCTAGCTTGGAGAAATCAATATTTAGAGTTGCACTTTTTACGACGCCCATATCCTCCAATTTCTTCATCCGCACATGGACTGTACCGGAAGAAACGAATACTTTTTTAGCAATTTCTGTGTATGGAGTCTTTGCATCTTCATTGAGCAAGGAGATAATCTTTAGGTCAACATTATCGATATCTAAAATTTTGTCCATTTTTTGGTGTGTGATTTAGATGATTTTTAATAAAGGATGCATGAAATTATAGATTGTTTAAAATATTCCAAAATTATTTTTTCAATTTGCAATTTTGTATAAAATCTATTTCCTTTGTGAAAGTGTTCTGCTGCCAAATTTAATTTTGAGTTTTTCAACATAAAATTCAAAAAGGACTTGTCCGATTTAAATTGGCCGAAGAATAGAATTTGAAAAAGAACTTTTAATCTCTAAAGTTATATTTGGGTTTATATTCTGAAAAGG
>CAZPKI010000121.1:0-5754 GCA_964587015.1 uncultured Limnohabitans sp.
CTTGCCCAAATCCTCTTACCGCGCCTTACTTATACTCGGTGTGATCTTGATCTCGATCAACCTGCGCACCTCCATTGCTTCAGTAGGGCCACTCATTCCTTTTATTCGGGAGGACCTGGGAATATCCAATGGGGCGGCAGGATTTCTGACTACCCTAAGCCTAATTACCTTTGCCCTTTTTTCATTGTTTGCTCCTAGTATTGGGAAGAAGCTGGGCCTAGGAAAAGCCATATTTCTTGGAATACTCCTGCTTACCCTAGGCGTGGTCATCCGAGTGCAAGGCGGGATTGCCTTACTTTACCTAGGCACCGCCTTGACTGGAATAGGCATTGTGACAGCCAATGTGTTGATGATCCCCTTTTTCAAAGCCTACATCCCCGAAAAAATCGGACTCATGACAGCACTCCTCTCCACGGGCATGTCTCTCTTTGCTGCAATCGCTTCGGGAATTAGCGTGCCCTTAGCAGAAGGGCTTGGATGGGGATGGAGAGGAGCCCTTCTTTCCTGGGTCGGCTTAATGGCCCTGGCGCTTATTGCCTGGATTCCACAGCTATCTCCTCCCAAATCCGAGGGCAATGCCGAGCAGCTGGCAGGAAAAAATGTATGGAAATCCCGACTCGCCTGGCAGGTAACTGGATTTATGGGGGCCCAATCGGTGATGTACTTTACGATGATCACCTGGCTGCCCGACCTATTGATTGCTCGGGGGATGACTCCGGTAAATGCGGGAATTTCGCTCTTCTACATGCAATTGATCTCTTTGATCGGCACTTTCTTTGCCCCCAACCTGCTGATGCGCCTGCGGCAACAATCTGGCGTGATTCTGGTCGTAGGCATAGGCTACCTGATCGGCTATACCGCACTCTTTATCCACCACGAGATCCTCACTTTCGCAGCCCTGACGGTGATCGGAATCGGTAGCGGTGCAAGCTTGAGCATCGCCTACACCTTGATTTCTATGCGAACAGCAGAGGCCTTGACCACCTCTAGGCTTTCTGGAATGGTGCAGTCCGCAGGTTATATCTTAGCCGCCCTAGGACCCCTCGTTTTTGGCATTTGCTTGGATATATTTGGCAATTGGAACCTTTTGATTTGGATTCTCTTGTCCATGACCTTGCAGTTTTTGATTTTGGGTATCCCTGCAGGTAGAGACCAAAAAATCTAAGGCTAGATTCTTTGCTATTTTCTGCCTGCCTCTGCAAAGAAAGCGGTATTTTTGTGCTATCCATTTCTAGATTCCATGCAAGATATAATCCAGACCCTCGGCATCTCCGAATCCCTATTCGACTACCTGATCATGCCTTTGCTGATCTTTATGGCACGAGTGGCAGATGTCTCGATCAATACGCTGCGCTTTATGTTTATGATGAACGGTAAGAAAAATATCGTTCCCATTTTGGGCTTTTTTGAAGCTTTGATTTGGCTCTTGGCAATTGGACAAATTTTCCAAAATATAGACAATCCTCTATCCTACTTGGCTTATGCAGGGGGCTTTGCCATGGGAAATTACGTGGGCATGACCTTGGATGAAAAATTGGCTTTAGGACGAGTATTGGTTCGGGTAATTACACCAAACTCCCTACCCGTCTTACTTGAGTTTATGAAAGAAAAAAACTACCGCTTCACGAGCGTGGATGCAGAAGGCCGCTACGGTAAGGTCAACCTTTTGTTTACAGTCATGAAGCGGGACCAGCTGCCAGAGTTTATCTCCCGAGTAAAGCAGTTGGATGAAAAGGCCTTTTACACCATAGAAAGTGTGAAGCGTGTCTCTGAGGACGAATTTAATATCATGGACGACAAGCCTCGATTCCGTACCCGCCTATTCAACCGTGCCCGTACCTAATGGCCAACAGCTGGTTTCAATTTCAGCAATTTCGGGTGGAGCAAGACCGCTGTGCCATGAAAATCAGTACTGATGCGGTTTTGCTGGGAAGTCTTGCACAAAGCCATTCTCCCAAAAAAATTCTAGATATCGGCACAGGCACTGGAGTAATTGCCTTGATGCTTGCCCAACGCTTCCCTGAAGCACAAATTACTGCACTGGAAATTGATGCAGAGGCGGCGGCACAGGCAAGGGAAAATTGCGAACAGAGCCCGTTCTCGGAACGATTAACTGTGATGCAAGGTAGGTTTCAAGATTTTCCAATGGTGGAACACTTTGATCTGCTAGTCAGCAACCCTCCCTTTTTTTCGGATCACCTCCCCGCTAGTGACCCCAAGAGAAACCTAGCCCTGCACACGCACAGCTTGTCCTTTGAGGAGCTTTTACACAAGGCCAGTCAACTCCTTGCACCATCAGGTTCTTTCTGGGTTATTTTGCCTCCAAGGCAAATGCGGGATTTTTTCCAATGCGCAAATGACAATGGCCTTTATCCAGGCACTCGAGTGCTCATTCGAGACCATGCTTCCAAACCTGTGCATCGAGAAGTAGTTGGCTTTACTTTTTCGGAGCCTTTACCAAGCGTTCTACCCATAGAACTGCTCCTAAAAATTGAAGACAGCAGTTATTCGGTGGATTATAAGAACTTGATTTCTGGATTTTTATTAGGTCATTAACAAAAATTCGCTCTTTTCTAACTCTATTTATTTTACAAAACTCCTAAATAATTGTTCCTGCTCTTTAAAGTCCTATTTTTGTTAGTTGACTAGACCACTATCCCATGCAAAAAATACGTGCTGCATTTGTTTTTTTTATGCTGTTCGCCTCCTGGTCTTGTGCTGAGGAAGAGAGCACACCAGTTCTCGTATCCACCGAAGATATCCTATTTGTGGGTGGCGATAAACTACGCGTGTCAGGTAGACTCCTGACCAATCGAGAAGTTTTTGCCGATGAGCATGGCTTTGTCTTTTCTACCGACGCCTCCTTTTCCAGCCCCATCCTACTATCCTTGGGAGAAAAAAAAGAGCCTGGACGATTTATTGGAGAAAAAAGTGGGTTTAAAATTGGGCAAACCTACTTTGTAAAAGCCTTCGCTGAGGTAGATGGTCAACGCTTGGAGGGGCAGGCTGTGGAATTAAAAACATTGACCCCCGCGATTGCAAGTTTTTCTCCCGTCTATTCCTCAGCCGGAAATGAATTAATCATCGAAGGCAAGAATTTTCCAGAAGGCACACAAGTCTTCTTCGGTAGCCAGCAGGCTCAAGTGATCAAAAATGTTTTTGAATCCAAACTCACGGTAAAAATCCCCCCTGCAACTGGACAAGTACTGGTGCCCATCAAGTTGCTCATCCAAAATAAAGAGTACACGATCTCCACTCCATTTGAGTACCAAGCAGGAAAATACAGCAAAGTATCCGACTTTCCGGGCAACCTTCGGATTTATGACAACAACTATTTTTCAAACAGCTCTGGATTCCATGTAGGGCTTGGAAGAATTAAATTTGGAGACAATTACGCTGGATTCCAGCGCTTCAATCCAGCTTCTGGCACCTGGTCGGAAGTGAATTTTTCTGGCAATAAACGTCGATTTGCCTTTGCTACCGCCAACTACCTAGGTGCTGGTGCTTTGGAGCCCGCTCGCGATCAGTTTATATACGACCGCAGCTTTTGGAAAATCAATGGAAGCAGTTTTGAGCGCCTAGCTGACCTCCCTTTCAACTCCCGTGATGCATTGGCCGTAGACTGGGGAGGCGGCTTACTTCTGTTTGGAGGATTGGACGGTGCCGCCCTTATGGTACGTGCCTATGACCCAGTGCAGCGGACTTGGTCCACCAAAAGCAATGCCCCACTCGCTCTGGGACGCAACGCCGCAGCTTTTGCCCGAGCTAATCGAGTGATCGTCTTGGGAAGCAATGGACAGGTATGGGAGTATAATCCCCCACTAGACAGCTGGCAGCTACTTACGACCTATCCAGGTAACAAAGGACAAGGGTATCCCATCGTAGAAGTCATCGGTTCAAAAGCCTACTTGGGACTATTTAGAGCGACCCAAGAGCTCTGGGAACTGAACCTTGAGACCCTCACCTGGAAAGCAAAAAATCCAATCATTGGCTTCCCTCAGAGCATCAACAGCGGCCACTTCCAGTTCAATGGATCCATTTATTTTCTCCGTGCACCCGAGGAATCCGTAAGTGGATCCTTGCCGATGGAATTGTACAAGTTTGACCCAGATGCGATCTAAGCCTATCCTCATGAAAAAAATATACCTACTTATCTTTTTATTTTTTGGGCTTACGGCAGTCTGGGCCCAAACTCCCTCGGTGAAGCGGGAAGTGATTGGTCGTGATATCGGTCAACTCAAAGGCATCAAGCTTTCGGGGAGGATCACAGACGAAATCACCGGAGAGGCACTAGTGGGTGCTACTGT
Organism: uncultured Limnohabitans sp.; assembly: GCA_964587015.1. Lineage (GTDB taxonomy): Bacteria > Bacteroidota > Bacteroidia > Cytophagales > Cyclobacteriaceae > Algoriphagus. The sequence continues at coordinate 4,308 of CAZPKI010000121.1, forward strand.
CCGGATTCCCGAACTTGACCTGACTCGAATTACGGATGCAAACGGAAGTTTTGAGTTTGAGGTGTCTCGTGCAGAGTATACGCTGGAGTTTCGCTACGTAGGCTACGAAACCAAGATTTATCCCATCACGGCCGTAGGCGATGGACGGATCACCATCCGCATGCTTCAAGAGGATTTCACGCTGGACGACGTAGTCATCTACGGCAGTGATCCGGAGAAGAATATCCGGTCTACCAATATGGGGGCGGTCACGCTTAGCGTAAACACCATGCGGGAATTACCTCCATTTATGGGAGAAATCGACATTGTACGCTCACTTGCTACGCTTCCAGGTGTCAGTCAAGTGGGGGAAGCTTCCTCTGGCCTCAACGTTCGCGGAGGAGGTGTTGATCAAAACCTCATCCAATTTGCAGGAGCTCCCATCTACAATCCTTCGCACATGTTTGGCCTCTTCACGGCCTTCAATCCAGACATGGTCAATGACGTCACCCTCTACAAGGCAGTGGTTCCTTCCCGATTTGGGGGTAGAAGCTCAGCTATTTTGGACATTCTCCCAAAAGCAGGTAGCACATCCAAATGGGGAGGAGACTTCATGGCGAGCAACTTCTCCGGGAAACTCTCCCTTAATGGACCCGTCATCAAGGATAAGGTATCCATCCTGGGGGGATTCCGAATCTCCTACATCAACTGGCTGTTGCAATCCCTAAGCAATACCACGCTGAATAACTCCAATGCTAATTTTTACGATGGCAATGTGGTGGTTAGTGCCCCGCTTTCTGAAAACAACGAGTTTACCTACAGCTACTACACGAGTTACGATGATTTTGCTTTTGCCTCAGACACGACCATCTCTTGGCAAAACAATGCCCATTCCTTGCAATGGAAAAGCAAGTTGAGTGAAAAACTCAAACTAGAAACCCTCGGCTTTTACTCCCTTTATGACTACGGCATCTTCAACCAATCGGGGCTCAACAACTTTGAAATCAACTCCAACATCAAGGACATGGGAGGGAGAACCTTTTTTACCTACAGCTTAAGTCCTACCCAAACCATCACGGCAGGAGCGGAATTTAAGCAGGTAAGTGTGCAACCAGGAGAGCTCATACCTAGCGGAACCGAACAAGACATCCTCCCAAAAAAGGTACAAAATGAATTTGGTCGAGAGATGGCTGCCCACTTCCAGCACGAGCTAGAGCTTGGTGAAAAAATTGGACTTACCTACGGACTTCGCTACGACTTCTATCAATACCTTGGTGCGCGTACCGTACGTAGCTACCAAGAAGGCCGCCCTGTCTCCGATGGATCGGCCATTGGGGAGACGGACTATGCCAAAGACGAAGTCATCCAAACGTACGATGGGCTTGCGCCTCGCGCCTCACTCCGCTACTCCTTCAATAAGGCTAGTTCAGTGAAGTTGGGCTACAACAAAATGTACCAGTTTATCCAC
>CAZPKI010000122.1:0-5699 GCA_964587015.1 uncultured Limnohabitans sp.
TCAACGTGGGTACGGCAACCATCGTTGAGTCCTTGGCTAAAAAGGGCTATGAGGTAGAGAACAACCCCAATTCCAAGATCACATTGGATCAAGTATCCATGTTGGAAAAGGAATTTAAGTCCTCTGCTCTTGAAAAGGAAGAGGCTTCCCATCTTTCCATTGGAAAGCGTCATGAGCCTATAGCATCGGAGCAGGATTTGCCGAAGCAGGAAAAAGTTGTAGAACCAACTCCTGTGCCTGCACCCGTTCAAGAGCCGCAAGCTGCCCCAGCGCCTGTAGCGAAAGCTCCAGAGCCAGTGGTAGAGAAAATAACTTCTGAAGCACCAAAATTAGAAGGGATTCGCGTTTTAGGGAAGGTAGATCTTTCCAAAAAGCCTGCACCAACCCCGCCAGCCCCTCAGCCGAAACCAGCTCCAGCACCAAAGCAAGAAGAGAAAAAACCTGAGCCAGTTGCTCCAGTAGTTTCTACTCCACCAACCGCACCTACCCCTCCACCTGCCCCTAAGGTAGTGGATGTCCCTAGTCCAAGTCCAGCAGTAGAGGTGGTTCCTGAAGAACTTATCTCTGCCAAAGCGGACTCGCTAAAAGGACTTACTGTACTTGGTAAAATTGAGCTTCCTGCTGATAGAACAAAGAAAAAAGGAGGCCCCGTAGCTTCTTCCGATGAGAGAGGGAAGGATAAAAAACGACCTAGAAAACGAATTGATAGTAAGCCAGGAGCACCAAACCCTGCAGGCCAAGCTCCAAACCCTCAAAATCGTCCTCAGGAACAAAGAGGTGCGAGACCAAATCAGCCTTCAAGACCTGGCCAGCCTCGTCCAGCTGGAGGTAGTCCTCAGCAGCGAATCCAAAAGGCGGAACCAACGCCTAAAGAAATTCAAGATCAAATCAAGCAAACACTTGCTAGACTTCAAGGCAATAAGCCTGGTGGAAAAACCAAGTCTAGACGTGACAAGCGTGCCGAACGCGATCGTGATGTAGAAATTGATGGCGATGAGGTAAAAATCTTGAAAGTAACCGAATTCATCTCTGCCAATGACTTGGCAGCGCTTTTGGATGTGTCGGTCAACCAAATTATATCTGCCTGCTTGTCACTAGGAATGTTTGTGTCTATCAATCAACGCCTAGATGCAGAAGCCATCACCATCATTGCCGATGAATTTGGCTTCGATGTTGAATTTACTAAATCCATCGAAGATGAGATGGAAGAAGAGGCGCCTGATACTGATGAAGAACTCCTAGAAAGAGCGCCTATTGTCACCATTATGGGACACGTCGATCATGGTAAAACGTCTTTGCTAGATTTTATTCGCATGTCAAAAGTAACCGCCGCAGAAGCTGGAGGGATTACGCAGCACATCGGAGCATACGATGTACGAACCAAAACAGGCCATAAAATCGCCTTCCTAGATACCCCGGGTCACGAGGCCTTTACTGCAATGAGAGCTCGTGGTGCTAAAATTACGGACGTCGCAATCATTGTGATTGCAGCAGACGATAGCATCATGCCTCAAACCAAAGAAGCAATCAACCACGCTCAAGTAGCTGGCGTGCCGATGATCTTTGCCATCAACAAGGTGGATAAACCCAATGCTCGCCCTGAGAAAATCAAAGAAGAGCTGGCCAACATGAACTTGTTGGTTGAAGATTGGGGAGGAAAATACCAGTCTCAAGAGATTTCAGCGAAGACAGGTCAAGGAATAGATGAACTTTTAGAAAAAGTCCTTCTTGAATCAGAAATCTTGGAATTGAAAGCCAATCCGGACAAAAATGCAGTGGGAACTGTAATTGAAGCTTCCTTGGATAAAGGTAGGGGATATGTTTCTACTGTCATGGTGCAGGCAGGTACCTTGAGAATAGGTGATGTCTTGCTTGCTGGTCAGCACTATGGCCGAGTAAAGGCAATGTTTGATCACAAAGGGAACAAGCTGAAAGAAGCGGGCCCATCTACTCCAGTACAGATGTTGGGCTTGAGTGGTGCTCCACAAGCAGGAGATACAATTAAGGTATACGATACAGAACGAGAGGCTAGAGAGATTGCCAATTCCAGAGAGCAAATCCAGCGCGAACAAAGTTTACGTACCAAGAAGCACATCACCTTGGACGAAATCGGTCGTCGACTGGCTATCGGAAGTTTCAAGGAACTCAACATCATCATCAAAGGTGACGTGGATGGTTCAGTGGAAGCACTTTCGGATTCCTTGCTCAAGCTATCCAAAGATGAAGTCAAGGTAAGTATCATCCACAAAGGGGTGGGCCAGATTTCTGAATCGGATGTATTGCTTGCTTCAGCTTCGGATGCGATCATTATTGGTTTCCAGGTTCGTCCTTCTTCCAATGCGAAAAAGCTTGCTGAACAAGAAGAGATTGAGATTAGACACTATTCCATCATCTACGATGCAATCAATCAAATTAAGGATGCGATCGAAGGGATGCTTGAGCCAGAATATGAAGAAATCATCACGGGTAACATCACCGTTCGTGAGGTGTTCAAAATCACAAAAGTGGGTACAGTTGCAGGTTCGTATGTGACGGATGGCTTTATCACTAGAAAAAATAAAATCCGAATCATCCGTGCAGGTATTGTAATCCATGAAGGTGAGATTGACCAGTTGAAGCGATTCAAGGACGATGTTTCGGAGGTCAAAGCTGGCTACGAATGTGGTATTTCAATCAAAAACTACAACAATATCGAAATCGACGATACGATTGAAGGATACGAAATGAAAGAAATCAAGCGTAAGAAATAAGATTTTCAATATCAAATTCTAAGGAATGGCGGAGGCTGTTCCTTTTTTTAGTTTTGAGGCATGCTAGAAGTACTTCAAATAATCGCCCAGGGTTTAATCTTGGGATCAAGTGTCCTGCTGATTCTTGGACTGATCCGTCCGGTGCTCGTACTCTGGTTTTTGGACCGCTTCAACCGACTCAAGGTCATACAGGTGTATGGCGTTGCCACACTGATCTTTTTGGGATTGAGTTTTGTGCTTCGGATCATTGAGTAGGACCCGTTTTGAGATAAACTTGTGACTAAATATTGTTTTTAACCTAGATTCTTTCAATTTTTGGTTAAACAATCTCCGAATTGAAAAACGCTGCTGCCATAGCGCTCCTTTTTTGCTTTGTCCTCTTTCACTTTGGATACTATGCGGTGTACCTCTCCGCCAATGTATCCTTAGAGCAAAACTGGATGGATCAAATCTATGGGGAGCAGCAAGTACAGCTGGAAGAGCAAATTCTTGAAATACCCTTGAATGCTCCTTATTTGGCCAATCAGGAGGATTTTCAAGCCACCAACACCCGTTTTGAATTGGAAGGCAACTATTACCGAGCCATCAAGCAGCGTTATCAAAATGATACTTTGCAAGTGGTCTATGTGCCAGATACAGCCAGACAAGTGCTGGATGTGACCGTCAAAAAATGGATTTCCGCCCTTGCGGAAGATCAACTTCCTCAAGACCAAGAGACGAGCAATTTGGGGATGCAGTTTGCCAAAGACTACCTAGGTACTGGACTACTTTCCTTTGAAGGGATGAGTTCATCAAAGTTTACTACAGAAATTGGGTTTATTTTTTCAACGTATTTGAGTCCTAATTTCATTTTAGACAGCCCCCCTCCCCAGCACAGCTAATTTTTCTTGTGACCCGGCATCATCAAGTAGGATCTTGCTTTTGGGTTCAAACTTTCGAGTCGTAGCTCCAATTCAAGGCAAAGTTCCTGAATGGGCCTACGCTTTCTCCTATTAATTTATTTCAACACTTACTAGCGATGAAGAATCATTTCAGATTCCTTGGCTTGCTTTGCGCAAGCTTGGGGATCATCACGATAACGCATGCGCAAACTCCCCTGGATGGGCTGATGATGCCAAAAGGAGAGATTTGCATAGCGCTACAATACGACCAAATCACCTGGGACCGGTATTGGGAAGGCTCCACGATCCGAGTAAATCAAAACATCGGCACCTTTACCAGACAAATGGGCATGCCCATGATCGTAGGTGGAATTACCGATAAAGTCAACGTAATCCTAAGTCTTCCTTATGTCAAAACGGGCGCTTCTGCGGGGCAAATGGCGGGTGTGCAAGGAATCCAAGATTTTGGGATTTCGGTGAAGGCTTTATTTCTTGAGAAATCCATTGGTATAGGCAAATTAACTGGGTTTTCAAACTTGAGTTACAGTACGCCAGCCTCCAATTATTTATCGGATTATATGCCCTTTAGCCTGGGTTTTGGAGCCAATGAACTCGGTATCAGAGCCATTGGAAAGTACGAATTGGATAAAGGCCCTTACTTCAGGGCATCCTACGCTTACTTGCATAGGGGAGCTACCGAAGCTGAGCGGGATTTTTATTATGCGGATCAGGCCTATTACACCTCAAAAATGGATGTACCGAATGCCTTTCAAGGTCAGCTCACCTTGGGGTCCTGGTTGTTTAATTATAGACTTCGGGTAGAAGCAAGTTTAACCACCATTCGATCTACCTCAGGCGATGATATCCGAGTCTATTCCATGCCTCAGCCTACCAATAGGGTGAATTTTGACCGGGTGGAGGGATTTGCGCAGTATTATTTTAAAAGTGGGGGTAAAGGCTTTGGACTTATCGCCTCCTACCAACAGGCAATTTCTGGAAAGAATATGGGCCAATTTTCTGGCTATGGACTAGGAATCACCTATCAGTTTAAAGCCTTTTAATTCAGACAAAATGAAAAAATACAATTACTTAAGTATAGGACTTCTTCTCCTCACCTTTTTAGTCTCTTCATGCGTGGAAGAGTTGCCAACCAAGTACGACTTTACTGGCTATCAATTTTCAAATTTGGATGCCAATGCAGGGCAGTGGAAATTGATACTACATACCTCAAATGAACAAATTGCCATCCCCAATCCAGCTGCATCAGGATCTCCTGAATTGCTCAAGGAATTGGCAGATGCCAAGGAAAAGCAAGGGGAAGCCACTTCTGCACAGCGGGAAGCAGTGGCTTACTGGACCAACAATCCACTCCTGAGATGGAATGAGATTGCCTTGGAATTGGCAACCAAATACAATTTGATTCCAGCACCCAATCCGGATGGAAGCTATCCCGTACCTGATCCAGCCAACCCTTCCAAGTACCCCCAGTTTCCCTATTCGCATCCTCCCTATACGAGTAGGATGCTTGCCTACTTGAGTGTGGCCCAGTACGACGGCTTGATCATGGCCTGGCAGTACAAGTACAAGTTTAAACGGCAGGCCCCTTACCAACTGGATCCTCAGATCAAATCTTCCTACGAGAATAATGGGCTATTTTCCTACCCTTCGGATGGAGCAGTAGTTGCTATTGTATCGAGAGATGTCCTTACAGCTATGTTTCCGCTTGAAAAAGAATCCTTAGCCCAAAAAGCTCAAGAGCATTTGGAATCTCTTTTGATAGCAGGTATTAATGTCAGTAGCGATGTGGAAGCTGGCCAACTTATTGGTGCTGGCGTGGCCAAAACTGCACTAGCCAGAGCATCTACAGATGGGATGAAAAATGCCCAAACCACTCGAGCAAAATCGGATTCCATCAAAAATGCTGCTAAGGAGCGCTTTGGCTGGGCTTGGGATAATCAGGAGACCCCTCAGCGGATGGTAGGCTTGGTTCCCCTGTTTAGCAAGGTTCGCCTTTGGAATGTGCCCAATGTGGAAGCCATTCGTCCTGGCCCACCTCCAGCGCCTGGAT
>CAZPKI010000123.1:0-5689 GCA_964587015.1 uncultured Limnohabitans sp.
TAATTGCCAAAGTCACTGGAAAAACAGCTCCTGAGGAAGTGATTATTTACACGGCACACTGGGATCACATTGGCATAGGTAAGCCTGATGAAACGGGTGATAGCATCTACAATGGAGCACTGGATAATGCCTCTGGGACAGCGGCCCTGTTGGCTTTAGCGAAAGCGTTCAAGACAGACAAGCAGCCTGATCGAACGGTTGTGTTTTTGTCGGTAACAGCAGAGGAACAAGGTTTGTGGGGCTCGGCTTATTATGCGAAGAACCCGATCTATCCCAAGGAAAAGACCGTGGCGAACATCAATATGGATGGTGTGAATCCCTATGGAAAAATGAAAGATGTCTCTGTCATTGGAGTAGGGCAATCCGAAATGGAGGATTTATTGGACGAGGAACTCAAAAAATTGGGACGGTATGCTGCTCCTGAACCCAATCCTGTGGTGGGTTACTATTTTAGATCTGACCATTTCAACTTTGCTAAAATAGGGATTCCAGCTTTGTATATTGGAACAGGTATCGACCATGTGGAGAAGGGGAAGGAGTATGGAAAGCAGGTTCAGGAGGAATATGTGGCTCAGTACTACCACAAGCCAGCGGATGCCTACGACCCAAAGCGGTGGAACCTGGATGGTGCAGTGGACGATGTACAGTTGCTGTATCAAGTAGGTCGGAATCTAGCCAACTCAACTAAATGGCCGGGATGGAAGGAAGGTTCTGAATTCAAGGCCATCCGAGACAGCTACTTCAAGAAATAGGAAGAGTACGGGGTCAATCGACTCGAATTCCGTAAGAGGTGAGTAGTCCGGGCAAACCGGACAAGTCAAACCGTGCTCCCTTCAGAAAATTTTTCTCTGGAACGATGCGGTAGTGGAGGGCGTCTCGAAAGTCGGCCTTCTCTAGGTGCGTTTGGTCAAAGACTGCGCTGAGGAGGTCTGATCCTACAAAACTTACTTCGCTTAGGTTTGCCTGCGAAAAATCCACTTCCCGTAATCGACAGTGGTGGAAAGTCGATTTTTTCAGAGATAGCTTGTAAAAATTGCAGTAGTCGAGGCTGCAGTGGTCTAGATGAAGCTCTAGCAAAAAAGGATTGGCTGTGGTAAAAGCAATTCCCAGCATTTTGCATCGGACAAATCGTACATTCTGGAAATTCACTTTGGCTACTTTGATATTGCTAAGGTCGCAGTCCTCAAAACTGCAATTTTCAAAGCTCGCTTCCTGCAGTGAAAGGCCTGCAAAGTTGCAGGTTGAAAAGGTACAGGCATCGTATTCTCCCTTTAGGCTATCCAAAGGGCTTAGGTTTTGAAAATGTTGTTCGCTAAAGTAGGGCATGTGTTTTGGGCAGGGATAGGGGATCGGGTAGGCTGTATTAAAGTTTGATGTGATACAGACTACAGCGTTGGATCTCTGGGTGTTCCTGGAGCTCGGAATGGTCAAAATCTTTCCAATACTGCATGCCTATTTTTTTCATGACTTGGATGGAGGCAAGGTTTCCGATGGAGGCCATGGCAACCAGTTCCGGGATCTGGATTTGTCTGGCGTAGTCCAAGCAGGCGGCGGCTCCCTCGGTGCTAAAACCTTGGTTCCACCAGGCCTTACCGATGCGGTAGCCCAGGTCTACGGTAGGGGTGAAGTCAGCTTCAAAGGTTTTCCATCCCAGACCTATGGTACCCAAAAGCGCTTGGCTTTCTAGGATATCTACTGCAAAATAGCAGAATCCTTTTTCCTCGTACAGGCGCTCCATTCGCTCCATCATGGCTAAGGTATCTTCTTTCAAAAGAGGTTTTTGAAAGAAGCGCATCACCTCGGGGTCCGAATTGATGGCGGTAAATGCATCCAGGTCTGCTGTTTGCCAACGACGAAATCCAAGTCGGGGACTGGTGAACAGGTAGGAGGACATAGGGAAGTGGCGATGGATTGAATTTTATTCCAAAATAAGGATTTTTTGAATTTGGTAAGCTAGTTCCTGAAATTAGAATGAGGGATTTAGAACTTGATTTTCAATTTTCCGCGCCACTAAAGGGGTTGAAACTACGCCTTTCTAGGCCCATAGTGACGGCTCGGCAGACAGTTTTATTCCCATACTTGACGTTCAACTTATCCAGGGCTTGGTAGAGGTTGATTTGCTGTTGGCTATCTTCGAAGAGTTGGATTTGGTAGTTGCCATAGACCAAATTGCTGAAGCGTACGCCCACTAAGCGGATGAGTAGGCGTCGGCTGTAGAGTTTTTGAAAGAGCTGCTTGATCAAGGGGAGTAGGTTATGGTCTGCCGAGCTGTAGGGGATGCGGTGCTGTATGCTGTGGGTTTCAAAGTCGGAGTAGCGGATTTTCACCGTGATGCAGGCCGTGAGTTGCCCCTTTTGGCGGAGTTTGGAGGAGAGTTGCTCCGTCATGGCGATCAGTGTGGCTTCTAGCAGTTGGGTATCGATGGTGTCCACATCAAAGGTATGTTCGGAGGAGATGGACTTCGCTTCGGAGTAGGGAACTACTGGACTTAGGTCGATGCCGTTGGCTTTTTCCCAAATCAGCTTGCCATTTTTTCCAAAGGTGGCTTCTAGGAGTTGGGCAGGCATCTGCTGCAGGGTATGCACTTTTTTAACTCCCATGTTGTAGAGTGTCTGGGCCGTTTTTTCCCCAATCATGGGGATTTTCTGTACGGACAGTGGGGAGAGGAAAGATTTCTCCTCACCTAGGGGGATTTGTTTTTCGTTGTTGGGCTTGGCTTCTCCGGTGGCAATTTTGGATACGGTTTTATTTTGGGAGAGCCCCATGGAGATGTTGAGCCCGCTCTCTTGGATGATGCGTTGGCGGAGCTCGTGGGCTAGTTTGAAGCAGCCGAAGAAGCGGTCCATGCCGCTGAGGTCGATGTAAAATTCATCGATGGAGGCTTTTTCAAAAAGAGGCACTCCTTCTCGGATGATTTCGGTGATTTCTTGAGATTTTTGGCTGTACTTTTCAAAATCTCCCCGCACGACAATTGCTTCGGGACAGAGTTGCCTAGCGGTGCGCATGGGCATGGCGGAGTGCACGCCAAATCTCCGGGCTTCGTAGCTGCAGGAGGCGACTACTCCTCGGTCGCTTGAACCTCCAATGAGGATGGGCTTTCCCTTGAGGCGGTCGTCAAAAAGTCGTTCCACAGACACAAAAAAGGTATCCAGATCCAAGTGCACGATACTTCGCTTTTCTTCCATCAATTTGTTAATTATTTAAACATTTTAATGTTCATATATTAAACAAAATTTCTATCTTTGAATCGTTTAGAGACGAAAGTTGTCGGGGAGAAAGAGAAATGCAGTAGAAATACGATAGAAATACAGTAGAAATAGGATAGAAATAAACCCCGCAAGCGGGGAGAAATAGTAATTCAGTAGAAATAGGGTAGAGATACGGTAGAAATAGACCCCGCAAGCGGGGAGAAATAAACCTAGAAGAACTAATTATTTTTTGATATGGAAGCCAATAAAAAATTTATTCCGTTACAGGAACTGGAAGTATATCGCATGGCAAGAAGGCTATCTTCAATGGCTTGGGTGATTTATCAGCGACTTGCATTTCAGCAGCGAAAAGTTTGGGGAGATCAAATGTTAGAATCTGTCGATTCCGTAGGTGCAAATGTGGCAGAAGGTTATGCTAGATTTCATTTTTCCGAAAAAGCCCGATTCTACTATATCTCTAGAGCATCCTTGTCTGAAGGAGTAGACCATTGGATAGATTTGGGTTTTGAAAGAGGAGTAGTTTTTGACCAAGAATTCGAGCAGATCAACAAAATAAAATCCGATATTCAAGTAAGGCTAAATAACATGATTAAATCAACTTATGCCGCTAAAGAGCAATTGTCTGGAAAGCTGTAATCCTTATTTCATCCCGCTTGCGGGATTTATTTCCATTTTATTTCTACTGTATTTCAAGAGTATTAAAAATTGAGGCAATGAGCGTCCATACTAACCTTAAATTTCTTCGCAAAAAGAAGGGCTTGACCCAGGAGACACTCGCTCAGGCCTTGGGAGTTTCTCGATCCAAACTTGCTGGGTACGAACGGAACATTACCCCTCCCTTGGAGGTACTCCTCCTTTTTGCCGATTACTTCAAGCTGTCCTTGGATGTGTTGGTTCGTGAGGAGCTAGTCTCTTTTTCGGAATATAAGTTGCGCCAACTTTTGGAAACTGATCAGTTTCTCCGTGGTCGAAATCTCCGAATCCTCTCCACTACCGTAGATGCGGAGGGACGTGAATTGATTGAAGTGGTTTCTCAGCGTGCCAAGGCAAGCTATCTGGCAGGATTTGCCGACCCAGAATTTATCTCCGACTTGCCGAGATTTTCGTTGCCTTTTCTCCCTACGAATAAAAAACACCGGGTCTTTCAAGTAGATGGAGACTCCATGCTTCCCATTCCGGATGGCGCCTGGATTGTCTGTGAATACCTAGAAGATTGGACCAGCTTAAAGGATGGAGATCGCTATGTCATCGTGACTGAGCAGGATGGTGTCACTTTTAAGATTGGGTACAAGCGGCATCAAGGGCAACAAAAGATCTTGCTCTGCTCTGCCAATCCGATCTATCCTCCCTTTGAAGTGGATTTTGAACAAGTACGGGAAGTATGGAAATATAGATTGTGCATCAGTTAAACCCGTTTCATCCATGCCTATTATCCCCTCACCACTTGGAAACATCCAACTGAGCATCCGAGAAGAATGCCTTTCGGAATTGAAATTTACCCAACAGGCAGTGGAGGGCGAACTCCTCGACCCGATCCTACTTGAAGCCCAAAAGCAGCTGAAAGAGTACTTTGCGGGGAAACGACAAATCTTCAACCTGCCTATTGGTTTGGGAGGCACGGACTTTCAACGGAAGGTATGGCTGGCAGTTGGAAAAATTCCCTTCGGGCAAACTACTACCTATGCCAAGTTGGCCGAGCAGCTGGGTAATCCTGCAGCAATTCGAGCCGTAGGTACAGCGATTGGAGCCAATCCCTTGCTGATTATTTTGCCCTGCCATCGCATCATCGGTAGCAATGGAAGCCTCACCGGATATGCTGGAGGCTTGGACAAGAAAAAAGCCCTCTTGGAGTTAGAGGGCCATCCTTTTCAAGGGAGCTTGTTTTAAAAACTAGCGCAATGCATGCGCTCATTGTCTTACTTACTTGTCTTCCAATTCGACGATCACCTCGATCTCAACCGCCATATTATTGGGAAGTGATCCTACCCCAACCGCCGATCGGGCATGTTTTCCTTTTTCCCCAAAGACGGCAACCATCAAGTCAGAAAATCCATTAATTACCGCAGGCTGTGCCGTGTAGTCCGGTGTGCAATTGACCATACCCAAGACCTTTACAAATTGCTTGATTCGACCCAGGTCGCCTGTCGCGGCTTGGAGCACGGCAATGATTTCTAGCCCTGTGGCCTTGGCTGCGGCGTAGCCTTGTTCGGTAGACAAGTCTGCCCCCACTTTTCCATAGATTTTTGGCCCAGACCCGGCCAAGTAAAGCAAGTTGCCCACCTGCTTCCATTTCACATAGTTGGCTATGGGTTGGCTTATTTCAGGTACCTGCAAACCGAGTTGCTGGATTTTTTCTGTGGGAGTTTGTGCAGCAGTAGGGTTCAAGAGCCCAATAAAAAGGAGGAAGCTGAGGAACAAGAATGTGCTTTTCATGGAGATCCAAATTATTTTGATTTCTAAGCTACTTGATTTGGCTTACT
>CAZPKI010000124.1:0-5650 GCA_964587015.1 uncultured Limnohabitans sp.
GACATGATGAACGATGCGGCAGAAATGCTCGAAGTAGCAGGATTCAAAAATGTGAAGACCTTTGACAATGGCTACACTTTTGGAAATGGAATCCACGAAATGGGCACAGCGCGTATGGGTAGAGATCCAAAGACATCGGTCTTGAATGGCAACAACCAAGTATGGGATGCCAAAAACGTGTTTGTAACCGACGGAGCATGCATGACCTCAGCGGCAGCACAAAACCCTTCGCTTACCTACATGGCCCTTACCGCGAGAGCAGCTGCTTTTGCCGTTGAAGAATTGAAAAAGCAAAACCTCTAATCCGACAAGAACATGACTTTAATGAATAGAAGAGACGCGCTAAAATCTGTGGCACTCCTGATGGGAGGAACATTTATCGGTTCAACAGCACTTCTAACCGGATGTGCACCCGGTTCACAGCTAAAGGATTTGAACTTTACTGCTGAAGATTTGGCCTTTTTGGATGAGATTGGAGAAACCATCATTCCAACTACAGATACCCCGGGAGCGAAAGCAACCAAAATAGGGGAGTTTATACAGATGATGGTGAAGGATTGCTACGATGCTGAGCAGCAGACCACATTTATAACAGGTCTGAATACCATCCGCACCGATTTCAAAGCCGAGACAAGCAAGGAATTTATGGATGCTACGGCAGAAGAAAGACTTGCTTTCCTCAATGGACTTCACCAAAAATATGTAGCAAGCGGGGAAGAAAAACAACCCGTAATCATCCACATGCTACGTGACTTGACCGTACTTGGCTACTTCAGCTCTGAAATCGGTGCTACCCAAGCTTTACGTTTCGTGGAATCACCAGGGCGATTTGATCCTTGTGTGGATTACAAAAAAGGAGACAAGGCCTGGGCCTAATTCACCAACCCTAACTTTGCTGCCTGCCTTGAACAAGGGCAGGCAGTTTTTTTTGTGCTAATTTTTTAAAATGTTTATCCGCTTTTTCAGCTCAAACCAAGGCAAAAAGGTTTGAGGATCAATTAAGTGAGCTGTGAACCGTTGACAGTGGTCTGTGAACGATTATCCGCAGTGGTAAATAGAATAGTTGAGCAACTAGTGTAATTGCGGATAATCATACTTTTTAATCCGCGAATTCCTCGACTACAGGTTTTTTGAAAATATAAACGTAGATCACGAGCACCAAAATAAGGAGTAGCGCAAGCTCAAATTGCGCCCAGATTTGGGATCGGTTGATCAAGGTTTTTGCCTTGGAAACCAACTTCTCACCTTCCTCCAATTGAATAGAACTTAGTTTGACCAAGTCCTGCTGGGCTCGAGCGATCTTTTGATCGTATACTTTTACCTGCTCCTCATTCACTCCAGAGGAATCATTGTAAAGCAGCTGGTAGCTTTTGATGCTCAAATCTTTCTCAATGATCCGTTTGAAATCTGCCAACAAGAGGGCCTCTTGCTCCGTGAGTTGCGTTGCTTCAAAGGCTGCTACAAGTTTTAGAATTGCCTGCTCCTCTTTTGAAATCTCGCCTACCACCTTACTGTAGTCGTAATTGATGGTGCAATGATCCACCCATTTTTGAATGGTAAATAACTTTTCAGCTATCTGAAAAATATAGCTTTCCACCAGCAAACGATCTTCGTACACATCGGATAGCGTACTGCTCACAGCACGGAAAGATTGGCGTTCCAAGAGATTTTTACCGTAGAGCAGCACCAAAAGCAGCCCGATAACGAGGAACCCACTTATTTTTCGTTTTTTATAGGATGTTGCCATAACAGTAAGTAGTTCTAACTATTCTTTAAAGATAAGTAAACCAGATTAGATCTAATTCCCAAGGGATTTGAGGCAAATTTCAGGGATTTTGTTTTGGATTTTGATTGTATACCCGCACATAGTCCACTTCCATGCGCTGAGGCCAAATGCTCGGATCCACACCCTCTTTACCTCCCCAATTGCCCCCAACAGCAAGGTTAAGAATCAGGTAGAAGGGCTGGTCAAAAGGCCATTTTTTGTAATCATTTCCTGTGTTTTTGAAGGTAAAATAGTGTTGCCCATCGATGTAAAAATCCATTTGCCCCTGCTTCCAGTCCACCGCATAGGTATGAAATTCAGATGCAAAATCGGGAACCATCAGCTGTGCCCCTTTTTGTGTACCAATCATGTGGTTAAACGCTTCAGTATGCACCGTGCCATGCACGGTTCCTGGGTCATAACCCACATGCTCCATGATGTCGATTTCTCCGCTTTTGGGCCAGGTACCAAAATTATTCACTTCAGGAAGCATCCATATCGCTGGCCAAGTACCTCTTCCTTGAGGCAATTTGGCACGAATTTCAAAGTAGCCATACTGCCAAGATCCCTTTCCTTTAGAAACTAGTTTGGCGGAAGTATAGCCCTTTGGTTGGCTAGCATCTGCATGTGCTTCCACAATCAGAACCCCAGCTTGCACCCGTGCATTGGTCAGCTTGTTGGCTGTATATAGTTGGAGCTCATTGTTGCCCCAGCCATGATCCCCAACCTCAAAACTCCATTTCTTATCAGATGGTATCCCATCTTGATCAAACTCATCTGACCATAGGAGTTTGGAGCCCTGCTTGGACACCTGTGAAAAACTAGCGAACGAAAAAAGAAGGCCAAGTAGGGTTAAGGAAACAGCTTTCATATCGAGTAGATAAACTTTTTGAATTGGGTATGGGTTGATAAAATGGAGTTCAATCTCCTTAAAAATCAAGGATAACTCCTATTTTAGCAACGAATATACTCCCAAAACTATGGCATACTACGTTCGACTCGGACAAATTCCTCCAAAAAGACACACCCAGTTTCGCCAACAAGATGGCAGCCTTTTCAAGGAAGAGCTGGTAAGCTCCAAAGGATTCTCAGGAATCTACTCCACCCTCTACCATACCTATAATCCCAATGAAGTCAAATCCATCGGGATACCCAGCCCCTTCAGTTGGACGGCAGCCGATGCGCATGGCCTCAACCAAACGCACCTCAAAACTTCAGCTGTAGGCATCACTGGAGAGGACTACCTCAGCGCAAGACGCATGCTCCTGATCAACAACGACGTGATGATGGGCATCTGCACACCGAAGCAACGGAAGATGGATTATTTTTTCAAAAATGCAGATGGGGACGAACTCATCTACATCCACGACGGTGAAGGGGTCATGTATTCCCAGTTTGGAAAGCTTGTGGTCAGAAAAGGCGATTACATTGTCATTCCAAGAACGACCATTTACCGATTTGAATTTGCCGAAGAAGGCCCCTTGCGTTTGCTCATCATGGAATCTCAAGGACCTATCGAAACCGTGAAGCGCTACCGGAATGAAGTGGGGCAACTGCTCGAGCATTCGCCCTACTGCGAGCGCGACATTCGCCCTCCACATGAAATACACCTGGAGGAGAAAAAAGGAGATTACCTGATTCAAATCAAAAAGCAGGGCATGCTTCACCCATACCACTATGCGCATAGTCCCTTGGACATCGTGGGATGGGATGGCTACCTCTACCCTTATGCCTTGTCCATTCACGACTTTGAACCCATTACCGGTAGGATACACCAGCCACCTCCCGTGCACCAAACTTTCCAAGCCTTGGGCTTTGTAGTTTGTTCCTTTGTGCCACGCTTGTTTGACTACCATCCCCTATCCATTCCAGCACCGTACAACCATAGCAACATTGACTCAGACGAAGTGCTGTACTATGCCGAAGGGGAGTTTATGAGTAGAAAAGGCATTGATCGAGGCTCCTTTACCTTACACATGGGCGGCCTACCCCATGGCCCACATCCAGGCACGGTAGAAAAGTCCATCGGTGCCAAAGAAACCCATGAATATGCGGTCATGCTAGACACCTTCCGACCACTTCAAATCACCACGGATGCCTTGGAATTTGTAGACAAAAACTACCCCATGAGTTGGACTACCTAAAAAACGAAAACCGGATTAACTCCGGTTTTTTTATGGGCTAAGAGGGATGCCAAACTTAAAGGCCTAAAAATTTCAATTCCTCTTCCAAGGAGATATCCTTGTGCTTGTATTCTTGCCGATCCAATAAACTCTTCTCTGTAGAAAGGCGATTCAGGCTGACCGAGTGCGCGTAATAGTCCTCATCCCATTCGGGGCAATTCTTAAATCCTTCCTGCTCCAACTTATTGCAGATTAGCTGCTGTACGTAGCGTGCGAGCTGATCCACGGAATGGTTACCTGGCAACTTAATTAACAAATGAATGTGATTTGGAAGGACGCTGAGATGGGTTTGCTTCTCGTAAAAATCCAAAGGAAGCTCTTCGAGCACTTTTTTGATAGATACCACCATTTCAGAGGTAATCAACGGCGCATGTCCTTTCGTCCAAAGAACGAGGTGCGTCCAAATATTTGAGTGTGAATGGGGCATTTTGAGAAACGAATGAATTAAAAATAGAAACAAAAAATATATCCTCCAAATAAATCCTTGATTTTCAGCAAGTAATAACTCAAAGGAATTCTTAAAAAAATAGCAACAAAAAGGGCCTCCCTTGCCAAGGAAGCCCTTTCTAAAAAAATTGGAACGGGAATTCGGTTGAAATTTAATTTCCAAGAACGGCTTGAATCGGCTGACCGGTGGTTCCATTCGGCATCCGGATTTGCAGCAAGTTAGCGAGGGTCGGGACAATGTCCGTCACGGTGGTGTAGGCTGAGCTTTTTCCTGGCTTAATCCCCCAACCATAAAAGGCAATGGGTACGTGGGTATCGTACGAATAGCCAGAACCATGGGTAGTTCCCCGCTTTCCGCCCACCAGCCAGGCTGGCTCCAAAACGAGCAATACATCCCCAGAAGCCTTGTGATTGTAGCCCATCTGCAAGAGATGCGCCGGGGCCTGGGTAAATTCTTGACGACGAAGATCTGAAGCGGTATAGGCTTCTTTGACACCCGCAAAGCCAAGCACAAAGGCCGCCAAATCGCGCTGCATTTGCTCAGCATCCATTTTTTTCTCACGGATCAAAGCATGGTTCAGGAAGATTTGCTCATTGGAGAAACTCAAGATCCAATCCCCTTCCCCATAGTGAGTAGTGGTAAATCCTTTCAATTGCCCAAGGACCATCCCAGAATTGAAATTGCCTGCAGGAATCCGCTCACTCAACATGTACTGCGGCACATCCGCTACTGCATGATCTGCGGAAATAAAGACGAGGTACTCACCCTTTCCCACTTTTTGATCCAAATAGGTGAAGAACTGAGCCAGCTCCCGATCCAATCGCAAGTAATTGTCCTCTACTTCGATGGAAGAAGGCCCGAATCGGTGCCCAATGTAATCTGGACTGGAAAAGCTAACTGCTAGAAAATCGGTCACCTCACCTTGTCCTAATTTTTCCCCTTCCAAGGCTGCATAGGCAAAATCTAGGGTGAGGCTATTGCCAAAAGGAGTGGAAGGCACCAAGCCATAGCCCCCATTGGCCCCTTTCAAAGCAGCCAAATCGTAAGGAAAACTAGGACTGTCTTTGCCAATAAAAGGAGACTCAAAGTCGTTGTGATCCGGAAGGCTATTCACATAGGTCTCCACCGGAAAAAGGGTTTTCCAAGTTTGACTTAGGTAATGATCCGGGCGCTTTTTTGCATTAAAATTCACCACCCAGGTAGGCAAGGTCTGTCGGTAATAGGTCGAAGTCATCCAATCTCCATTCACGTCGT
>CAZPKI010000125.1:0-5643 GCA_964587015.1 uncultured Limnohabitans sp.
TGCTCCCCATCTCTAAGGGTGGTATCGAATATCCATAGCTTTTCGCTCATGACCTGATCTGTTTTGGGTAGATTAATTATTCTCTGGTCTCAATTTCCGTACAACTGCTCCTGCTTGCCACATTTCTGAATCCCGAAGCTGGGCTAGTTCTACTTCCAATTTCTCTCTGTAATCAGGCTTGGAATTGGAATCAATGGATTTTTGAGCTTCCGTTCCAGACTTAACAGATTGATAGAGCGCTTCAAATACTGGCTTGGTGGCATCTCTGAATGGCTTCCACCAATCCAAAGCTCCTCGCTGTGCAGTAGTAGAGCAATTGGCATACATCCAGTCCATTCCATTTTCTGCCACTAGAGGCATCAAGGATTGAGTCAATTCTTCTACGGTCTCGTTGAATGCCTCGGAAGGGGTATGTCCATTGGCGCGAAGCACCTCGTATTGCGCTGCAAAAATGCCTTGGATGGCTCCCATCAAGGTGCCACGCTCTCCTGTCAAATCAGAAGTTACTTCTCGGTAAAAATCAGTTTCAAACAAGTAGCCCGATCCAACACCAATGCCCAGCGCTACCACGCGGTCTTTTGCCTTGCCTGTACCGTCCTGGAAGATGGCATACGAAGAGTTGAGTCCTCTACCTTCGACAAACATGCGTCGTAATGAGGTACCAGAACCTTTTGGAGCCACCAAAATCACATCCACATCCGCAGGAGGAATAATTCCTGTTTTTTCCTTGTAGGTGATTCCAAAACCATGGGAGAAATACAAGGCTTTACCTGGAGTCAGGTATTTTTTAAGCGTAGGCCAAAGTGCAATTTGTCCAGCATCAGAAAGCAAAAATTGAAGGATTGTACCACGAGAACAAGCTTCCTCAATTTCAAAGAGCGTTTCTCCAGGCACCCAGCCATCAGCGATGGCCTTATCCCAGGTCTTGGAACCACTTCGCTGGCCCACAATTACTTTGAAGCCGTTGTCGCGGAGGTTTAGCGCTTGACCAGGTCCTTGCACGCCATAGCCAATGACTGCAATTACTTCGTCTTTCAGTACTTCTCTAGCTTTTTCTAAGGGGAACTCCTCTCGGGTTACTACGTTTTCTTCAACGTTTCCAAATTTCAATTTCATAGTAGAAAATTTTAAGAATAGATTTTTAGGTTGAGTTTAGTTGACAAAAGAGTCAATGGTCAGCATGCGCTTGGCGACGGCTACCCTTCCGGAACGGGCAAATTCAAGTATGCCGTATCCTTTGAGTATTTCGAGCAGTTCTCGCGTTTTTTCCTTGTGCCCAGTCAGTTCCAAAACTACAAAATCAGGTTCTGCTGCAATAATTTTGGCATGGTGATCTCTGATGATTTTTTCCAATCCCCCATCAAGGCGGGACACTGGAATCTTGTACAAGGCCAATTCTTGGTACACAACGCCGGTGTCCTCATGGTGAAATGCCTTGATTACATCGATGATTTTTTCGATTTGATTGACCAGCTGGATGACCGTTTCCTCGGTCACAGTCACCTCGATGGTGATGCGGTGAACGCCAGGAATCCGGCTTTCTGAGGCAGTAAGCGCATCGATATTGATACCCCTACGGGTAAAAATGATGGTGATTCTATTGAGAATCCCAATAAAATTTTCGGTGATGACGAAGATAGTGTAGCGTTTCATAGGGAGCAGTTAATTGAGTCGAACCTCTTCTACCGAGCAGCCGGTGGCAATCATGGGGAATACATTGTCTTCTTTCTCTACCACAACCTCTAGGAAGAAGGGGCCATCGTGAATAAACATGTCTTCTACGGCTTCAGCGAGGTCTGCTCGATCGCTTACTTTTTTTGCTTTGATACCGTAAGCCTCCGCAAGTAGGATGAAGTCCGGGTTATCTAATTCGGTAAAGGAATAGCGCTTGTCAAAAAACATTTGTTGCCACTGTCGTACCATACCCAGGTAGTTGTTGTTAAGCAAGACGATTTTTACCGGAGCCTTGGTTTGCATGATGGTACCCAGCTCCTGAATGGTCATTTGAATTCCTCCATCCCCTACCACACAGATCACTTGTCGAGAATAATCATGGAGCTGTGCTCCAAGCGCAGCTGGAAGTGCAAAGCCCATTGTGCCCAATCCCCCGGAAGTCACCTGGGTTCTGGTTTTTTTATAGTTGAAATACCGCCAAGCGATCATCTGGTGCTGACCCACATCGGTAACGAGTACCGCATCGTCGGCCTTGTAGCGGTTGATGTGGTGAATTGCTTCTCCCATAGTCAACCCTACTTTGGTTGGCTTAAGATCATGCTGGACCACGGCTTCATTTTCTTGTTGCTCAAGGGACCGGAATTTTGCCATCCAAGCCTCGTGCTTTTTGGAGGCAATGGCTTCGGTCAGTTTGGCCAAGCTTTCCTTACAGTCTCCAAGTACGGCAACATCAGCTTTTACGTTTTTATTGATTTCAGAGGGATCCAATTCGAGGTGGATTACTTTGGCTTGCTTGGCATAGCGCGACAAATCCCCTGTCACACGATCGTCAAAACGCATCCCTACAGCTACCAGAACATCGCATTGGTTAGTCAGCAAGTTGGGGGCATAGTTGCCATGCATCCCTAGCTTTCCAACATAGTTGGGATGCTCTTGGGAAAGTGCTCCTGAACCCAGCAGCGTAGATGCGGCAGGGATTCCAGATTTATCAAGGAAGAACTTGAGCTCCGCCTCGGCTTTACCCAAAATCACTCCCTGTCCAAAAAGTAGGTAAGGGCGTTCCGCTCCGTTCAGGAGAGCTGCAGCTTGTAGAATACTTGTATCTGCAATTGGATAATGGGTTTTATAGGAGCGGAATTCTTGGCATGGCTGGTAGTTGAATTCGCCCAATTCCACCTGCGCATTTTTAGTAATGTCGATCAATACTGCCCCTGGTCTTCCAGAACGGGCGATAAAAAAGCCCTTAGCAATGGCAGGTGCAATATCTGCTGCCCGCCTCACTTGAAAGTTCCACTTGGTAGCAGGCATTGAAATCCCCATCACATCGGTTTCTTGAAAGGCATCTGTTCCCAAGAGATGGGCCGCTACTTGACCTGTGATGCAGACCAAAGGCGTACTATCGATCTGTGCATCGGCCAGACCTGTGATCAAGTTGGTGGCACCAGGGCCTGAAGTAGCCAAGCAAACGCCCACTTTGCCAGAAATCCGTGCATAGCCTTGTGCGGCATGGATTGCTCCTTGTTCGTGTCTAGTGAGTACGTGTTTGATTTGATCCTGGTAGTCATAAAGTGCGTCATAGACGGGCATAATCGCTCCTCCAGGATAGCCAAAGATAAGTTCCGCCTGCTCTGCTATCAGCGAACGAATGACGATGTCAGCACCTCTCATCTTGGTTTCCATGATCTTAAAATTTATCCGTAACGCAACCTTCAGAGGCAGTTGCAACAAGTTTGTTGTACTTTTTGAGTGTGCCTTGAAGGCCCTCAATGGACTTGGGTGACCAGCTTATTTTTCGCTTGGCAAATTCTTCTTCCGTTACCGCTACCTGAAGGCTTTGGCTGTCGGTATCGATGGTGATCAGGTCTCCGTCTTTCAGTAAGCCAATTGGTCCACCGCACCAGGCTTCAGGAGTCACGTGACCTACCACGAAGCCGTGGGTACCTCCAGAAAAACGCCCATCTGTAATCAAAGCTACATCAGCACCCAATCCTGCACCAATAATCATGGAAGTTGGCTTCAGCATTTCTGGCATTCCCGGAGCGCCTTTGGGGCCTACATTACGAATTACCACCACATCACCTGCTTGAACCTGATGGTCGCGAATGGCATTATTGGCCTCCAACTCGGAGTCAAATACTTTCGCAGGACCAGTAAATAACCTTCCTTCTTTCCCAGTTATTTTTGCAACTGCTCCCTCAGGAGCAAGGTTTCCTTCCAAGATGCAAAGGTGGCCTGTAGTTTTGATGGGCAACTCTACTGGATGGATCACATTGACCTGAGAAGGCACGAGGGCCTCCACTTTCTCAAGGTTCTCCGCCAAGGTCTTCCCGGTGACGGTAAGACAGTCTCCATGGAGGTAGCCTTTTTCCAAAAAGTATTTCATGAATGCAGGAAGCCCACCTTGCTCGTGCAGGTCCTCCATTAGAAACTTGCCAGAAGGCTTGAAGTCTCCAATCATGGGAGTTTTTCCATTGAGCTCTTTAAAGTCTTGGAGCGTAAAGTTGACGCCAGCAGTGCGCGCAATGGCGAGCAAGTGGAGTACAGCATTGGTACTTCCGCCTAGGGCGATTGCTACCCGAACTGCATTTTCAATACTCTTTCGAGTCACAATATCTTTGGGCTTGAGGTCCATCTCAAGTAGGATGCGGAGGTAGTGGTTTACCTCTCTGCACTCTCGTAATTTTTCTGGGGAGTTGGCAGGATTGGAAGCTGAGTAAGGGAGGGACATCCCAAGGGCTTCAATCGCAGAAGACATGGTATTGGCGGTGTACATTCCTCCACAAGCTCCTGCTCCCGGACAGGCATTGCGAATCACGCCGTCGTAGTCTTCTGGGGTAATAGTGCCTTGAATTTTTTTACCAAACGCCTCAAAGGCAGAGACAATATTTAGTTTTTCTCCCTTATAGATCCCTGAGGCAATCGTTCCCCCATAGACCATGATGCTGGGGCGGTTGATACGGAGCATCCCAATAATGGCACCGGGCATATTTTTGTCACAGCCGGCTACAGCAACGCAGGCATCGAAGGAATGTCCAAGCACAAAGGATTCGATGGAATCTGCAATAATTTCTCTTGAAACCAAGGAATACCGCATCCCCAAGGTTCCCATGGAGGTACCGTCAGATATTCCAATGGTATTGAATACCAATCCGGTCAACTCCTCTTCTTGGGAGGAAGCTTTGATATGCGCAGCAAAGTCATTCAGGTGCATGTTGCAGGGATTGCTTTCGTAGCCGCAACTTGCGATGCCTACGAAGGGCTGCTTCATTTTTTTGTCAGACATCCCCGTTGCATAAAGCATGGCCATTCCTGCCGGATGCTCAGGGTTGTCACTTATTTCCCAGCTGTATTTTTTGAGTGGATTTTGGGTCATGGCAATTGAAATAAAAAAAGTGCCTCTTTGGATGGAGGCACTTTAGAAAGTATAGGTTGTTAGCTATGGTCTAGTGCCTCACTGGGAAATAGAAAGAAGAATGCTAAATCGCAGGAGGAGGAACTTGGAATAGGTCATGAGGTCAGGAAAAGAAACAAGGAGGATGAATCGTCTTACAATAATAAAAATCTATGCCGAGACTTACAATATTTAATTCTTTTCACACTCCTAAATGCAGTTGTTAAAATTGGGAAAAATTAATATTTACAACATTAAATTTTTTTAAAATAGCTAACACCAATTTCATTTAGTGAAAAAGTGGGAATAAATACTACTTTCCAAATTTTCTATTGATTTACATTATTTTCAATTTTTTGAGATTACATCTATTTTTTGAGTAATTTTTTATCAAATCAGTGTTTAAAATGGCAATTTTTCAGTCGAAATATATCATTTTACTAAAAATAGATGAGGGAAGGCGCTCCTCGCTCGATTTCCCTTACTTTTGTCCAAACAGCGTATCTCCATGATCACTTTCCCTAACGCCAAAATAAATCTAGGACTACACATCACCCAAAAAAGGAAAGATGGCTACC
>CAZPKI010000126.1:0-5492 GCA_964587015.1 uncultured Limnohabitans sp.
ACCGCACTTTAGTAGCTGATTTGAATGAATTAATACCTAAAGGATTGGCTGCAGCCGTCTATACACAGACCACGGATGTGGAAATTGAAACGAATGGATTGATGACCTACGATCGAAAAGTGATCAAAATTCCTACAGAAGTGCTTTTTCAAATTCACCAGAAACTTTACCAGAAGAAGCGCTAATTTTTACCTCTTCTTGGCTTGAGGATTGGGCTTCAAAAATTCATTTATGTGGGTTTTTGAAGCCTAATCCTTATTTTTTATACTAATGGACTGAGTTAAGTGAAACTATGTAACAAGTAAAAATTAGTTCAAAAAATAATTTTTTACACTATGTATCAATCCGTAACAACCCATTTGGCACCTAAATAACACGAAAAGTCTTAGATACTTGGTACCGACACTTTAGTTTAGATTAAAATTGTCATAAGGCTTTTTGTTTATTTTTTTTAGGGAGGGGAGTCACGGTTTTCCTCTCCCTTTTTTTATGACATTTTTTTAGTAAACTTGAGTAGAAAGTGATTTTCATAGCACGAATGATGAAAATAAAGTTAGTTCTTCCCATCCTAATTGTCTTACTGGGCACCTCAGCTAGTTTGGCGGCTGACTACACTTGGTTTAGTACCGCTACCATTACTTGGAAAAATAGCCGTCGATCGGAATTTCTAGGAGGGCAGATCCCCACTGCAATCTTGGATTCTTTAGATAAGATCTACGAAAAATCACCTCATCAATACATTGTGTATGAGCTGGGAGCAAAGCGCTTTGTTCAGGTTCGCTGCACCTTTGACTTGTATGAGATTCAAGGGGATAAGTTGGTGAATAAATACCTGTATTTCAATCGTGGCTATACCTGTGGAGGCAATTCCTTTGTTCGGGATAGTACCCACTACATGCTTGGAGGGCATGGTTTCTGGACCAACCACCTCGATCTTCTTGCCTTCGATGAATTGCATGGTTCCTGGGAATTGGTGCCAACTAAAAACCAACCTATCGATTACTTCTCCTCACGCGTGTATCAAAACTCCAAGGGGATTTATTCCCTTTTTGGGGAAGTATATAATCAGCGAAAGAACCTAGATGTAAAAAGCTCGCAAGGTTATTTTTTGGATTGGGAAACGAAAGAATGGAAGGAGATTGAACTGCAGATCGAGGGATTGGACCTGAATAATTTATTTGAGAAGGGGGGATTGTATTTTATTCAAACGCAGGATTATGCGTTTTGGGCTTCTACCAATGGATTGAACAACATAGGTTGGAACTTGATAGAAAAAGAAACAGGTAAGATTTTTTTCTTTGATTCGAAGAATGTGGACATGGGGCTCGGCAATTACCTTGAAATTGTCGGCAATGTCTTGACCTATCCTGCACCAAGTGGCGAGCAGAAGACGCTAGACCTTGATGATCTTCGAAAGAAGTCCAAGGAGGTAGGCTTCGTTCGAGTGAAGGAAGCAACAGCAGTTGAAGGGAATTACACTTGGGGATACTTGCTATTCATTGCGGTAGTAGTTTTCGGATGGGTTCTAGTAAAAAAGATTTTACCCAATAGGAAAAAAGAGCATGATGAAGCCCCGCTTCTCAGAAGGAAAGATCCTTTGGAGTTGTTGTTGCCGTTTTCCGGACAGTTGCTTACCACTGAAGCCCTTGATCAGCTGTTGGGTATTGATAATCAATCAAATTTTGATTCTCGTCGCATGAAGCGTGCCCGCCTGATCAAGGACATCAACGAGAAGTACTTCGATCAAGCAGGCAAAGAGTTGATTGTTCGTGATAAAAAGCCAGAGGACAAGCGCTATGTCTTCTACAAGATCCAAGCTTAAGCCCTACATTTTTAAACAAATTCTTCCCTCCTTTTGGAGGTCTTCCTCGAATATAGCCGTACTTTTGTGAGGATTTTTACACCCCATGCTCGAGAAGTTACAAAGCCTTAAAGACCGATTTGAAGAAGTAGGACAGCTCATCATCCTACCTGACTCCATGGCTGATATGAGTTCCTATGCCAAGCTGACCAAGGAATACAAAGACTTGGAAAAGCTGGTGGGCGTGGCGGATGCCTATTCCTTGGTCCTGCAAAACATTGACAGTTCCAAAGAAATTTTAGACAAGGAAAAAGACCCCGAATTTCGAGAGATGGCCAAGGCAGAACTGGATGAACTGCGTGAGAAGAAAATTGTCCTCGAAGAAGAACTCAAGCAGCTCCTCACCCCCAAAGACCCGAACGACTCCAAGGATTGTATTCTTGAAATCCGCGGCGGTACCGGTGGGGATGAGGCGGCGATTTTTGCAGGTGACCTCTTCCGAATGTATGAGCGCTTTTGTGAATTGCAGAACTGGAAGCTCACCGTACTCGACCTAACCTTCGGCTCCGCAGGGGGCTACAAAGAAATCATCGCCACCGTCTCCGGAGCAGATGTGTATGGAATGCTCAAGTACGAATCAGGCGTGCACCGCGTGCAGCGGGTGCCCGCTACGGAATCCCAAGGCAGGGTGCATACCTCCGCGGCCTCTGTTGCTGTACTTCCCGAGATGGACGAAGTAGAGGTGCACTTGGACATGAACGACATCCGGAAGGATACCTACTGCTCCTCTGGTCCGGGTGGGCAGTCAGTCAATACCACCTACTCGGCTGTGCGCTTGACACACAATCCCAGTGGGCTGATTGTAACTTGTCAAGATGAAAAGTCCCAGATCAAAAACTTTGAGAAGGCACTGAAGGTGTTGCGCTCCCGACTCTACGAGATTGAGCTAGCCAAGCACAACGATGCAGTTGGAGCCCAACGTCGTTCCATGGTCGGCAGCGGCGACCGCTCCGACAAGATCCGCACCTACAACTATCCGCAGTCGCGTGTGACCGATCATCGAATCAATAAGACGGTGTATAACTTGCCAGACATCATGGAGGGCCGGATTGAAGAATTTATTTCTGCACTTCGAATGGCTGAAAATCTAGAAAAAATGCAAACTGGCGGGATTGATTAGACCCTTAGCCTTTGTTAAAAAAGATTTAAGCCCTTATATTGAAAAAAATCCCAGCTTTTATATTAACCGAGTTTACCTATGCTTATTGAAGGAGAAAGAGAGATCCGCCTCATCACCTGGAACGAATCTCATATTCACCAAATGTACCCTCTTGCGAATAACCCAAAGATCTTCATGAATCTTCGGGATAATTATCCCCAGCCCTACACCATTCACGATGCCCGGCACTGGGTTGAATACAACCATAAGTTCAATCCAGCACAGAATTTTGCCATTGAATTTGAAGGAAGGTTGGCAGGTTCGATTGGTGCTGAGCGAGGAAAAGATGAGCTCCGAACCAATATGGAGCTTGGCTTTTGGGTGGGCGAACCTTTTTGGGGCAAAGGTATTGCCACCGAAGCAGTAAAGCTCTACACGGACTACATCTTCGATAAGTTTGATATCCAGCGCATCTACGCGCAAGTATTCGACTTCAATGGGGAATCCATGAACGTACTTGAAAAAGCGGGCTACATCCCCGAAGCCATCTTGAAAAAAGGATTTATCAAGCGCGGCACAGTAGGCGATCTTTTTCAGTATGTCCGGGTGAGGGGAGAGGATTAGAATTGAAATACAGTCGAAATAGAATTGAAATAAACCGAGCAAGCTCGGTGAAATAAAAGATTGAATTGGTCTTCAATTTATTTCACGGAGCGGCCCGCCGCGGTGGGTACTTAGTACTTGGTACCTGGTACAACTCGAATCCCTACTTTGTACTTGGTACATTTCTTCATTCTTCAATCGGCGTTCAGCATTCGACATTTTAAAAAGTATCAAGTAGCTAGTATCAAGTAGAACTTTGTACCAAGTACCAAGTACAATGTACCAAGATGTAGTATCAAGTATCGTAATTCTTGAAAGCAGAATTATTGTCCTAATTCGAATCTCTACTTCGTACTTGGTACCTGGTACATTGTACAATTCGAATTCCTACTTCAGCATTCTTCAATCGGCGTTCAGCATTCGATATTAACTTTCATTCCGTATTTCGTACCTCACACTTGCCTTCGTATCTGGTACATTGTACAATAATCTGTACGAAGTACCAAGTACAATGTACCATGATCTCTAAATAGCAGAATTCTATTCTAACTCGAATCCCTACTTAGTACTTAGTACTTGGTACATTGTACAAATTTCGTATTTCATGAAAAACCTTCCCATCCTCCTTATCCTACTATTCTCCTGCGGTCCTCAAGAGCGGATTTCGAAGGAGGCATTTGATGATGTTCAACGCAACAATGACGTCAAACGGATCACTGAAGTGGAAATTTTGAGAGAGGCGATGGTCTGGGGAGATTCCATCACCCAAGAGGCCCAGGCCCAACTCATCGCCCAGCTTCAGCAGGCCATTGCAGCAAATGGCCATTCCGGAGCCATCGACTTCTGCCAAGTCAATGCCTTGCCAATTTTGAAATCCCTGGAAACCAAGCATGCGGTGACCCTACGACGCGTTTCTTCCCGCCCCAGAAATCCCCTAGATGCTCCTGATGCGGCCGAAATCCCGCTGCTTGATGCCTATGCCTACAATGCGGAAAATAACATCTTGGCTGATCCGAGCATCCAAAAGTTGGAGCAGGGAGAAATATTTCTCTACACCAAGCCCATCGTGATCAGCAACGCACTGTGCTTAAGTTGTCATGGAGACCCTAAAAAGGACATTGCTCCCGAAACTGCAGCCAAACTGAAGCAGCGCTACCCGCAAGACCCAGCTACCGGCTATGCACTAGAAGATCTGAGAGGCATGTGGTCCCTGCGCCTCCCCAAAAAAGAAGTGGTCAAACGACTTTAACCCTTCAGCAGCTTCCTCCTATTTATTTGGCCCCATAAATCCATAGTTCAGCGGGAGGAATATTTTTTTCCATCGCTCCCAAATTTCATAGACCATTTATCAAATGGGCTGTGCTAACCTAGAGAAAATTTGTATTTTCAAGGGTATTTCGGTGTAGCTGAACAAATGAAAAAAATCCTTGGCCTTTTTTTGGTGATTTTGACGAGTTTTCAACTCAACCCAGCCCGGGTATTTGATTCCTATACCCAAAAAATTGTGGGTACTCCGGTAGCTTTTGACATGACTCCAATTCCTGCTGGCACCTTCTGGATGGGGAGCGCAGATCCTTCTTTTCCCGACCAGCAACCCCTGCATGCCGTGCAGCTGGATGCATTTTGGATGGGTACTCATGAGGTGACTTGGGAGGCATTCGAACTTTTTCTAGACAAGCAGTACGAGCAAACGATCACGGAAGGTGGGGTGCCTGCTCGAGTAGATGCACTCTCACGACCGAGCTTGCCCTACCTCGACATGACCTTTGGCATGGGAAAAGAGGGAAAGCCTGCTGTGGGCATGACCCAGTACGGGGCCTTGCAGTACTGCCACTGGCTGTACCTGAAAACAGGGATTTTCTACCGCCTACCCACCGAAGCAGAGTGGGAATATGCCGCTAGAGCCGGTTCCAAGGACCGCTTTTTCTT
>CAZPKI010000127.1:0-5475 GCA_964587015.1 uncultured Limnohabitans sp.
TAGTAGCAGCTTACCTGCAGCATGTCCCTATGGAGGTGCTGGAAAATGCGAAGATTATAAAAGTACTTATCACCGATGTGGATGGGGTACTTACCGATGGGGGTATCTTGTACGACAACGAGGGTATGGAATATAAAAAGTACAATGTCAAAGATGGACTCATTGTTCAGCACCTGAAAAAGGCAGGCTTCCTCGTAGGAGCCATTACAGGTCGCGCATCTCAAGTGGTGGAAAATCGTTGTGAGGAACTCCGTCTCGACTTCCACTACCATGGCGTGAAGGACAAGTACAAGAAACTAGCCGAATTGCTAGAAACGATGGAGCTGACACTTGAAGAGGTTGCCTATCTGGGGGACGATTTGATCGACTTACCTGTATTGACTAAAGTAGGGCTTTCCATCGCTCCTGCAGATGCCTTACCCTATGTCTGTGCAGCGGTGGATTATGTATCCCCTTTGGCTGGAGGTAAAGGCGTCTTCCGTGAGGCAGCAGATCTGTTGTTGCATGCCAAAGGACAATTGGTCCCATTAATCGAGCAATTCGCTAAAAAAGAAGCATGAAAAGAACAACGAACACGATGAAAATCCGGGATGGGATCGAACTAGGTTCCGGCAAGCCCGTACTTTTTTCCGGCCCCTGTGCCGTAGAAAGCTTTGACATTTGTTTGGAAATAGGCACCAAAGTAAAGGCCTGGGCAGAAGAGCATGGCTTTTCCTATGTATTCAAGGCCTCCTTTGACAAGGCCAACCGAACCTCCTCTTCCTCCTTTCGAAGCATTGGTATGGACGCCTCCTTAGAGGTCTTGCAGCGGGTAGGGAAGGCATTAGATGTGCCTTTGGTAACTGATATTCACGAGAGCTACCAAGCAGCAGAGGTGGCGGAGGTGGTGGATGTGCTTCAAATCCCGGCTTTTCTTTGCCGACAAACCGACCTACTCCTTGCGGCATCAGCTACTGGAAAAGCTGTAAAAATCAAAAGGGGACAGTTTATGGCTCCCGAAGATATGGTCTATGCCGTCAACAAGGTGCGAAGTGCAGGCAACGATAACGTGTGTTTGACCGAGCGTGGCTTTTCCTTGGGCTACCACAACCTGGTCGTTGACATGCGTGGCTTGCCGATCATGCGGCAGTTTGCTCCTGTAGTATTTGACATTACGCATTCTGTGCAGCAGCCGGGAGGACAGGGTGGAAGCAGTGGGGGGCAGCGTGAGTTTGCCCCTGTTTTGGCTAGAGCGGCCGCGGCTACTGGGATCGATGGGTTCTTTATTGAAACCCACCCAGAACCGAGCAAGGCGCTAAGCGATGGTCCTAATTTGATTCCACTTCACAAGATGGGAGAATTCTTGGGTATGTTGAAGGAATCCTGGGAGCTTGGGCAACGCTACCAAGATTTTTCGGTGGAGTAGCTACCTTACTTAAGCATTTGACAAAAGGGCAGGAGTTTTCTTCTGTCCTTTTTTGCTGGGGAATAATCATGATTTTAATCAGTTTACTTGCTGATTTTCAGTACTCTTCTTCAGAATACGCTGAATTTAGCGTATTTTGTAAGAAGTGTATTAAATCATCAGGAGGTAAAGAATGTACTGCAACCGTCAAGAAGGAAAATTTGCTTTTATTTTGTTTCTTTTATTTTTTACTGTGCAGCCAACTACTGGCCAAGTATTTCAAGAGGAACTGCGGCTGACTTTAGAAAAATCTACACAAGAAAGTCCGGCGATGCTGCGGGGCAGTCGCCTACTCAAGTTGGGGGAGGTCTATCAATTCTATGCGCATCGAAACTTTGACCCTATTTGGTCTGCGAAGGGTCGATTGACCGAGTTGGCCTATGAACTCCGCTTTGAGCTCCGTCAGTCCCTATACGATGGCCTCCAGCCTGCCACCTACCACCTAGCCTTGATTGATTCGTATGTTGCAACAATGGAGAAAAGGGAAGCAGCAAAAGAGGGATTAGTTCCCAAAGAACTGGCGGAGCTTGAGCTCCTCATGACCGATGCTTTCTTTACCTTGGCAGAAGACTTGGACCTAGGAATAGTCAATCCAGAGAGCCTAGTCGCCAAGTGGTCGATACCGCGAAAGCGCAAGGCTTTGGAGTACGATAGCCTCTTAACTCAGGCCTGGCGAACAGCTGATCTGCGTAGCCAGCTAGCCTTACTTTACCCAAAAACCCCCAGTTACAGCAAGGGAAAACTCCTTCTCCGGCAGCTAGAGGAACGCGCCAAAGGAAAAGAGATCAACTGGAAACCCATCAAAACTGACCGGGTGCTACGTCCTGGAGAATCCAACGCCTTTCTACCTCAGATTCGGGAGCGGCTCGTTTTTTGGGGCTATCTGGAAGCCTTGGGGCGCACGGATGCCAAGATTTACGACTCCCTTCTCGTGCGGCAGGTGCTCGCTTTCCAAGCAGAAAAGGGCATCAAAGCGGATGGGATTTTGGGATTTACCACCCTACAAGCACTCAACGAATCCCCAGCGCAGCTGATGGATAAAATAAAAGTCAACCTAGAGCGGATGCGTTGGATTCCCGAGCACTTCTTCAAGGGGGAGGCTATTTTGGTGAATGTACCCAGCTTCGAGCTTGTGTATCACAAAGGGTCAGATACCCTCTTTACGACCAAGGTCATCGTGGGAACGATCAAACACCAAACCCCAGTCTTTACTGCGCCCTTGAGCTACCTGGTTTTTAGCCCATACTGGAACATTCCTCCTTCCATCGCCAAAAACGAAACGCTTCCTGCCATCCGAAAGAATGCAAACTACCTGCAGCGAAACAACATGGAAGTGGTGAACACGGCGGGGCAGCCCTTGACTTCGTCTCAGGTCAACTGGAATGCAAAGCCCTTTCCTTACCTCATCCGGCAAAAGCCAGGAGAAAGCAATGCCTTGGGCCAGGTTAAATTCATGTTCCCCAATCCGAACAACGTTTACCTGCACGATACACCCGCCAAGCAGCTCTTTGACCAGGACCTTCGCGCCTTTAGCCATGGCTGTATCCGGATGGCGCAGCCGCGCGATTTTGCTGAGCTATTGCTCAAAAATAGCGAAGGATGGACGAGTGAAAAAGTGGGGCTAGCCATGGGTCAAGACAAAGAAAAAATCGTCAATCTACCCTATAAAATCCCAGTAGGCATCGTCTACTTTACCTTTTGGACGGAAGCCAATGGAAAGCCTAGATTTTTTATAGATATCTACAAGCGGGATGCAGAGGTTTTGGAGCTATTGAGCAGGTAGAGCCTCTGTTAAAAATTTGGAAATGCGCAGGTAGTTAGAGTCCTTCCCATAAATAAATAGGAGGGTGCCTTCTTTGATCAACTTGATGAGAGGGGTAGAAAGGTCTGGAGGTACTGCCGGACAGCCCAAACTACGCCCCAATCTTCCTGCTGTTGCAGCAACGGTCTCTTTTGCATAATCTGCCCCATGGATGACAATAGCCCTTGCGCGAGCTTGGTCATTGATCCCTGCTTCAAGTCCATCCAAGCGTAAAGAATAGCCGTGCTTACCCAGATAGGCTTCTCCAGTTTTGAAAAATCCCAAGCTACTTTGGTAGGACTCGGGGCGATTTGAAAATTTCTCAGCAAGCAATGCTCCTGAATTCCGCCCATGTGCGACCACCGTGTGTAGCAAAATTTTTTTCTGAGCTAAGTCAATGATCCACAAGCGCTTATGGGTGGAGGGGAGGCTGTAATCGATGACGGTTAGGAGGGGCTTTTTTAACTTGTCTTGGAGTTGTACGTAGCCATTTAGTGCCAATTCAAGCACTGGAAGCGATGGTGGTAAAGGTTCACCCTTGGCGAGCTCTTTCCAAACCCATACGCTGTTGGTAGTGGGTGTAGGAAGTGGAGCCGAGGCTGGAGTTGGATTATCTAGTAAACCTAAAATTGACAACCCCCAAAAGATGGGCAGTAGAAACCCTGTTGCTAACGTCATATTTGTCATTTAAGTGCTTGATGTATAGGGAGTCTAACCTGACTGGTACCCAAAGAGTTCCCGTAGTGAAGTACTTGCCGGCAACCTGCCCACTTCCTTTTCCGTTTGTACCTTCATTGTTTTGTTTGGGTTGCGCGAGGAATATCTCTATTTTTGCGACCAACTGCCAAATTAAGTGGTTGACCTGCAAGTATTTGATTTTTTGTTTAATAAATATTGAGTAAAAATTAAACAAAAAATAAATTTCTTCTGTTCCTACATCAATGAAAGTATCGATCTTCCGCAAGGAGCATTTTAATGCCGCACACCGCCTCTTCAATTCGACTTGGTCGGATGAAAAGAATGATGCAGTGTTTGGCAAGTGTAATAACCCCAACTACCATGGTCACAATTACGATTTGATTGTGCAATTGATAGGTGAAATTGATCCCGACACCGGATATGTGTTTGATACCAAAGTTCTAAGTGACCTGATCAAGGCACATGTCCTAAATAAATTTGACCACAAAAACTTAAACTTAGATACCGTTGAATTTAAAACCCTCAATCCTTCTACTGAAAATCTAGCAGTAGTAATTTGGAATATCCTGAGGGCACAGATTGATCGGAAATACGAACTTGTCGTACGACTCTATGAAACAGAAAGAAACTATGTTGAATACAATGGGAATTAATGGTCTGGGAGCCTCTATTGAGGAAATTGGAGACGAGCATGTTGGAACATCAGTTGAAACACCGTTGAGAGACGATGCGTTCAAAATGGACGATGAGCTCAAAGTGGAATTGATTGAAAAGCATTTCAAAGAGATCATGCACATTTTGGGGCTTGACCTCAGCGATGACAGTTTGAAAGGCACCCCTCACCGAGTTGCGAAAATGTATGTGAAGGAAGTATTTGCAGGACTGAATCCTAAAAATAAGCCTGAGCCCAAGCTTTTTGAAAATAAGTACAAGTACAAAGAAATGTTGGTTGAGAAAGACATCACTTTCTTCTCACACTGTGAGCACCACTTTGTGCCCATCTATGGAAAAGCGCATGTAGCCTATATTTCCAATGGAAATGTAATTGGACTTTCAAAAATCAACCGCATTGTGCAGTATTTTTCAAAGCGTCCACAGGTGCAGGAACGATTGACAATGCAGATCGGCAACGAACTTCGTGAAATTTTGGGCACCGAAGACGTAGCGGTGATCCTTGATGCTTACCACATGTGCGTGAGCTCCAGAGGTATCAACGACACCAGCAGCTCAACGGTTACCTCTTTTTACTCTGGTAAATTCGAAACGGACGAACAAAGCAGAAACGAGTTTTTGAAATACCTCAGCTTGAAAAAATAAGTGAATGGAAGCTGCGATTGTTAGTCCCATTTCTTCTAAAATAGCGTAAACTAAACCAACGAAAAAGCCCAGCAAAATAGCTGGGTTTTTTTTGTCTCTGTCAAACATTTTTAGGTCTTTTTGATTCTACTACAAACACCACAACCATGAAAGGAAGGAATATCATTTTGGTCGGAGGAAACTCCGGCATTGGCAAAGCAGTAGCAGATCAGTT
>CAZPKI010000128.1:0-5383 GCA_964587015.1 uncultured Limnohabitans sp.
ACTTGAAGTTCCACAGGGAGGCCGTGTGTATCCCATCCTCCTTTGCGTTTTACTTGAAATCCGCGAAGGGTCTTGTACCGGCAAAAGATATCCTTGAGGGTACGAGCCATGACGTGGTGGATACCAGGGGTACCATTGGCAGAAGGTGGTCCTTCGTAAAAAGTAAAGGTCTTGGCCCCTTCTCGGTTGGAGATGGATTTTTCGAAAATCTGATTTTCTTTCCAATACTGAAGGACCGACTCACCGATATGGGGGTAGTCAACCTGCTTAAATTCCTGGTACGTTTTCACTGCGTCTAATCTGGTGAAATGAAGAAAAGAATGTTTTTCCCCTTTTTCTAGAAAAAGGATTCGAGACAACATCGCCAATTTGACTAGGCATCCTGCTCAAAACAAGGCACAAAGATAGAAGAATTGGCCGTTCCTAGAAAGAAAATGAAAAGAGGATTCTAGTGGTAAAGCCTGGTGGGCACCTTGTTCTAGTTGAAGTTCAAATTGGCTTTGGATGGAACCTTACAGGAATTTTGGAAGGCACACAAATTTTATTCTACAGATTCCCTTTAAATGTGGAGCAATTGGCCTCATTTTTGATTCGAAATATGTGCAGAATGATCTTTTGTTCTGAGCCTTTTTTCAACCCGAAAAACCACTGCGATGACCGAACAACAATTACTCGCCCTCGAAGAAGCCATCACGGCATTGAAAGCCAAACTTACAGGAGACATGTTTGCCGACATGGACACCCGTGACGAAATCCACAACCTTGAAATGCAACTTAAAGGAGTAAAGCCACTTGACTCTCATTTTGATTGCGTTGGCTGCGGTAGCTAAGTAGCATTCCTAGCGTGTATCAGTATTTTATTACCTACAAACCCTTCGGGATGCTCACGCAGTTTAGCGGGGAAGAGTACACCTTGGCTTCACTGGGCGATTTTCCGAAGGAAGTATATCCCGTAGGTCGACTAGACAAGGATAGCGAGGGATTGCTACTCCTCACAGACGATAAAGGACTGAATCACCAACTGCTGAACCCCAGATTTGGACACCAGCGCACCTACTACGTGCAGGTGGAGGGAATTCCTAGCCCCGAAGCCTTGGCCCAACTTCAAGCAGGAGTGACCATCCAAGTGGATGGAAAGCCGTATCGCACCAAGCCTGCGGTAGCCAAGTTACTGGATCCGGCGCCTACACTTCCTGAACGAAATCCCCCCATTCGCTACCGTGCTTCTATCCCAGACCGCTGGTTGGCGCTTACCTTGATTGAAGGCAAAAATCGTCAAGTGCGAAAGATGACCGCTGCGGTAGGCTTTCCTACCCTCAGGCTTGTTCGCTTTTCTATGGAAAAAATCACCCTAGACGGGATGGAGGCAGGTGAAGTTCGGGAGCTCAGCCAAGAGCTGGTGTACCGCTCCTTGGGCTTGACGGGATTTGCACAGCCTAGGTCCGGCACAAAAAAATTCAAGTAGCTCTTAAAAATTCCTAAAAATCTAGTAGGCGCTCGGGATTGCGCTCGGGAAACTGTAAGATTGGGGATTGGAACAATTTCTCCTAATTTAGTCCCTCCAAACTAGTATACTTATAAGACGAGTCTCATGCATCAGGAAAAAATTGCTGAAGTCATTCAGGAAGTGAAAAAAGTAGTGGTAGGTCAGGACAAGATGGTCAACCGCTTGTTGATCGGCTTGTTTACCAATGGGCATATTTTATTGGAGGGTGTACCAGGACTTGCCAAGACCTTGACCGTGAATACCCTTGCCAAAGTGCTTCATTTGAATTTCAACCGCATTCAGTTTACCCCTGATTTGTTGCCTTCGGATCTGATTGGAACTATGATTTACAACCAGCAGAAATCCAATTTTGAGGTGAAGAAGGGACCTATTTTTTCAAATGTGATCTTGGCGGATGAGGTTAACCGATCTCCAGCCAAGGTGCAATCCGCACTCTTGGAAGCGATGCAGGAGAAGCAGGTGACAATTGGAGAGACGACCTATACCTTAGATCGGCCATTCTTGGTTTTGGCTACTCAAAACCCTGTGGATCAAGAAGGAACTTATCCGCTACCGGAAGCGCAGGTAGACCGTTTTATGATGAAGGTTCACATCGACTATCCGAGCAAAACCGACGAAATGGAAGTGATGCGTCGAATGTCTAACATGCAATATGCAGCGGATGTAAAGCCGATTCTCTCGAAACAGGATATTTTTGACATCCGAGACCAGATCAATGCGGTCAAGATGGCTGAGCCTTTGGAACATTACATCATCGAATTGGTATTTGCTACTCGCTTCCCCAAAGACTATGGACTTAAAGAAGAAGCCAAATACATCCTATTTGGAGTTTCTCCACGCGCAAGTATCAATTTGAATTTGGCGGCGAAGGCGGTTGCCTTTATGGATGGCAGAGATTATGTGTTGCCTGAAGACATCAAAGAAATTGCTGAAGACGTGCTCAATCACCGAATTTTGCTCAATTACGAGGCGGAGGCGGATCGCATCAGCACACGCGACTTGGTAAAAACGCTACTCGAAAAAGTGCCGATCAACAAGTCGGTAACATTGAAGTAACATAAAACCCCCATTTAAAAGGCTTTTCGAATGAAAAGCCTTTTTTTATGCCTCCTTCGTTAAAAAAAAGTTAAAAGGGTCGCGATTTTTTAAACTAAGCATAATTCTATTTTTTCTTTTAGGCAATAATTAGGGTTCACCTTTGTAGCGTAATCAACTCGCAAAACTTTAATTACACTCAAAACAATGAAAAATTTTTCGTACATCCTCACTTTATTAACTGCCTTTACACTGGTATTCTCCAGTTGTACAGAAGAGGAGCCTGACAATGGCGTGACCATTTCTGGTATTCCTGCAACTGCAAAAATTGACGCAGGTGGCAAATTAGGTCCGGTAACCGGTTCTGCTGAAGGCCTTGACGGTCTTGTATCGCTTTCAATCACTAAAGATGGAGCTCCTCTATCTACGCTTCCATTGACTGGTACAACAGCTACTTTTCCTTTCGAGTACACTGCAGTTGCTGCAGATGCTGGAAAGAACCTAGTTTTTGAATTTACTGTAACTGATACAGACGGCGACGTGGCGAAGGCTACACACGTATTGTCTGTGGGTGCTGAGCCAACTACCATTCGTGTATCAGGAAACATTACTGCCAACACTACCTGGGTAACTGGTAAGACGTACATCCTTGGAGGTAGAATTACGGTTAACCCAAGTGTTAAATTGACCATCCAAAAAGGAGTAATTGTTAAAGGTGAAGCAGGAACAGGTGCAAATGCAACTGCTCTTTTGATTCCAAGAGGTGCACAAATCGATGCGCAAGGAACTGCTACTGAGCCAATCATTTTTACATCTGTAGCTGACGAAATTGCACCTGGTCAAGTAGCTTCTCCAAATTTGGAGCCAACTGTGGAAGGTCTTTGGGGTGGTTTGATTGTATTGGGAAGAGCAAAGAGTTCTTTCGAAGGAGACGTAGTAGAGAAGCAAATTGAAGGTATCCCTGCTTCTGATGCCAACGGTCTATATGGTGGAACAAATGATGCGGACAATTCTGGTATCATCAAGTTCATCTCTATCCGTCACGGTGGTGCTAACATCGGAGAAGGTAACGAAATCAATGGCCTTACCCTTGGTGGTGTTGGTTCTGGAACCGTAATCGAAAACGTAGAAGTAGTAGCCAACCAGGACGATGGTATCGAATGGTTTGGTGGAACGGTATCTGTTAAGAATGCCCTTGTTTGGAATTCTGGCGACGACGCGCTTGACACAGACCAGTCTTGGGCTGGAACTATGGACAACTTCATCATCATCTGTGGTACAAATACCGACCATGCACTTGAAATCGACGGTCCAGAAGGAACTTACAATGCTGCACATACCGTAATAAATGGATCTGTAAAAGGACACCCTAAGTCAGAAATGGCTGACTTCAGATCTAAGGCAAGAGGAACTTTTGAAAATATTTATTTCTTCAACTTCCCTGCTCCAGCTGATGACAACAATGCAGGAAGAGGAGACTTCTCCTTGGCCGACGCCAACGTAATTGCAAACTTTACTGGAGGTATTTTGAAATTCGCTAAGCTCGAAGCCACCTTAAAGACAGGCCTTGCGAAAAACGTCGCATTCCGTAATGGAACTGATGTTCATGCTACGGAGGTTGCTTTGAAGGCTAACACTGTAGGTGCAACTAAAGCCGCATTCACTGGTTGGACTTGGGCTGATAAAGCTGGTCAGCTTGCTGATTTTAAATAATTAACTTTCTCTTTAAGGAAAGGAAGGTCTTGCAAGGATCCTTCCTTTCCTTTTTACCATTCTATTTGAATATTTCTCAACGCTGTATGAACAAGAAAAAACAAGAATTGCCAATCAAACCGCTGGTCATTCTACTCTTTATCATTTCATTTCAATTGATTACGGGCTTTGCATTTGCCCAGAATGGCACCATTCGTGGCGCCATTTTTGATGAATCCACCGGAGAAGCCTTGTATGGCGTCTCTGTTTTAGTAAAAGAAACATCCACCGGTGCGGTGACTGATTTTGATGGAAAATTTGAAATTCAAGTAGCTCCGGGAGCTTATACTCTTCAAATTTCGTACATCTCATTTGGGACAGTCAACTTAACCGAAGTAGTAGTTGAGTCAGGTAAAGTAACCGTACTTTCAGATGTACTGATGAAATCTGAAGATTCGGAATTGGAAACAGTTACCGTATCTGCGGCTGCTATCCGTACTACAGAATCTGCCCTGATGTCTGTGAAGCGAAATGCGCCCAACTTACTTGATGGAATCTCTGCGAGTACCTTCCGACAAATTGGTGATGGAGATGCCGCTTCTGCTGTGAAGCGTGTAACTGGTGTTTCCATTGAAGGGGGTAAATACGTGTATGTTCGTGGTTTGGGTGATCGTTATACCAAGACCGTATTGAACGGAGTAGACATTCCTGGTCTGGATCCAGACCGAAATACGATTCAAATGGATATTTTTCCCACCAATGTGATTGACAACATTGTGGTATCCAAGTCATTTACTGCCGAACTACCCGCAGATTTTACTGGAGGCGTGGTAGATATAGAAACCAAAGATTTTCCTGAGGAGAAGACATTTAGATTAAATTTTTCTGGAGGGGTTAATCCAACCATGCACTTCAACTCTGATTACCTTGCTTATAAAGGAGGCAAGACGGATTGGTTGGGCTATGACGATGGAACCCGTGCCAATCCTACTGGTGGTAGAACAAACATTCCTCAATTTGCTGATGTAATTGGAAATCCAAATGGTACGAGTGGCCAAGATTTTCAACAAATCCTTAGAGGGTTCAATAAAACTTTAGGCGCTACCGCACAAACTTCAATGATGGATTTTGGTTTAGGTCTTTCTTTCG
>CAZPKI010000129.1:0-5305 GCA_964587015.1 uncultured Limnohabitans sp.
ATTTCTCCGGAACGTGGATCGGATACGTGAGGGCCATAAGCATTCTGAATGTCGGAGGCAAAATAGCGGATCACCGAGTAGCGAGCATCTTCAGGGCTCCAGGTTGGATCCTCAGCAGCGGTAGGGGCTTCTTTGGCGATAATCGCATTCTTAAATCCTGCGGCTTCAAAACCTTTCTGCCAATCTTCCACACCTTGCTTCAAGTAAGGTACCCACTTGGTAGGGGTAGCAGGGTCGATGTAGTAGACGATAGGCTTCACTGGCTCCACCAATTCACCACGGGCAAACTTCTCGCGATCTTCTGGCTTCACTTCCAATCTCCAACGGTCTAGGTATCTTCTAGAAGTAGCGCGCTGCTCATCGGCACCGTAGTCTACATAAGATCTAGCAAACCAGCCTACACGTTGGTCAGCAAGTCGCTGCTGCATTGGTACTTTAGGAAGGAGGACCATGGAGGTATTCATCTCCAAGGTGATTAAGCCCGTTACGCTGTTTGAAGGGGGCTCAGCAGCAGCATAGGTAAGTACATAACGTGCCTCAATGTTTATTGGGTAGCTATTGATGTGCTGGATGTAGGAACGCTCGTTGTCTAGTCGAGTCACCCGATACTGGGTTCTGCGATTTCGCTCCATGCCCAAGGCTTGATTGTCCTTCGTAAATAGGTCTGTAGCATCAATCACGATTCCTGTAGAATCAGTTTTCCTTGATTTGATCGGAAATTTCTGAAGGATAGGCTCGAGATTCGATGCTTCAACTGCTTTTGCTATCGGAAGGGAATCTGCAGCATAGTTGTTGAGAGAAACAACCTTTAACAGGATGTCGTCCTGGTTTTTTTCCCAGCGCACCATCATGTTGGTGGTATTCTCTCCACCATAGCCGATACCGTCGGCAGTTTTTGCAATACGAACTACCATTAGCATGTCTCTACCGAGAAGGGAGTCTGCTATTTCGTAGAAATACTTGTCTTCAACTTGGTGTACTTTAAATAGTCCTACCTTGGTTTTTGCCTTGGCAGTAATGACTTCTTTATAGGGTTTGGGTCCATTGGCAGGTGGAGTGGCAGCAGGTCGTGCTGCTGGTGCCGCAGGAGCGGGTGTCTCTGCACCTTTTTTCTTTTTTTTCTGTGCAAAGGAATCCTCCGCTTGAAGCATAGCGCCCATAAGGCCTAGCACAAATGCGGTTCTCCTCAGCAACTTGGGGAAGGGTGTATTCATAGCTTGATTATAATTTTTCGAAAATATACTAACTTCCAAAGGATGATCTTAAGTCTTGAAAAAAACTTATTTTTTGATAGGCGGTTTTATGATAAAATTAAAGGCCTTGAAAACTAGTAAACAGGACGTTGTAATTGTGGGAGGAGGTCTTGGAGGCTTAGTCGCTGCGTTACTTTTGGTAGAGCAGGGACACCCAGTTACCCTTATTGAAAAAAAAGTGTACCCCTTTCATCGGGTATGTGGTGAATATGTTTCCAACGAGGTCCTCGGATTTTTGAAGCGGCACCAGCTTTTTCCTGATTTTTTGGACTTACCACTTATGGAGACATTTGAGTTTTCGGATACCCAAGGTAAGGCGGCACGACTTCCATTAGATTTGGGAGGCTTTGGCATCAGCAGGTACTTGCTGGACGAGTGGCTCTACCGCCTAGCCTGTGAGCGAGGAGTAGAGGTAATCACGGGCATGCAAGTGACAGATCTTCATTTTGATTCTCTGAAAGACCGCTTTCGGGTAGCCCTTTCTGATTTTACCTTTCGGGAAGCCTATTTTGTACTGGGAGCCTTTGGGAAGCGAAGCAAGCTAGATCAGGTGTTGGAGCGCCCTTTTTTCTCCAAGCGTAGTCCCTACATCGGGGTCAAATACCACATCAAAACTCAGGGCTCAAGGAATACGGTGGCGCTACATAATTTTGATGGAGGCTATTGCGGCATCAATGCGATTGAAGGGGACACCTTCAACTTGTGCTACCTCGGTAGCCGTGAGCAGCTTCGTGAACATGGCTCCATCCCAGAGATGGAAAAAAACGTGCTTTGGAAAAACCCAATCCTCCATCGGATTTTTCTAGAGAGTGACTTTTTATGGGAAAAGCCCGAGGTGATTACGGAAATTAATTTTGAGCGAAAGCTACCTGTTGAAAATCACCTGCTCCTATTGGGAGACGCCGCTGGACTGATCACTCCACTCTGTGGCAATGGAATGGCCATGGCAATCCACTCGGCCAAACTTGCCGCTGAGGCCCTCCAAAAAGGAACAACACGCCAGGAGGTGGAGCAGTATTATGCCTCTAGCTGGAATAAACAGTTTTACAAGCGACTCGGTGCAGGCAGAGCCATTCAACGGCTTTTTGGTTCAGGCCGTGGATCTGTTATCGCTAGAAATCTGATTGAACATGTTCCTTTTGTAGCCCGTACCCTACTTAAAAACACGCACGGACAGCCTTTCTAAAGCTCAATTAAACACCTGCAAAATCTGGGTATTTTCCAGAAAATAGTAAATGAAAAAGGCATTCAGGGAGATTGCTGAGAGGAAATTCATTCCCATGGCCCAGCTGTAGGTCGCGTATTTTGTAGGTTCACGAAGGATCAGCCCCATCCAAATCAGAAAGAAGAGTGCAATGGGTGCCATAGCGGCCAAGTAGTATCCGACGATAGGCGTTTGGCCTTTGTCCACAAAATACCAGGCAAAAGCGGAGGCAGTCAGCGCAAAAAATAGTGCAGAAAAAGCAAAGGTGCCCTTGATTCCAAGAAGAAGACTCAGTGTGCGGTCCCCTCTACGGGAATCTTCTCCATGCTGGTATACCTGGGTTAGGGGGTAATTGCCCCAGAGCATCAGGCTGGTCAGGAATCCTGGTAGGAGGACATGCGGCTTGAATAGGACCTCCCAACCCAGGTTGCTTAGCCCGGCGTAGGCCATGGCAAAGGTGAAATAGCCTTGGAAGAGGCCGGCAATCACCCAGCTGATCCAGGCGTATTTTTTCAGGCGGATGGAAGGATGACTATAGGCCATGCTGACCAATCCATAGAGGCCAAGCATGCTGGCAAACTCCCAGTTGATCCATGCCCCCAGTGCCAAAGCAATTCCAAAAAAGATCAGAGACCAGACGAGTAGGTCTTTGGTTACCTTGGGTGGACGCTTTAGGCCTCCGATACTTTCCTCGTCCTTGTCATAGTAGCTGTTGTAGCCATTGCTGCTGGGATAGAGAAACAGGTGCAAACTCAAAAAAACTAGCAGCATGCGTTCCCCATTGTGGTTGGGCGTCAAGGCCAAGGCAAATAAGAATACCGGCAACAGAAAAAATGAAAAGGGGATGCGGAGGTGCAGTAGTGTGGAGCGAGTGATCATGGGATGTGGTTCTGGTCAGCCAAGGTACAGCTATTTCGAAAAAGGTCCTTCGACCATCTAAATTAGAACTATTTTGGTAACTTGGATCTATGAATTCCAGTATCGTCAGTATCGGCCTTTCCAACCCAGGAGCGCCCATACCACAAGCGGAAATCGCTCGCTTCATGCAGTTGGCTCACCAGCTGGATGGGCAAGAGCGGAGAAAGCTTGATTTTTTGTATCGAAAGTCTGGGATTGATTTCCGATACAGTGTATTGGATGATTTTCAAAAGCAGGAGGTCAGTGACTTCACTTTTTTCCCGAAAAATAAAGAACTGAATCCTTTTCCGGGTACCGCTGTCCGCATGCAGGTATTTGAAGAAAAGGGCCCCGAACTCGCTGAACAG
Organism: uncultured Limnohabitans sp.; assembly: GCA_964587015.1. Classification (GTDB taxonomy): domain Bacteria; phylum Bacteroidota; class Bacteroidia; order Cytophagales; family Cyclobacteriaceae; genus Algoriphagus. The sequence goes on from CAZPKI010000129.1 coordinate 3,723, forward strand.
GCTGTTCGATCGGCCTTGCTGCAGGCAGAGGTGGAGGCAAGTTCGCTGACGCATTTGATATTAATTTCCTGCACGGGAATGGTCGCCCCAGGGCTTGAACTGGACCTGATGCGGCGACTCGGCATCCCGAGTTCGGTGGAGCGCTACTGCATTCATTTTATGGGTTGCTACGCAGCATTTACGGGTTTGAGGCTAGCCGATCAATTGGTAAAAGCCAACCCCAAAGCCCGAGTGTTGGTGGTATCCGTAGAACTCTGCACGCTGCATTTTCAAAAAGAATATACCGAGGACAATCTCCTGGCCAATTCCCTCTTTGGGGATGGCGCCGCTGCCGCACTCGTGATGCAATCCGAAAAAGGCCTGCTGATCAAGAATTACCTCAGTGAGGTCCTTTGGGAAGGGGAAAAGGACATGGCCTGGAAAATTGGAGACTTTGGATTTGAGATGCGATTGAGTCAATACATCCCCTCACTGCTCAACCAAGGCATTCGGCGATTGCGAGACCTGTTTGAAGCCAAGTTCAACTTTTCAAAGGTGAAGCATGTGGCGATACATCCTGGGGGCAAGCAGATTTTGATTCAAGTGCAGGAGGCTTTTGGGCTTTCGCCCGAAGTGAATCGACATGCGTTGGAAGTGTTGCGCACCTGTGGCAACATGTCCTCAGCCACTATCTTATTTGTCCTGGAGCGGATGATGCAGGATCCCAGCATTCAGGGGGATATTCTTGCTTTGGGCTTTGGTCCTGGGCTGACTTTGGAAACCACCCACTACGAGAAGCGATGAGTATTTTTGCACAGCGCTCCCGCGAAAAGGAAATCATGGACGACCTGGACTGCTCAGGTCCCGTCTTGGAGCAAACCCTCCGGGAGTTGAAGACCATCAACCGCTGGTTGGGAGGAAATAAAGTAACTACGCAGGGATTGACTGAGGTGGTGCAGCGCTTTCCCCAAGAACAATACAGTGTGGTTGACCTGGGTTGTGGAGGTGGAGATATGCTTGCAGTGATGCAGGACTGGGCACAGCAAGAGCAGGTTTCGATGCAGTTGTTCGGGGCGGATGCCAATGCGCACACCATTGCTCTTGCCCAGCAGCGACAGCAGCAACTCCAGGGGATCCGTTGGCAAGTAGCCAATGTCTTTGACCCGGCATTCTTTGAAGAGCAGGTGGACATTGCTACCTGTACACTCTTTACCCACCATTTTACGGACGAGGAACTCGTGACACTTTTTCAAGGCTTGAAGCAAAAGGTGCGGCTAGCCATTGTGATCAATGACCTCCACCGCCATCCCTTGGCCTACTACTCCATCAAATGGTTGACACGCTGGTTTAGCAAGTCCCCGATGGTGCAAAACGATGCAGCCTTGTCGGTACTTCGAAGCTTTAGGAGAAACGATTGGGAGTCGATTTTCAAGCAGGCTGGACTGAGTCAGGTACACATTCGCTGGCGCTGGGCTTTCCGCTGGCAGATTTGTGTGTATGTCTGAGAACTTACTTTTTTGAATTCGGAGTATCCGAATGGTTTGGCTTGGGCTCTTTTTTAGCTACAGGCGAGCGTACGCATCCCAAGTTATGCGATAAAGGGA
>CAZPKI010000130.1:0-5261 GCA_964587015.1 uncultured Limnohabitans sp.
GTAAAAAACAATTCTTTCTTGGGGTCCTAGTGGCCGCTTTGGTGGGTGGAGTCGTAGCAGTAGCGGGAGTGAGTTTTTTGATGCAACCGCAAAATGCCAGCACCTTTGATGAGAAGCAAAAATCAAGTTTTGTCAACCTATTGGGAGGAGATAACTTCACTGTGCCCGATGGAATCAACTTTATTGCCTCCGCTGAATTGGTCACTCCTGCAGTAGTGCATGTCAAAAGCCAAGTAGCCTATTCTCCACGTTCAAGTGGACGGCAGCGGGATCCTTTTCAGGATTTTTTTGGAATTCCCCAGCCTGAAGCCGGCCCAAGAAATCCAAGACAAGAAATGCCGATGAGCTCTGGTTCGGGGGTGATTATTTCTCCTGATGGCTATATCGTCACCAACAATCACGTAATCGAAGGAGCCACGCGAGTAGATATTTCATTGGACAACAACAAGCGCTACGAAGCGACTGTGGTGGGTACCGATCCAACTACCGATTTGGCCTTGTTGAAAATTGAAGGGGAGAATTTCCCATTCATCAAGTTTGGCGATTCTGATCAAACCAAAATTGGGGAGTGGGTACTGGCCGTAGGTAACCCATTTGATCTCAATTCAACCGTAACTGCCGGCATCATCTCCGCCAAGGCGAGAAACATAGGGATTCTACAGGGTGTAGAGAATAACCTTCAGATTGAATCCTTCCTTCAAACCGACGCCGTGGTGAATCCGGGCAACTCTGGGGGAGCTTTGGTGAATTTGGCAGGTGAATTAATCGGCATCAATACCGCTATCGCTTCGAGCACGGGCACATTTAATGGCTATTCCTTTGCAGTACCGAGTTCTCTGGTAAAAAAGGTAATGGACGATTTATTGAATCATGGAGCAGTGCAGCGTGGACTATTGGGTGTGCAAATCCAAGATGTGAGCCCTGAATTGGCAGACTACCTAGGTAAGAAATTCCCTGTAGAACAAGGGGTCTATGTGGGTGGAGTAAATGAAAATTCTGCTGGAAAAGCCGCCGGTTTGAAAGAGGGAGATATCATCGTAGCCTTGGACGGAAAACCTGTTAATACTGTAGCCAACCTTCAAGAATTGGTGGCTAGAAAGCGACCAGGTGATAAAGTGGAGGTGAGCTACTTGCGAGAAGGAAAAACCCTCAAAACAACAGCTACACTCAAAAATTTCTCTGGCGACACCAACATTGTCAAGAAAGAAGCACCAAAAGTATTGTCTTTTGAAGGACTCCAATTGGAGGACGTGAAACAGCAAACCAAGGAGCAATTGAAAATTGCAGGAGGGGCAGTCATCAAGTCTAACGCCAATGAAGCTTGGAGAGCTGCGGGTGCTCGGAATGGATTTATCATCACCTCGGTGATCTCGGATAAGGGACGCAAGCGGGTAAGCAGTGCACAAGAAATGATTGACTTTTTGGAAGACTCCAAAGGAGAAGAAATCGTGGTCTTGGGTATGTTCCCGGATGGTACCGAATATTATTTTGAAATCAAACCAGAGTAAGTAATTTACTTTCAAAATTGAATGCCAAATTAAACCGGAGAAATCCGGTTTTTTTTGTTTCCGATTTTACTTACATTTTACTTTTTAAACCCAAAATCACCATGAAAAAACTCCTTAGTTATTGCCTGCTCTACCTTGGTTTAGGGGCTACAGTTTTTGCACAAACAATCAGTCCCGCAGGTAACAGCCCTGTTCCTGGAATTTCAAAAGACCGAATCGCTAAAATCGATGCGATGCTAGAAGAAGCCATCAAATCGGAGGAGGTCCCTGGACTAGTAGCAATGGTTGTCAAAGATGGAAAGATTGTCTACCATTCAGCTAAAGGTTTTGCCGACGTAGCCGACGGAAAAAAGATGGAGAAAAACTCCATTTTCAGAATTGCTTCGCAAACCAAGGCGATCACGTCGACGGCTATACTGATGTTGTTTGAAGAGGGGAAAATTCAGTTGGACGACCCCATTTCTAAGTACATTCCTGAATTCGCCAATCCTCAGGTTTTGGCTTCTTTCCGCTATGCAGACACCACCTACACGAGCAAGCCAAGTTCTAAGGCCATCACGATTCGTCACCTCCTTACCCATACTTCAGGCCTAGGCTATGGGGTGATTGATGGAGATGAACGCATGAAAATGATCTACCACAAAGCAGGTGTGACGGACTTGTTTACAACGGAGAAAATCACAATTGGAGAAAGCGTCAAGCGCTTAGCCAAACTGCCTTTGCACCACGAGCCAGGCACCAAATATACTTACAGTGAAGGGCTAGATGTGTTGGGCTATTTGGTAGAGATTGTTTCAGGAAAGCCATTTGATGTATTCTTGAAAGAGCGGATTTTTGATCCACTTGGGATGAATGACACCCGTTTTTACCTAAATGAAGCCCAAGGGGCCCGCTTAGTGGATGTGCATACTTACAAAGCCGGCAAATGGCAGGAGTATCCCGTCACATTTTATGACCCAGCTTACCCGAAAGCAGGTGCCAAGACTTTCTTTTCTGGAGGTGCTGGATTATCCAGTACTACGGAAGATTATGCCAAATTTCTGCAAATGTACCTGAATGGAGGAAGTTACAATGGGCTGCGCTTATTGAGCCCACTCACCATCCAAACGGCAATGCAAAATCAGGTGGGTGACCTTTGGAATTCCACTAAATATTATGGTTTGGCTTTTGGTGTGGTTACCGACAAAGGGGTAGCCCAAGGGGGACAAGGAAGCGAAGGAACCTTTGACTGGGGAGGGTACTTCAATACCCAGTATTTTGCAGATCCCAATCATAAAATCATTGGATTGCTCTTCAAGCAAACTTCCGGTGCCGGCAAGGGTGATCAGACGACCTGGAAGTTTAGGCAAATGGTCTTTAGTGCTGTAGAGTAAGCGTTTAACTAGCTGATCATAAACCCCTTATCGAATAGATAAATCGTTAAGGGGTTTCTTTTTGGCCGTTTAAGCCACTTGCCTGTTCAGGCTACTTTTTATTTTCGTTTTTCCAGAAATCAATTTAATTGAATCTGATTATCCGGTTTTTCACCACTAACAAGAGAAAAAAAGGTTTGAGGTTCAATAAGGTGAGCTGTGGACAGTTGACTGCCTGTGGGCCGTGCCCCATCAAAGATTATCCGCAGTTTTAAATAAGCAAACTGAGCTACTGGCATGATTGCGGAAAACCATATAATTGATAATGCATTTTTTAGCCCATAAATTTGAAAATAAAATAATTTAAATGATTAATAATTAAAAATAATACATCATTAAATTGAATTTAGTAGTAATTTAACCAGTCTTAACAGGTAAGTAATTATCCGTTATCGTTTCCATTCTTTTTTCCGTTTTAGGATAAGCCTGAATGCGCGTAAACTTAGAATTAGGGATTTTAGGAGGATAGTTGTAAGCAAAGGACAGGACTAAATTGAGTCCCCATTTTTAAAAAGCGGATGGAAATAAATTCAACTTATTTGACAGGCCAATTCAAAAAGCAGGTTGCTGATAAATACACAATTTACAACAGCTTGTTTGCAGCACTTCCCTATTCTGGAGTAGCTAATGTGGGTGCACTTTTACCCATTTTGTTGCAAGCCTGCGAGAAAGGCTATGAGAAGGAAAAATCGCCTTCGGAAATTATTGACTATTTTTTTAGTCAGCATACAGATGTCAGCAGCGAACAAGAAAAATTGGATCACCTCTTTAAATATGTTCAATACATTGAAAGACAGGTGGTCCTTTTTGATGCGATTGAGGATGCTGCCTTTTCAAGCCTGCATGATGTGACTGGAGCAGGAAGTTTAAAATCAATCCTACGGGATGCGAGGCTTTTAAAAAAATCAGCTTTAATTTCTAAAAAACTCGAAAAATTCAAGCTGAGACTGGTGTTGACAGCACATCCCACCCAATTTTATCCAGCAAACGTGCTGGGAATTATCCATGACATGGGGGAAGCAATTGGTAAAAACGACTTCAATACAATCAGTCAATTTATCCAGCAATTGGGCTTAACTCCATTTTTCAATAAAAAACAACCTACCCCATCAAATGAGGCAATCACCCTGATGTGGTACCTAGAGAATGTATTTTACCATGCTATAGGCAACATTTACACCAAGATTGTAACGGAAGTTTTTGATGGGGATTATTCAGGAGAAACTAATTTTATCGAGCTAGGATTTTGGCCTGGAGGGGATCGAGATGGGAATCCTTTCGTGAATGCAGATACCACGCAGTTTGTAGCCAAATCCTTACGAAGCAGCATTATAGTCTGCTATTACAGAGATATACGAAAGTTGAAAAGGAAGTTGACCTTTTCTGAAGTGGATGTTTTAATTAGCGAATTGGAGACAAAGCTTTATGAAAATGTCTTTACTCCTGAGCAAGCAAAACCAATCACCAAAGAGGAAATTTTGGCTTATTTAGAAAAAATAAAGGTCTTAGTGGTTGAGCGAAGTTATTCCATGTATTTGCCAAAACTGGAAAGTTTGATCCACAAAGTCCGGCTATTTGGAACACATTTCGCATCCTTAGACATCAGACAAGATAGCCGAATCCATCATCAAGTGTTGCTAGATGTGCAGCATACGCTTCATAAAAAGGATGGGAAAGGGATATTGCCTGCCAATTACTCTAGCCTCAGCCTTCAGGATCAACTTCAGGCATTGTCTAAAGTTGAAAGGAGTCTAGACCCTATGGATTTTGAAGAGGCAATCACCAAGGACACGCTTCAATCTATCTATGCAATCAAGTCTGTTCAACAAACAAATGGACTACCTGCTTGCCACCGCTACATCATTAGCAATACCCAATCCGCTCTCCATGTGATGGAATTATTCGCCTTACTTAGGTTATGTGGATGGGATCAGTACTTGGCCCATTTAGACATAGTCCCCTTGTTTGAAACTATTGAAGATTTAGAAAATGCTGAGGGGATTATGAAAATGCTCTATGCAGACCCCTTTTATAGGATTCATCTCGCGCAAAGGCAGTATAAACAAACTATCATGCTAGGTTTTAGTGATGGAACCAAGGATGGAGGGTACCTCCAAGCAAATTGGAGTATTTATCAGGCAAAAGAGCGTTTGACAGCGATTTCAAGAGAAAATCAAGTGACGGTTCTATTTTTTGATGGTCGAGGAGGACCTCCTTCTCGTGGCGGAGGAAAAACGCATCAATTTTATGAATCCTTGGGAAATCGAATTGAAAAAGAAGAAATCCAAATTACAATTCAAGGACAGACCATCACCTCCAATTTTGGCACGATTCAATCTGC
>CAZPKI010000131.1:0-5209 GCA_964587015.1 uncultured Limnohabitans sp.
GGTAAGAACTTCCTTGCCAGACCCAAGTGAAAAAGTAGAAAAACTTTTCCCAGTATTTGTTCATCACAAACATTTGGTGAGCTGCGTAGCGGTGGAGAAAAAAGCTCTGGCAGAATAAGGAAAAATACCAGTGCAGTAGGAATAAAAGGATTATAACCACTTGAGATGAATTTTATAAGTCAAACAAATATAGAAGTTGCGCTCGACTTAAATGAAAATTTATACCAGTGGTCTCACTTCATTTCCCCTGATTTTTATCAAAAAAGAAAGTTTTAAGGAAAAAAAGAATTCTATTTTAAAAATAATGTAAAATAAAAGCTCAAAAAAATAAAAAATGAATTAAAATAGATATATTTAATCTATTAATAGTTACAAAAAAATCGATCTAATTTTTCTCGATAAGTAAATCCTTAGTGATTCTTTTCAAGTTTCCTCCTAAATCTTTTAACAAATGAAAAATTCATCATCAACTACATCTTTTCTCTCCAAAGTCCTGATAGGAGCGATTTCAGTTTTTTTAGCTGACTTTCTCCTGAGTGGGGTTCAAATTAGTAGCCTGCTTTCTGGTATAGTTTTAGTCGTAGTCATTATTCTGATCAATTTTACCATTAAACCCATCCTAGTTCTCTTTACGCTACCAATAAGTCTACTCACGTTCGGGCTTTTTCTATTGGTCATCAATTCGGTAGTTGTCTTGCTTGCTGCTGAGTTGACACCTGGGTTTTCGGTAGATGGGTTTTGGTGGGCTATGGCTTTTGCCTTGATTCTAAGTTTAATCAACAGCATTTTGGGGGTAAGTCTAGATTAACTTAGGTTTTTATCTCCGACTCTTCGGTAGGCTTTCTGGCTACCATCCCGCTGTTTCACATGGATCGTTCCAACTTTACTCGGCTGGACGATAACGAGCAGCACGTATTTTTCATCATCATAAACAGACTCTGGGTCTAGCGTGATTACTTGGAGTTCCAAATCTGCTTTTGGATCGCAAAAGTCCTGATTGGCTCCCTCAATCATGAAGCGCTCTTCCTCGGGATCGATACCCATGATTTTCCGTTGATCGGAAATCCCAATCAAAATCAGTCCACCTGCTGTATTAGACATAGCTGAAAGGGTTTTGGCTATCTTTTCTTGGGAGCTTATTTGTTGTTTGTACTCTAATTTCGAACCTTCCTCCTCCTTTAGGAGTAAGTTCACAAAATCTTGATCTATTTTTTTTGGAAACATTTTTGCCATATTCTTTCTTTAACAAGAGTAATTATTCCATATTCGTTTAAGCTGAAACTTCCAACTAACATTTCAAAATCTACCAGAGATGAACTTTACCAATCCAGGATTTGATCCAGAAACTGTTGCCCAACTCAAAGCCGAGCTGCAAGAAACAGGAATGTCTTTCAAAATAATTCCTGACGAAGAAAATTCAGAGGAATACGTCAACTTTTATTTTGTAGGTACCTACGAGGGAAAAGAAGTTATTTACGATACTGCGCTCTATACCCTTCGTCTGCACCATGCCAGTGAAGTATACGAATTGGCGGAGCATGAGGCTGCCAAAAAGTTTCCCAATTTTAAAGCCATCAATTACGAAGAAGATGAAAATGGCAACATGAAGCCATTGACTCCTGAGGAAGAGGAAATAGGTTGGTTTATCACCGAACTAATCATGGATATGGAAGAAGAAGAAACGGTTAAAGTTCAGGAATTTCTGGACATAGATACCCATCACGATTATGGGATTGGTTTGGATGTGTCCTTAAATGTGGATGAAATAGACGAACAAGTGATTGCAAAATTCATATCGGAATTCAACGACGACACCTTAACATTAGATGATACCCTTTATTCATTTATGACTGAGGATGAAGACTTTGAAGACGAAGATTGATACAAAAGCTTTACTGATTAGAACGCGTTAGTAGTTTACTAGCGCTTTTTTTATGCTGAAAATTGCACTCTCACCGATTTTTGCACATCCACTACCTGAAGGGCATCGGTTCCCAATGGAAAAATACAGCTTGCTTCCTGAGCAGTTGCTATTTGAAGGGACGGTGACTGAGTCAAATTTTTTCATACCACAGTCCTTAGATGATGAATTGATTCTGACTACCCATCAAGATACGTACTTGGCACGACTAAAAAACCTAGAATTAACTAAAGCTGAAATCCGTGCCATTGGCTTTCCGCTAAGTATGCCCTTGATCGAACGGGAAATTTGTATTGCTGGTGGATCTGTGCAAGCCGCCCGCTATGCAAAGGAATTTGGAATTGGAATGAATGTAGCTGGTGGAACGCACCATGCCTTTTTCAATCGAGGCGAAGGCTTTTGTATTCTCAATGATTTGGCGATTACAGCCAATTACTTGCTCAAGGCAGAATTGGCCCAAAAGGTATTAATTGTGGACCTCGATGTGCATCAAGGCAACGGAACTGCGGCACTTTTTCTAGATAATTCTTCTGTGTTCACCTTTAGCATGCATGGGGAGAAAAATTACCCTCACCGAAAGGAAACCTCTGACCTCGACCTTGGATTGGCAGATGGTACAAATGATGCAACCTACCTATCCCTTCTTGATCTGCACTTTAAGCGTATTGTGGATTTGGAGCAACCTGATTTTATCTTGTACCAAAGTGGAGTAGATGTCTTGGCAACAGATCAATTGGGGCGGCTTTCCTTGACATTAGCAGGAGTTCAAGCCCGTGATCGGCTGGTGCTGTCAACTGCGAGGACTCTGGGAATTCCAATTATGTGCTGCATGGGGGGAGGTTATTCCAAACGTATAAAAGACATTGTGGAAGGGCATGCCCAAGTATTTCGATTGGCTCAAGATCTCTTTTTTTAGTGCTTTAACTGATTTTAACGCAGGAAATTTTCTGTGATTCTTGCAAAATGAATACTTTATCTATATTTGCGACCTATTAACCCTAATTATATCCAAGTGAAAAAAATTTTTGCACGTTTCGTTGTTCTTGCTCTTGTAGCAGTAGTGGTTTATTCCTGTGGTAAAAAATCAGATTCTACTAGCGCTAATTCCTCTTCCAAAGAGGGTGCTGCCGCTGGCGACCTGAAAATTGCATACGTGCATACCGATTCAGTAATCAACAAGTATGATTTTTTCAAAAAGAAATCTGAAGAGATTACTGAAAAAGGAAAGAAGTTGGATTTGGATCTACAAGCTAGAGCCAAGGGTTTTGAGCAAGAAGTGGCCATGTTCCAGCAGAATGGTGGTAACCTGACACAAAATCAGATTCGTGCCAAGCAGGATGAATTGATGCAGAAGGAACAAAACCTAGTGGGCTACAGAGACAACTTGATGCGTGAACTTTCTAATGATGAGTCTACACTTTTGAATGATGTATACATTCAGGTACAAGAATACATGAAGGAATATGCACAAGAAAATGGCATCGATTTAATCTTGAGTCATACTCGAGGTGGAGCTATCTGGTATGCAACCGATGCAATCGATGTGACCAAATCTGTGACCGAGGGATTGAATAAGAAATACAACGCAAATCCTGCAGCAGCTGAGACAAAACCAGCAGCAACAGATTCGCTAGCAAAGAAAAAATAAGTAAATCCATAACTGTTTAGAAACCCGGACATCCTCCGGGTTTTTTTGTGCGCAAAAAAGGGTAATTTTGCACAGCTTTAGAAAAACCGATTGACATGAAAATTACTGAGTTTTTAAAACACAACTACCGTCACTTCAATGCTGCAGCACTTATTGATGCCGCTGAAGGATACAAAACCCACCTGAATGAGGGAGGAAAAATGATGGTTACGCTTGCTGGAGCAATGTCCACTGCCGAACTGGGAATTTCCTTGGCAGAAATGATTCGTCAAGACAAAGTGCAAATCATTTCTTGTACAGGGGCAAATTTGGAGGAAGATGTGTTTAATCTAGTAGCTCACGACTACTACGAGCGTGTTCCAAACTACCGTGAACTAACTCCAGAGCAGGAGCAAGACCTGTTGGAGCGCCACATGAATCGGGTGACAGATACCTGCATTCCTGAAATGGAGGCGATGCGACGAATTGAAAATGTGATTCTTGAAGAATGGGTGAAGGCCGATCAAAATGGAGAAGCCTTTTTTCCGCATGAATTTTTCTACAAAATATTGCTCTCCGGCAAATTGGATGCTTCTTTCCAAATAGATCCAAAAAATAGCTGGTTACTAGAAGCGGCAAAGAAAAACCTTCCGATCATTGTTCCAGGTTGGGAGGATTCTACCTTGGGAAATATGTTTGCGGGTCACGTTATTTCTGGTGATGTAAAGAATGTACATACCGTTCGCACTGGCATTGAATACATGATGTATTTGGCTGAATGGTATACCGTAAATGCTACCGATGCAAGTACGGTTGGTTTCTTCCAAATTGGAGGAGGTATTGCTGGTGATTTCCCAATCTGTGTGGTACCTATGCTTCACCAAGATTTGCAACGTACGAATGTTCCATTATGGGGTTATTTCTGTCAGATTTCTGACTCTACTACCTCTTATGGATCGTATTCAGGAGCGGTTCCTAATGAAAAAATCACTTGGGGCAAGCTGGGCATGAAAACGCCTAAATTCATTATTGAATCCGATGCAACCATTGTAGCGCCCTTGATTTTTGCCATTATTTTGGACCAATAATAATGTCACCCCTTCGGGGTTGGGAGTCGTTTTTTGATTACAATTTAGTATTATGACACCCCGTTGGGGTTGGAATCGTTTTGTAGTACAATTTGGGATTATGACACCCCCTCGGGGTTTTTTGGGAATTTTAATTCTTTTCAATAATTTTTTCATCCCTCCGGGCTTTTTATCGTATAACCTATCCAATCCCGAAGGGATGGAATGATACTAGATGAAATGATTCCCGCTGAAATAATTGGGATGATTCCATCAAAGCCCTGAAAGGGTGGTAGGATTGTGGGATAATAGGATTGTAGGAATTTTTTAAACGATATGATTTATGGCGGGAAGCTATTCACAGATTTATCTTCAATATGTTTTTGCAGTAAAGGGCAGGCAAAATTTATTACAAAAACCCTGGCGAGAGGAGGTGTTCAAATACATCTCAGGAATCATAAAAGGGAAAAATCAAAAGCCCATTATTGTAAATGGGGTTTCTGACCATGTCCATGTTTTTGTTGGTTTGAAACCAGCGATGCCCATTCCCGATCTTATTCGAGATATCAAAAACAATTCAAGCAATTTTATCAA
>CAZPKI010000132.1:0-5198 GCA_964587015.1 uncultured Limnohabitans sp.
GCAATTTTTGATTTAAAGGTTTTTGGAGATGAATTATTTGTTGCAACCGGGGACGGGGTCCTTATTGTGGTTGATATGCAGCTAAGGGCAGTAAAAAGACAGGTTAAGCTTTCTTCCAAATCCATTCGAGTACTCGCCATTGCTCCTGAAAAAAAGCACTTGGCCTTAGGATTCAGTGACCACAGCATTCAGGTACTGGATCTCGCTGCTGATGCATTCCCCATTGCCCGTTTGGAGGGACATAGCAACTCGGTTTTTGCATTGGAATACAGTCCTGATACGAAAATACTCGTCTCAGGTGGAAGAGATGCCTGTTTAAAATTTTGGAATACAGATCGCTATTTGATTGAGGAAAATGTAGTGGCGCATTTGTATGCTATTAATTATTTATCTTTCCGTGAAGACGGCAAATACCTAGTGACTTGTTCGATGGATAAGTCATTAAAAATTTGGGATAGTACAAGTCGCAACCTGCTTAAAGTCATCGATAAAGCTAGGAATGCAGGCCATGGAACTTCCATTAATAAAGTCTTTTGGAGTACATATTCTGGTGTTATTGTGTCAGTTTCAGACGACCGATCGATAGCAATTTGGCAAATTGAAGTATAAAATCTATGAAAATTTCCCCTACAGCCATTCGGCAAAAAGTATTTGAAACCTCATTTAGAGGCTTCGAAAAAAAACAAGTCACAGATTTCCTAGAAGAGATGAGTGTGGCGATGGAACAGATCAACCAGGAGAACTTGGAGCTGCGAAGCCGATTGCAGCAAGTGGAAGGGGAAGCAAAGCGCCTCAAAGATGTGGAGGACTCTTTATTCCGAACCCTTAAAACTGCTGAAGATACGGGGGCTGCAATTATGAATGAAGCTTCAGAGGCTGCAGATCAAATAATAGCAGAGGCAAATCAACTCGCTGAACAAACTACCCAGGAGGCGCAACGTTACGCGGAGCAATTGGCAACCTATTCCAAGGAGCAATCTAGATTAATTACGCAAGCTGCAGAAGAAAATGCAAAAGAAACCATGCGGGAATTGATTGAGAATGTTAAGGGACTCATCAAAAGCTACGAAGGTTTGGCGGAACAACGTGAGGCTTTGGTCAAAAGCTTGCGCAGATTGTCGCAAGATGCCTTGAATCAAATCGATCTATCGGAAACGCACTTCTCTCGAATTGACGCCAAAGCTTACCAGTACAAGGCTGAAGAGCAATCTCGAACTAATTATTTTTCAGCTGCAAATGTAGCTTCATTTGCTACCCAGGATACTGCCAGGGCTGCTGATTCCTCGCCAGAGGCAGAACAGGCCCAGAATGTAGCTCAGAATCACTTTAGTGAGGAAAATGTGGAGCCCATTGCATCTCAGGAATTAGATGAGGAGGATTTGACTTCAGAAGAAAATTCCATCTCTGAAGAGGAATTCGTTGCTGCTACTCCTGCTGATTCCGCAGAATTGCAAGTTGAAGCCGATCAAGAGGAAGCGTTTGAAGAGGAGCTAGCGATCATGCCAGAAATTCAATCCGTGGAAATCGACCAAGAAGAGTCATCCACCTTGCCAGAGGATCAAAAGAAAGAGGAAAACAAACCTGCATCCGGGTCATTTTTTGATCAATTCGACTAATGGGAAAAGTATTGCTCGAGGGGATGGAGTTTTTTGGGTACCATGGCGTATACCCTGAAGAAAATGTGCTGGGCAACAGGTTTAAGGTAGACCTAGAACTTCACACTAATTTTAAGGAAGCCATGGAGACGGACCGCCTAGAAGGCACCATCGACTACGCACAACTCTATAATCTGGTAAAAACTCGAATGAACCAACGGGTCAAGTTGCTCGAGCATCTTGGCTATGGCATCATTCAGGACATCCGAGCAGCTTATCCTGAGGTAAGTCAAGTCCGGATTACGCTCAAAAAACAGCAGCCCGCGATTGGTGGCTTGGTTGATTTTTCAGGGGTTAGCTTGTCCTATCCAGAGGATTTTACTTGAGAGAAGGATGTATACCCGAGCGGAACTCTCGAAAATCCGAACGGAGTTTTGGATAACTTTTGGGCAATACATGAAGCCCGTTCCCAATGCACAGGGGAGGAGAACTAATTGGCCCAATTACAAAACAGGGGTGAAGGATATTTATTTCCGAATGCGGGCAGAGCGAGATCATGCAGCGATTGCCATCGAACTGGGACATGCTGATTTAGAAATGCAGGAGTTGGTGCTCGATCAATTTAGTCAACTTAAAAAAATCCTTGAAGGATGCTTGGAGGAGGAGTGGATCTGGCGATTGCATGTGGAAAATGACTTAGGTCAGATCACCTCCAAAATCGAATATGTCCTAGAAGGGGTCAATGTGCTTGATTCGAATGACTGGCCTAGCATCATTTCTTTTCTCAAACCGAGAATAATTGCCTTGGACGACTTTTGGGACCAGGTAAAACCTGGTTTTGAGGACTTTTAATTGGATTATCCGCAACCCTTCTCTTGCTTAACCTACCTTTTAATTACTGCGGATAATCGACCACAGACCAGTCTGCAGGCAGACGACAGACTACGGTCCACAGCGTACTTAGTTGAACTTCAAAGAATGTTTACTTCCAGTTAAGCTCCAAGTCCTATTTTTAAATTCGATTTGATCTATCTATTCGCTATCAAAGATCGTGTCGCTTGGGAATATCCGGATTGATAAATGTAAAGCCTCGGGCCTCGTCTCCCTCAAAGAAATCAATATGCATCCCCATCAAAAACATAAGGTGTTTTTTTTCAATAAGTACGGGGATATTTTGAACTTCATAGCGCTGATCCTCAGGCTTCAATTTATCAAAACCTAGTGCATAAGCCATTCCCCCGCAACCTCCACCTTTGACGCCTACCCGTAGAAAATAATCCAAGGGAATATTCTTGGTAGCCATGATGTGCTTGATTTCAAGAGCTGCTTTGGGCGTTATTTCTATGGGAGTCAACATGGATTAAAAGTCACCAAGTTTAGGGATTAATTCAACTTGGATTACAAAATTACTCGTTTACTAAGTTTTTTGGCAACAAAGAATTGTAGATATTCGAATTAAAATTTTGACATGACTTACCTTCTAGATCTTTTAAAAATATTTCTTCCTGCAGCAGCAGTTCTCTATGGGATGTATTTGGTAGTAGTTTCTTTTTTATCCAAGGAACAGGAGAAATTAAAGTTGGATCTACGAAGTCAACAAGCAAATGTGGTGCTTCCCATTCGACTTCAAGCGGCTGAACGGCTTTGCCTCCTGCTGGAACGCATAACGCCAGCTCAAGTGATCCGTCGGTCGATACCTGGACAGTTTTCCGCAGAGGAACTGCATCATCACCTCATCTCAGAAATCAGAGAGGAGTTTAATCACAATGCCAGCCAGCAAGTTTATTTTTCAGAAGATACTTGGGATGCAGTGCGAATTGCAGTCGAGGAGGTGATCTCCCGCATCAATGTTAGCCGTCAACAATTGAATTCATCCGCTTCTGGTGTAGACTTGGCAAAGGTGGTATTGAACCAAACCTTTGACCGGAAAAACGACCCGATTGCCTTGGCTATTCGCAAAGTGAAGGCGGAGATCAGTGTCTATTTTTAAGCTGGATTTTGCCAAAAAACACAATCAGTAATTCAAAAACCAGCCTCATATTGTTTGACGCAATTTTTTTGAATCAATTCTAAGACACCAAGGTTATTAGTCAAATTCCCTGCTATGAAACCCTTGAGCTACCCCATCACATCAGCCTTAATTGAAGGAGGGTTATCCTACCCTGAATTTGTTCAGTTTACCGAACAGCTAGTTGGGGAAAACCGTACCACAGGTCCGAATCAAAGCGAAGAATACCTTGCTTACACCCAGATTTGCTTGCAGCGGATGGTTCGCTGGAACAAAACTAGCAAGGTTTCGGATGAGCTAGCACAGCTGATGGGGAAGGTCAATAGTTCCCAAGTATGGCTCCTGATTACAGAAGCTTGGTGTGGAGATGGTGCCCAGTCGATTCCGCACTTGGCTAAACTTGCGGACCTCAGCCCAAACATCACGCTCAAGATTGTAATTCGTGACGAGCATCAGGAATTGATGGATGCTTACCTGACGAATGGGAACCGATCTATCCCCAAACTAATCGCATTTACCGCGGATTTGCAGCAGGAATTATTTACCTGGGGTCCCAAACCTAAGTACCTAATCAATCGGCATGCGGCATTTAAGCAAAATTCAGAAGGCCGATCCTATTCAGATTTTTTGGAAGAAGTGCATCTTTGGTACGCCAAAAACAAACAGAAAGACCTGGAAACTGAAATCTATCCATTAATTTCTTCAACTTTGATTCCATGACAATTGCTTTGATTTCTGGAACCTCTGGATTAGTTGGGATGCAGCTGCTGCATCAGCTTCTGCGTAATCCTGCATACAGCTACGTGATCAGTGTGGGGCGAAGGAGCCTTGCTTTGAAGCACGAGAAATTACTCCAAATCGATGGAGACATGCCTAAGTTGACTTCTTGGGCCTGGGAAGATAAAATCAATGCCCAATCTTTGGGAGGAGCATACCAGACCTTGGTCTTGGCATTGCAGGAAAAAAAAGTCACCGTGCATGCTTTTTGTAGCTTGGGCACGACGATCAAGCAAGTGGGTTCCAAGGATAAATTTTATGCGGTAGATCACGACTTGGTGATTGAATTTGCCTCCTGGTCCAAGAAATTAGGGGCATCAAAGTTCTTGTATGTCTCTGCGATGGGAGCAAATTCCAAATCCTCTATTTTTTACAATAAAGTAAAGGGGGAGACAGAGGAAGATCTGAAAGCTATTCAATTTGATTATTTAGGTCTTTTCCGTCCCTCACTCTTGCTAGGGAGTCGGCATGAATACCGATTTGGTGAGCAAGTGGCCACATTTTTTATGACGCCTTTGACTTGGCTGAAGCTTGGGAAAAATATCCGCCCCATTCGAGACCATGTAGTAGCCAAATCTTTAGTCAATGTGGCGCTTAGCGATTCAAAAAGCAGTGTGGACTGCTTTCTATCTGGTAAAATGCAAGAATTAGGAGCATGATTGCAGTCATTCAACGGGTTTCAGAGTCCTCAGTGACGATTGATGGAAAAATTAAATCCAAGATTGGAGTAGGTCTCTTGGTGCTTTTAGGAATCGAAGAAGCGGACGGGAAAGAGGACTTGGATTGGCTCGCTAAAAAAATAGTCAACCTTCGGATTT
>CAZPKI010000133.1:0-5089 GCA_964587015.1 uncultured Limnohabitans sp.
GGTTGAAGTTCAATTAAGTAGGCTGTGGACCGTGGACTGTTGGCTGAGTGCAATCCACAGTAGTTCATAGGCTAGTTTCGATTCATATAGGATTGCAGATAATCACCTATTTTTTTTACTTTTGTGCCTTAGTCCACTCATGACATGATTTACGTTTCCCGAAAGGAACATTTTAACGCCGCACACAAGCTTTGGAATCCCAACTGGTCTGAAGAAAAGAACTTTGCTGTTTTCGGTCCTTGCGCCAATGTCAATTGGCATGGCCATAATTTCGAATTGATCGTGACCGTGAGGGGGATTCCTGATCCTGAAACTGGCTTTGTAGTGGACCTGAAGTCCCTCAGTGAGGTGGTACGCAAGCAGGTGATTGACCGGGTAGACCACAAAAACCTAAATCTTGACGTGGACTTTATGGCCGGTAAGTTGGCGAGCTGCGAAGTGCTCATCATGGAATTCTGGAAGATTTTGGCACCTGTGGTAAAAGAGATTGCCCCTACAGGAGCACTGTACAAACTGACGCTGTACGAGACGCCTCGGAACTTTGTGGAGTACATGGGTGAATAGGGTTATTTGCAGGATAAGTTTTTGGGAAGTAGGCCGAATAGCCTACTTTTATTTTTAGTTCAATAGCTTGCACAGTGAAAAAAATCTACATCATTTCCGGAGAACGATCAGGCGATATGCATGCCTCCAATTTGGTGCTTGCACTGAAAGAGCTTGATTCATCTATTCAATTTCGAGGAATGGGCGGGAGCTATTCCAAAGAAGCGGGAGTGGAACTTGCCTTAGACTACCAGGATGTGGCTTTGATGGGTTTTATTGAAGTGATTTTTGGCTTCCGAAAGGTATTGAAGTACCTCCGCTGGATCAAGAAAGACTTAATCAGCTACCGGCCAGATGCGCTCGTTCTGGTTGATTTTGGTGGGTTTAACATGAAGGTGGCTTCCTACGCCAAGAAATTAGGGATTCCTGTTCATTACTATATTCCGCCAAAAGTCTGGGCATGGAATCAAAATAGAGCCTATGCACTCAAAGAAAGTACAGACAAGGTCTATTCTATCCTGCCTTTTGAACCTGCTTTTTTCGAAAAATTTGAGATGAACGTGCACTTTGTAGGCAATCCCCTGTTGGATGAAATCAAAAAGTTCAAGGGCCATGATTTTTTCTATCAGAAAAATGAATTGTCCTTCCAGCCTATCGTCGCGCTACTTCCTGGCAGCAGAACACAAGAGGTAACGGGCATGCTGGCAAAGATGATTGCCCTCGTCAAAGAATTTCCGCAGGTACAGTTTGTAGTCGCTGGGGTCGATAGCTTGCCTGCCTCTATGTACGAACTCGCTTTGGCGCAAGGTATTCGGGTGATTTACAATCAAACCTACGACCTACTTTCTCATGCTACTGCTGCGGTGGTAACTTCGGGAACCGCGACTCTTGAAACGGCCCTTTTTAACGTGCCTCAGGTGGTTGTCTATCGTGCTTCCTGGATTTCCTATCAGATTGCCAAACGACTGATCAGAGTGCCTTATATTTCCTTGCCCAACTTGATTGCAGATCATCAGGTAGTCCGTGAGCTGATCCAAGATGATTTTTCATCGATCAATCTTCGTAAGGAACTAAATTGTTTGCTGTCAGATTTGGCTTATCGAAAGGATATACTTGAAGGATATGCCCTAATTCGATCAAAAATTGGGGAGGAATCTGCTTCTCAGCAAACTGCTCAATTGATTCTGGGAGTTGAAGCTTCCTAAATAAAAATAAACCCCGATGCGATCGGGGTTTGAGATTTAAGCTACCTGTAATTGCTTGAATTTGGAGGTGTCAAATTTTGACCTTGCGTAGACTTCATCAATGTTTAAAACGGTGATACTACTATCGGACGGGATGTCGTACATGGCGTCTGTGACGATGGCCTCACAAATCGATCGAAGACCGCGAGCACCTAAGTTGTACTCCACCGCTTTATCTACAATAAAATCTAAGGCCCCTTCCTCAAAAGTTAAGGCAACACCCTCCATGGCCATCAGTTTGGCGTATTGCTTTACTAGTGCATTTTTGGGTTCTGTGAGGATACGTTTGAGGGTATCTTTATGCAAGGGGTCCAAATGCGTAAGTACAGGAAGTCTACCAATCAATTCAGGAATAAGTCCAAAAGCCTTGAGGTCTTGCGCAGTGACGTACTGAAGTAAGTTGTCACGATCCGCCGTCATACTTGTTGCCGAAGAGTTGAAGCCCATGGGCTGGGTATGGAGACGCTTCCCGATGTGTCTTGTGATTCCATCAAAGGCTCCTCCACAGATAAATAGGATATTTTCGGTGTTTACCGCGATCATCTTTTGATCGGGATGTTTCCTACCACCTTGGGGGGGAACGTTGACTACAGTACCTTCTAATAGCTTCAAAAGCGCTTGCTGCACTCCTTCGCCGCTAACATCACGTGTGATGGATGGATTATCGGATTTGCGTGCAATTTTATCCAATTCGTCAATGTAGACAATCCCTCTTTCAGCTTCTTCTACTTTATAGTCCGCTGCTTGTAGTAATCGGGTTAGAATGCTTTCCACATCTTCACCTACATAGCCTGCTTCCGTGAGTACGGTAGCATCTGCTATGCAAAAAGGAACTTCTAAGATTTTTGCTAAAGTTTTGGCTAGGTAAGTTTTGCCTGTCCCGGTGTCGCCGACCATGATGATGTTTGATTTTTCAATCGTTACCTCATCGGCTTCTTGCTTTTGCTGCAAGCGCTTGTAATGGTTATAAACTGCTACGGTAAGTACTTTTTTGGCATCTTCTTGCCCAATCACGTAGTGGTCTAGGTATTCGGTGAGTTCCTTAGGTTTTTTGAGCTTTAAGGTAATTTTGGAACTCGATTTCTTGTTCTTCTTGTCCTCACCAACTATTTCAAAGGCTTGTTCAATGCAGAAGTTACAGATGTGGGCAGAGATACCCGACACCATCAAGTCAACGTCCTTTTTATTTCTGCCGCAGAAGGAGCAAGTAGGTTGAGCCATTAGGAAGTTTTTTTAATGAGAACCTCATCAATTAAGCCGTATTCTTTTGCTTCTGGGGCTCTCAACCAGTAATCTCGGTCTGAATCTTTTTCAATTTCTTCAAAAGATTTGCCAGTATGGTTGGCTAAGATTTGATAGAGCTCTTGGCGCATGGCTAGAATCAGTTTCAAAGAGATTTCCATATCCGTAGATTGGCCTTGCATGCCGCCAGAGGGCTGGTGGATCATGACACGCGCATGCTTCAATGCAGAGCGTTTGTCCTTTGCACCACCTGCCAACAGAACGGCTCCCATCGAAGCAGCGATGCCCGTACAAATTGTAGCGACATCTGGACCAATGTATTGCATGGTATCGTAGATCCCTAAACCAGCAGTAACAGAGCCACCTGGGCTGTTGATGTAAAGGAGAACATCTTTTTTGGAGTCTACAGATTCTAAAAAGAGGAGCTGAGCCACAATAATATTGGCAATATGGTCATCTACGCCAGTTCCTAAAAAAATGATTCGATCCATGATTAATCGAGAAAACACATCGATTTCTCTAAAATTCTGTGGACGCTCCTCAATGACTGAGCGGGTCATATTTTCAATATGGGTGGTGTATTGGTCAAATGCCGTTCCACTAACACCTTGGTTGTGAATGGCGTATTTTCTAAATTCTTCTTTGTTGATCATGTCTTTGTTTTTTCTAAGAGACAAAACTAAAAAAGTCCTTTAAAAAAAGGACTTTTCAATATAGTTCATAATTCGATTACTTGTCCAAAAGTTCCTTGAATTCGTCAATCGATAAATTTTTGTCTGTCATCTTTATCTTTTCTTGAATAAAGGCAAGCACTTTCTCATTTTGCACAGAGGTCATCATATTCATGTAATTTTGACCCTCGTTGCCCTTAAGGTAGTTGTCTACAAACAAGTCCATGCTAGATTCCAATTGTGCTCCTAATCCTGAAGAAGCAAATTGCTCACGGACCATTTCCTTTGTTTTCTCAATCACATCTGCATGCTCAGCCTGAATGGAATGATCTTTAGCCACTTGGTTGGAGATTAAAGACCAAGCAAGTTGCTTAGCATAGATTGGATAATCTGCTTCTACTTCAGATTCGGTAACTTTTCCTTCGTTTGCCTTGACCAACCATTCTTTTAGGAAGGCATCAGGAAGAGATAGGTTTGTGGTGTTGACGATCAATTTTTTAAGCTCTTCTTCTGTGAAGACCTTAGATTCTTTGTCGTAACTACCCTGAAGTGTTTCTTTTACTTTTTCTTCAAACTCCTTTTTGGATTTTACCTGATCAGGGCCAAAGATTTTATCGAAAAATTCTTGATTGAGTTCAGCCTTCGCCTTACGGTTGATGTTCTTTACAGTAAAGGTGTAGCTACCCGTTGCCGCATCTCCTTCTGCATCAGAAAGTCCAAATCCTGCAGTCCATTCGTCTTTTTTAACTTCTTTGCTTTCAAACTCAACTACTGCCTCTTTGCTTAGGCCGATAAACTTGCCAGCTAATTTTTTGGAAAGTTTGGTAGAATCAGCAGAAACTGTCTTTGAGAAATCTGTAGTTGTGGATTTCAAATCTCCATAAATGAAGTCACCCGCTTCTGAAACCTCAGGATTGGTGCTCTCTCCATACTGAGCCGTAAGATTTTCTATGGTTTCATCGATCAATTTTTGATCAACTTTGATGCTGTATTTTGTGCCTTTGACCTTTTGGTCAAGTTGGACTTGTACTGATTCTATAAAACCGATTTTGTATTCGAAATCGAAATCTTTTTGATTTTTCCAGTCGATTGAATTTTCTGTTTTTTCAACAGGAAGCGGTTCACCCAAAACTCTAAAAGTTTGTTCTTTCAGGAAATTGTTAAGTGATTCACCCAGTATGGTATTTATTTCTTCTACGAGTAGAGATACGCCATACATGTTTTTTACCATGGTTACAGGTGCTTTTCCTGGGCGAAAGCCTCGGATTACTGCCTTTTTGGCGTAGTCTTTAAGTTTAGCATCAACCTTTGGTTGATAATCTGCCTCAATAAGCTTAATTTTAATAGAAGCTTGATTTGCGGTGTGCTTGTCTACTGTAATTTCCAAAG
>CAZPKI010000134.1:0-5035 GCA_964587015.1 uncultured Limnohabitans sp.
ATGTGGTAGGCCTATGTGCCGATTTGATCGGATCCTTGAAGATGGGAGACTTTCAGAAGGAATTTCCAGAACGCTTCTTTCAAACCGGCATCGCAGAAGCCAACATGATTGGACTAGCCGCAGGAATGGCTTTGGGAGGAAAAATTCCCTTTGCAGGTACTTTTGCCAACTTTGCTACCGGTCGAGTGTACGATCAAATTCGACAATCCGTAGCCTATTCTGATAAAAACGTAAAAATCTGTGCTTCACACGCCGGATTAACTTTGGGAGAAGATGGGGCTACCCACCAGATCCTAGAAGACTTGGGGATGATGAAAATGCTTCCGCACATGACGGTAATCAATCCTTGCGATTACAACCAAACCAAAGCCGCCACAATCGCCATCGCAGAATTCGAAGGACCGGTGTACCTCCGCTTTGGACGCCCAAGTTGGCCGATTTTTACTCCTGCCAACCAGAAGTTTGAAATCGGTAAAGCATGGAAAATGATTGACGGAAAAGACGTAACCATCTTTGCTACGGGGCACCTGGTATGGGAAGCAGTAGTAGCAGAAGCCATACTTCGAGAGGAAGGCATCCATGCTGAAGTGATTAACATCCACACGATCAAGCCATTGGATACCGAAGCGATATTAGATTCAGTGAAAAAGACCGGATGTGCCGTGTCTGCCGAAGAACATCAACTCAATGGTGGCTTGGGCGATAGCATTGCTCAAACCTTGATTCGTCACAACCCAGCTCCCTTGGAATATGTGGGAGTGAACGATAGCTTTGGTGAGTCAGGTACTCCAACTCAACTACTAGAAAAGTACGGCCTCAATGCCGAAAACATTGTGAAAGCTGCTAAAAGAGCACTTGCTAGAAAATAAATAATTGATCCGCTTCGGCGGATCTTTTTTTACCCTATGCTTCTAAGACCTACCCTACTCCTCTGTCTTCTCCTCTCCTTGAGCTTTTCTGCCAAAGCACAGACGCCTTCCTTTTGGCTGACCAATCCCAAAGCAGGGATCTTATTCCAAAAGCAAGCTGATCCAAATTCTGGTTTAGGACTACCTACTGCAGAGATCAGCTTGTATCCAGATTCCACCTACCAATCCATGGACGGCTTTGGCTTTACCTTAAGCCAAGGTTCTGCCACCCATTTTTTGGCCATGTCTGATTCGGCACGAAAAGCTGCGCTTCAAGAATTATTTGGGGATGGGGAAAAAGACATTCGTATCTCCTATTTAAGGCTGTCAGTGGCCGCATCGGATCTGAATGCCTTTCCTTTTTCTTACAATGACCTGAAGGACCCTCGAGCAACGGATCCAACATTAAGCCAGTTTAGTCTGAGTTACGATACGCTGGATGTGCTACCCCTTCTCGCTCAGATCCTTGCAATCAATCCAAAAGTAACCCTGATGGCCTCTCCTTGGTCTCCTCCAACCTGGATGAAGGACAACCGAGATACCAGAGGTGGATCCCTTTTGCCGGAGTTTGAGGCCAGCTATGCCCAGTATTTGGTCAAATACATTCAGGAAATGAGCAAGCGTGGATTTACCATCGACGCGCTTACCATTCAGAATGAGCCCCTTCACCCAGGAAATAACCCCTCCCTACTCATGCTTCCCGAGCAGCAGGCACGGTTTATTGGACAGCATTTGGGACCTGCATTTAAAATGGCTGGAATCCAAACGAAAATCATTGTTTACGACCACAATGCCGATCGACCAGATTACCCGATTACGGTTCTATCTGATCCAAAGGCCAATCCCTTCATCGATGGCTCTGCTTTTCACCTCTATGGAGGTCAAATCCAAGCCCTTTCAGAGGTGCATCGCGCCTTTCCTGACAAGCATCTCTACTTTACCGAACAATGGGTGGGATCTCCCGGAAATATGGAAGGAGACATCGCCTGGCACATCAAAAATCTACTCATTGGAGCCCCTCGGAATTGGGCAAAAACGGTGTTGGAATGGAATATCAGTTCCAATCCAAGCCTAAAGCCACATACAGATCGTGGAGGCTGTGATCGCTGCTTGGGAGCCATCACCATCGACGGCGACGCAGTAACCAGAAATCCGGCTTACTACATCATAGCCCATGCCAGCAAATTAGTGGATCCTGGCTCCTATCGAATTGGCTCCTCAACGCCTGAAGGGCTATCAAATGTGGCCTTTCTCCGACCCGATGGCAAACAAGTTCTGATTGTATACAACGAAAGCAAGGATACCAAACAGTTTGAAATTCGTTCAGGTAACCAGCATTTCAAAGCTTCCCTTCCCGCTGGAGCCACAGGAACCTACCTTTGGTAATTAAAAAGATTATCCACAGTAAAACTAATAGTTCGAAATTCTTGAAAATCACTGCGGTCAAATTGACAACAGCTGACCGTCAACAGACCATAGCAAATTTTCTTGAACTCCAAACCTTAATTTCTTTGGGAACTGGTAGTATAGCTAACATTCACAAAAAAGCCCTTCCTAAATTGAATTAGGAAGGGCTTTTAGTTGAAATACTGTATTATTTACACTTTAGGTACTACCCATCCATTGTTGTATTTAGCCTTCATTAGCTGATTTGCATCTGAATCAGTAAACATATTTTTGGCGGCATCCCAATAAACTTTCTTTCCTGTTTTGTAGGCAATATTGCCCATCTGCGCATTGATTGCAGCTACCGAACCGGTTTGAATTCCACACTTCAATAGCTTGGCATCGTTGGCAGTCATGGCCTCTACAAAGTTGACCGCATGAAGATCCAGTGCAGAAGGTCCAGAAGGTCTCGTCTGTGGTACTTCCTCAATCTTATTTTTGCGCTGTCCATCTACCATCTCTGTTTCTGGAATCACCTTCCATCCACCTCGATTCACGACAAGCGTAGCATTATTGCCGATAAAGGCGATACCTTCTGTAGTACCATAGTTTCCACCATCGATACCAGTAGCATGCTCCCAGAGCATATTAAAGCCCTCGTACTCATATACAGTCTGTAGCGTATCTGGAGTTTCGGATGCATCATCAGGATAAGCAAATTTACCTCCTGAAGCCATCACGGATTTAGGAGCAGATACTCCCATTGCAAAAAGCGCAATATCAATCTCGTGTACTCCCCAGTCGGTCATCAAACCACCTGCATAATCCCAAAACCAGCGAAAACTGAAATGGAAGCGATTGGCATTGAAGTCACGCTTTGGAGCAGGTCCAAGCCACATGTTGTAATCCACACCAGCAGGTACTGCACTATTTGGAACAACTGGTACTGGCTTCATCCAGCCTTGATAGGCCCAGCACTTCACCAAACGAATTTGGCCAAGCTTGCCAGACTTCACGTATTGAATGGCTTGGTCGTACTGTGAACCAGAACGCTGCCACTGTCCTACCTGAACAATCTTGCCGTAACGCTCTTGCGCTTTGACCATGATTTGGCATTCTTCAATGGTATTGGCAATTGGCTTTTCAACATACACGTGCTTGCCAGCTGAAACGGCATCCACCATGTTGAGGCAGTGCCAATGGTCTGGAGTACCAATGATCACCACATCAATATCCTTGTTTTCAAGCATCTTGCGATAGTCCTTGTATTGCGTAGGTCGCTTTCCTCGAAGTTTGAATACATCTTCGGTACGCTGGTCTAGTACGCTTTGATCTACATCACAAAGTGCCACACAGTTGACCTGTGGTATTTTTAGATGCGCATTCATGTTGGACCAGCCCATTCCCTTACAGCCGATTAGGCCGTAGTTGATTTGGTCGTTGGGTCCGATGCTGCGGGTAAAGGTACCAAAGTCAGCAGCAGTCATTATGGAGGGCATGGATAAGCCCGCTCCGAGGAGCATCGTATTTTGAATAAATTTTCTTCTTGAAGTCATGAGGGTTTGTTATTTATGGTGCGAATGGTCCACGGTCGACTATCGACCGTGGACTGAAGATTAAAGCGGTCTTACCCAAATATTTCGGAAGCGAACAGGATTGCCGTGGTCTTGAAGTTTGATCGGCAAAGCATCCGCATGCGCTTTGTAATTCGGTATTCCAATGTATTCGGTTGGACCTTTTAGGATGACGTTATTTTGCACCAAGACCCCATTGATCAATACCGTAACAGTGGCTGGAGAGGTTAGCATGCCATTCTTATCAAAGCGAGGCGCCTTAAAGATGATGTCATAGTAATTCCAGTCACCTGGTCCTCTCAATGGATTTACCAAGGGAGGAAATTGCTTGTAAATACTTCCTGCCTGCCCATTGGTATAGGTTTTACTTACATAGCTATCCAAAACTTGTACTTCATATAAACCCATCAAAAAGAATCCTGAATTACCTCTTCCCTGGCCTTCCCCTACGATTTCGGTAGGTGCGGACCATTCGATATGGTATTGCGCATCGCCAAAAGAAAGTTTCGATTGAATGTCTCCTGTACCCTTTTGTACCACCAACTCCCCATTCTCAATCTTCCAGGCCGCAGGACTCGATCCATCCTTGGCAGAGACAAAGTTGGAAAGGCTGCTGCCATCAAACAGGACAATCGCATCGGAAGGCGCCTGATGGTTCATCGCTCCAGGAGTTACCTTAGGAGGTACGGGAGTGTAAAACTCCGTTGCTTGAGGAGGCATGGCTGGTGGAGTTGGCGTCTGCTGTGCAAAAGTCAGGGATGCTGTTCCTAGGCTAGCCAAGAGGACTGCAAGGAATGTATTAATTTGTTTCATAAGATAAGTTGGGTTTGAATTGCGAACTAAAGCCTTAAAATACACCAAAATTTTGGAGAATTGGAATACCGCTGATGGATTTTTAGTGGAAATGAAGCCTACCTTTCCTACTTTACTCAAAATTTTGAATCGCTATGAAAAAATTATTTCTCGGAGTCATTTTCGCGCTTGTATTAAGCATGCCAGTAGTTGGGCAGGAAGACTACTTCTTCCCGGATGAAAAATTTGACCCCAGCATTCCCTCTCCTTCTCAATTTTTAGGATACAAGATTGGAGATTGGCACACTCGCTACGATTTAATCGTGAAGTATTTTGAAAAATTGGACCAGGTGAGTGAGCTGGCCAAGTTACAAA
>CAZPKI010000135.1:0-5010 GCA_964587015.1 uncultured Limnohabitans sp.
CATTGATGTATTGGAAAGGAGCTTGTACAATGCTGCATTGGATGGACTTAGCCTGGAAGGAAATCGATTTTTTTATGGAAATCCATTGGCCTCCTCTGGTCAGCATAGCCGGAGAGATTGGTTTGGCACCGCCTGTTGTCCTTCCAATATTTCCCGATTGGTGGCCTCGGTTGGCGATTACATTTATGCAAAATCTGAAAACGCCATTTGGGTGAATCTTTTCATCGGCAGCAAGACCAAATTCCAGATGGGCAATGTGGAGGTTCCAGTAGAAATGACCACCAATTATCCACTTGATGGGGTCATCAACCTAACTGTAAATCCTGCACAGAAAGTCACCTATTCCTTGAAATTGAGATTACCGGGTTGGGCAAAGGATGAACCAGTTCCGGGAGGACTGTACAATTTTACAGGGAAAGGGGCCGAAAAATTCACGCTTTTACTCAATGGTAAAGTTGTACCCTATACTGAAGAAAATGGGTATTTGACCATCACTAGAGCCTGGGAAAAGGGAGATCAAATCCAATTCACTTTGCCGATGGAAGTGCGTAAGCTAGTTGCCCGGCAGGAGGTCACAGCAAATGAAGACCGGATTGCAATTCAACGAGGACCATTGGTTTATTGTGTGGAGGGAGCGGACAACAACGGAAAAGCATGGAATATCTTGATTCCGGAAAATGCCACTTTTACTATTTTTGAACACCAGGTTTTGGATGAAAAAGTAATGGCTATCCAGGCAGAAATGAGGGTGATGTCAGGCTCGGAAGACGGAACAAATCTGCGATCTGAAACCAAAAAAATAACTGCTATTCCTTATTATACCTGGGCAAATCGCGGGCAAAATGAAATGCAAGTTTGGCTCCCTACAAAAATTCAGGAAGTGAAAATCATTCGATAAAACTGAGTCAAATCGTCGACAGACGACTGTCCACGGTTAACAGCCCACCTTCTTGAACTTCAAACCTTATTTTCTCTTGTTACTGGCCTAATTGCGAATACTACTAAAGAAGAAAAAAATACTTCAATTTTGCTCGGAAATTAGGCTGGCAGCTTGTTTTTAAAGATGTAATTGATTCCTCTTAGGCAAGTTGTGAAAGACGTAGATTTATTTCTTTAACTAAAGCATTTCGATCCGCTTCATTGAAATTCATCTGAGATAATTTAATAGTTACATAAGTCTGATCATCAAGTTCGAATTTGATGTCCTTTTTTCCGGTGATTTTAACAACAGTATTCAAATCAATTTCACCTGTAATTGCATTATCCTTGTAACTTAATAGATGCCCGTCTATTTGCACATAATCATTGCGGTCACGAATAAGCTTATATACAGCCCAAATCACTGGCCCTAATGTAAATAGAATGAGAAATAATAGTCCGAAAATAAAATCATAATTATTAAAGTCCGCTAAGGCAATAATTATGCTGAATAGGTAGTATCCAATCAGGAGGGCAAGCACAATAACCAAGAACTTTGGCCACTCTTTAGGGTTGAAAATTACCACTCCATTAGACTCCCTTCGTGCTCCAATTAGATTTTCAAGTACAGCTGCCAATCCAGTTGTTTTTGATTCAGTAGTATCTGCTCCCATAGTATCTAAATTTAAAACCTTCCTCTACTCTGTTCAAGGCTTTTCGAGTTGCGCCGGTTAAATATACATTTTTCAATTATAGTTTGATGCTGTGTTGATTTGATAAATTATAATTTTTTCACTTTTTAGATTTATTGAAAAATAACTGGCTTGTCAAAAATTGAATTACAATTCAAGGTTATAGGAGCTCACAAATCATAAAATGGATAGGATGAATCAGCCCATGTCTTCAGCCAAGGCCAAGAAACCAAAAGGTGCTGCTTTACCTAACTAGGCATAGAAATTGGCAAAAGCTTTGTATTTAGCTATAATTTCGTAAGTTTAAAGCCCTTTATTTTCAATTTAGAAGTTGAAATCGAATAAAGGTCAACGATATTCTGTCAATTCAAGGATCTTCAGTGAATAGATTTGCTCAAGTATAGATCAACAGTTGAATTCTCGGAATCTGCAAATTTTGAAGGTTTCCGCTATGAAAAAAATCCTTGATTTCTTTACAAAGCTTCCACTACAAAAGGGCCTTAACCTAGTTAAAAAAACTACGGTAATTTTTATAAATACCGATCCTCGGTTCAAAAAACCCATTCTCATTCCTACCTTTTTCCTCGAGTACTGGAAATTCATTTCTGTTAGCGCACTCCTATTTTTGGGCTTGGGGGTCTATTCCTTTATTCTGATCACCAAAATGTATTTCATGGAACAACAGAATGAAATCCATGCTCAAAATGAACGGAATAAATCTTTTTCACAGGAGCTATCGAGGCAATATGACTTTATCACCCAACAAATCACTGAGGTAAATAAGTTGCTGATTAGCAAAGGGCTTCAGAAATCGAATCAAAAAAATGTGGAGCTAGTCCCAAAAATAAGTTCCCCATTAGACCTGGACGACAACAGGCAATTCGAAGAATACATTGAAGAATTCAAACAAGAAATCGCCAGTACGCCCTTTGGCTCTCCACTCGATGGGCAGATCACCTCAAGCTTTGGCTTCAGGTCCAATCCATTTGGAGCTG
Source organism: uncultured Limnohabitans sp. (assembly GCA_964587015.1). GTDB lineage: Bacteria > Bacteroidota > Bacteroidia > Cytophagales > Cyclobacteriaceae > Algoriphagus. The sequence goes on from CAZPKI010000135.1 coordinate 2,606, forward strand.
GAGGCAGAGAAAGCCATAAAGGCTTAGACATCAGTGCACCTTATGGGAGACCTGTCAAATGTACTGCTGAAGGTAAAGTGGTTTTTGCTGGTTACCGGGGAGATTATGGAAACTTGGTCATCATCAGTCATGGGGAGGAATATCAAACCTATTACGGACACCTTTCTGAAATTTTAGTAAAGGAGGGGCAGGAAATAAAAGCCAGCACTTTTATTGGTAAGGTAGGTTCGACTGGCCGCTCCACGGGGCCCCATCTCCACTATGAGATCCTCAGAAACAATAAAAAAATAAATCCGAAAACATTTATTAATCTCAATTAGCATGTTCAAGAAAAGCCCAAAGTCGCCAATCACTAGCTTAAATCAGGAAGAAATTCTCACCATTATGGGTGAAGATTTTGAGTGTGAAGGAAATATCAAAAGCAAAAGCACTGCGAGAATCGAAGGTAAAGTCACTGGAGATATTGCGATCAAAAAAGGAATTATTCTAGGGGTGAAAGGAATTGTAAAGGGAAATATTGACACCGAAACCGCAATTATTTTCGGTACTGTAAATGGAAATGTGCGGGTGAAGCACCTAGAAATTAAAGAAACCGGAACTATAAACGGGGATGTAAAAACTGAAAATCTCGTAATCGAAATGGGCGGCAGGTACAATGGAAAGCTAGACATGAAAGTCGGACTAGAAAAGCTGCCTGAAACTGAATATAAAAAAGAGCCAAGTTTTGAGATTTTCAAAAAAGCAGAGAAGTCTAGTTGAGCGAAATGCTTTAGGAGGAATTTTTTGAATCCCAAGCCCTCAGTTCTTTTGTTAATTTCAGCAGGCAAGACTACTCAACACCATTAATCCTACCGAATTAAATTTTTTAGGCTATTCCCTAATCACAAGCCGCTTGCTTGCGCATTTTTACCCCTTTGAAGAATTCGCTTTTCTCTAATCTTTTCTCTCCTATAGTACTCCAAAGGATCAGCTTCACCGCCACTTTGAATTCTAGCTTCTCTAACCAAGGATCTCACATCAATTAAAAACGCATCTTGAAGGATTTCTTGCGCCCCAACCACGTCGCCTTCTAATTGACATTGATTTAATTTTTTACGATCCACTAAAAGTGATTTGGCGAAAGCCTGAGAAATAGACTCCAAAGCCTGAATTAAGTCCTCCAAGGGGTCTTTGGTGTTATGACTTGCATCGATCATCCAAGAAATGCTTTCCCAAGTCTGCGCCTTTTCTTCTGCTCCGTTGACCAGTTCACAGAAAATCAAAAACAGCTGGTAGGGCTTGATGCTTCCTGTGCTCAAATCATCGTCCCCGTATTTACTGTCATTGAAGTGAAATCCTGCCAACATATTCTGATGCATCAGCGTCGCCACAATCTGTTCGATATTGGTATTGGGGAGGTGGTGACCTAAATCCACCAAAACCTTGGCCTGCTCTCCGAGCTGCTGGCAAATCAATGCTGCTGTACCCCAATCTGGAATCACCGTATGGTAAAAATTTGGTTCGTAGGGCTTGTACTCCAATAATAGCTTCCAATCCGCCGGTAAGCCGGCAACTATTTCCTGAAGTGATTCGGTAGTCCATTGAAGGGCCTTTCTGATATGGGCCTGACCAGGAAAGTTACTTCCATCTGCCAACCAAACCGTAAGCCCTTTGCTGCCTAATTCCTTCCCGACTTCGATCACCAAAAGATTATGCTCCACAGCCTGCTTTCGAATGTCAGCAGCTGCATTGCTCAGTGAACCCAATTTATAAGTCAAGGGCTGTCCATAATCTTGAAAAGTATTTGAATTCATGGCATCAAATCTGATCTGGAGATCAGCAGCCTTTTGCTTAATCAACTGAAGGTCTTGCGGGATATCCCAGGGAATATGGAGTGAGATAGCATCCGTTCGCTTGGTCAACTTGGCCAAAAGCCCAATGTCCTCCAGTTTTTCTTCAAGATTTCTTGGTTCACCACCTATCAAAAATCGCCCAAATCTGGTTCCTCCAGCACCCAAAGCCCAAGAAGGTACTGCAATCTGAAACGCTGCGATTTTTTGAATTAAATAATTGGTGTCCAATCCCCTTGCGCTTAACTGCTCCGATAGCAGAGAAAGGGATTTTTGGTGGAAGTCGGTTGGCATATCTGGCGTTATTGTTACTGGTTTTTTAGTAATTACTTAGTTAGGGTCAAATTTTTCAAAAACTGAAGTTTGAATTTATTGATCCTAAAAATTACGCTTGCTCACTTTTTGAGGATTTATTTATCCAAAACGGTGCTGTCACAAACCAGAGCACCATCCCGATACCCATGTATACTTTCATTTGACTCAATTCTAAATCCCCAGTAAAAAAGATTAGGGATGGCACAATGGTGAGTGCCAAGCCAAGGAAAGACCCTGTTTTTAGTAGAATTTTCATGGGTT
>CAZPKI010000136.1:0-4869 GCA_964587015.1 uncultured Limnohabitans sp.
TATACTTTGCCATCCTTGGGCATGTGGTCCCGAAATTCGGCAATCAAATCCAAGTAGTCTTGAACAAACTCTCCCTTATGCGCCCAGTTTTGAGGTTTGGAATCGTTGGTGCCCAACTTGATGACTACGACATCTGGACGAAAATCTTTTACTTGTTGGAACTGGGGCTCGTTCCAATACGGAAAATCTCCTTTCTTCAAAAGTGTGCGGCCGCTCACTCCAAAATTCTTTACCTCATAAGCACTTCCTAGGATTTGACCTACTTGCAGTGGAAAGGATCCAGGATTATCCCTGCCAGGTCCTTGGGTGATGCTGTTGCCTACAAAGGCTATTTTGATGGGTTCTTGCGAAAGGCTAAGTAGGGGAAGTAGCAGGAATGCAAGGAGTGATAAGTAAGTTTTCATGGGTTTGGGTTTTTGATGAGTAGCATGGCGTACCCTGTCGGGTAGCTTAAATGTAAAAAATCTTCCCTAAAAATCCAGTATTCCTTGGGCACTCTCCCTCCTTGGCTTTAAATTTAGGCGATGCCTAAACTGATGCGACTCCAACAACTTTTTTCTTGGCTCTCCATAGATGTTGTCTTTGGCGCGATGGCAAGTATGTATTTTTTTCAAGAGCTTTTTCATGTGCAGTTGGAATGGCCCATTTTTGTCCTTTTGGGACTGGCGGTGTGGACTATTTATAGCCTGGACCATCTGCTAGATGCAAGGCAAAGTAAGGGGAGTAGTTCTTCCCGAAGAGTCTTTTACAGACAAAACAAGCTTGTTCTCTCAGTAGGTATCCTTGTAGCCGTAGTGGCTGGCCTTACCGGAGCATTTTTCTGGTTGGGATGGGGTAAAGAGCTGCAGCTGACCTTGGTGCTCGTGCTAGCGATGGGAGGCTGTCGCTGGGCAATTCAAAAATTAGGACCCCTGGTTCTGAAGGAGGTTTCGATTGCTTTATTTTACGTGGTTGGAGTTTTATGGCTCCCAATACTCCGTTCTGAGGCGCAGGATTTGTCCTGGCAGGCACTGGCATTTGCAACTGTATTTTTTTTATTGGCCTTACTTAATCTTTGGATGCTCTCTTTTTTGGATCGAGAAGAAGACCGACAGGATGGATTTAATTCTATTGCAATGCTTCTCCCTCCAATCCAAATGATTCAGTGGATTCGGAAACTTGCCTTTCTAGGAATATTTGGCACGATGGCTTCCTTTATTTTATTGCCCTCTTTTTACCGCCCATTTTCTTGCATTCTTCTACTTATGTTCTTGGTCCACTACCTGACTTTTTTTCAATCCCAATTTCCGGCAACGCAAAAAAGGCAACGGATGGAACTCGCCTTTTGGCTTCCTTGGCTGCTTCTTTGGATTTAGGTGTCTTATTTAATGACTTGATGGGGATCAAATCGAACAAATAGCGCAAGCCAAATGGATCGGCTCAAGCGGAAGCTGAAGGGTAAACTTAGTAGCACGATGCCCAAAAGCAATCCAAGTAGCAAGAGCAAGGAATAGTCGGGATATACAAACGTAAGCGTGATCCAAGAAGCAATAAAAAGAAGTGTATTGATGCCATAGCTTACAAACATCGCTCCGAAATAGAATCCTGGTTCGGGTTCGAAGGACTGATTGCAATGCGGACAAGTCGGATACATGCTAAATAAACTTCCAGGCTTTGAAATTTTCCCTGGCTTAAAAAGGTGTCCCGATCTGCATTTTGGGCAGCAGAGGTTAAGTATGCTAGAGAGTACGCTTCGTTGGGACATTGTAGTGTGGGTTTAATTTTCTGCTTTTTGAATCACTCCTTTAATGAGGCGATCGAAGTACTGCCCATTTCCTGGACCAAACCAGTTCATCTCACGTACTTCGTGAAATTTGGCATCGTACAACTCATCGGGCGTGATGTAGCCAACATAGCTCCCATTGAAAACGGTGACCACGAGATGCAGTCCTTTTTCTTCCGCAAGGGCATCCCAGGCCTCATAAAAAACTCCTGATAGCTCGCCGCTACTCGAAATAAACAAGATGTTTCCCACTTGGCTGATGTCTAAATAGGCAGGCATCTCTCCAAGTAGGGTTCGAAAGAGCCAGGGCCGTAGTCGCAAGTCTTTGGAAATACGAAGTTGGGGTTCCCCCAAGTCGATCTGTAACTTTGAAGTTCGAAGCAATGCAGCTCCTTGCAAGGTCACTGCACTGGTATCCGCGCTGAGCCTAGTATCAATGGCGAGGGCATAGGCATTGACCTGCTCGGGGGTATTTCCTTGCGTGAGTGGACGGTGGCTTCCCACGGTGCCTGCAGCAAATAGTGCGAAATCCACTTCATCCTCTTCCAAGCGCTCGGTAAGAAAGGCAGGGTAATCTCCAGATAGCCCCATAAACTTGGAACTTAAGGCGGTGGCATGTGCCGAGTAGGTGATAAAAGAGGCTTTCTGTCCATCCCTTTGCTGTAGCAGCACCTGACGCACGAAGGGATCAGTAGGGCCTCCTTTGACGAAGCGATTGGAGACAAGGTCGGAAACGCTTGTTTTTTTGTAGGCGATGGTGACTGTGTCTTGGCTGGCGATGGCAGTTTGCAAGGCACGAACGGACCCAGCTACCAGTTGCTCGACCACCTGCTCATCGTAGCCTCCAAAGGCAAGCGAGCCCACCATTCCTGGCATGTATCCCCCCATCCCGGAATGGGTATGGGTAGCGGTGAAAATCAGTTGATCTACAGAGATCCCTGCTTCTTGAACCCCTGCCCGTACCTGATCGGCTAGCTGCGGGTGTACAATCAATAATTCATAGTTGAGCCAGGCAATGCTGGATTTGCCGTTGCTGAGCGTCAAGGCTTTGACATGGCTGGAGTCTTGGACAAAGGTGTAGGGTCCTCGAGGGGAGTAGCCCACGAGTTCTGCAGGTTGGGATGGGGTGACATTGACAGTTGCCCAGCCTCCTAGCCAGTGGGATGAAGTACTGCTGCTCCAGGTACTGTTTGCAAGAGCTGCTACCGTATTTTTATAAAATGAGCTATCCTCCTTGGGACTTCGGTCCACCGTAGTCAGTGTGGCCAATCCCAGTAAAAATACTGCAGCAGCTACCCAAACAAATACACGAAAAATCCGAAGCATAGCAGGATGTGAAAATTGATCCGAAGCACAATTGTGCTTCTTTAGGTCTAGTACTCGAAGGTGCCGTAGGTGCCTTGAAGCGTTACTTTTTTGCCGGTATGGGGTTCTACACGGCCAATGATTTGCGCTTCCACTCCATAGGATTCGGCGATATCGATGATTTCTTCAGCATAGCGTTCGTCCAGGTACACTTCCATTCTGTGGCCCATGTTGAATACCTTGTACATTTCCTTCCAATCCGTTCCACTTTCCTCTTGAATGATGCGAAACAAGGGAGGAATATCAAATAAATTGTCCTTGATGACGTGAAGATCCTCGATAAAATGGAGCACCTTGGTTTGAGCACCACCCGAGCAGTGAACCAACCCATGGATATGGGGACGCATGTAATTCAAGATGTCTACGAGAATCGGTGCATAGGTGCGGGTAGGTGAAAGCACCAGCTTACCCATGTTTAAGGGTGTGCCAGGGGCAGGATCTGTCAATTGATAGGATCCAGAGTAAACGAGTCCATCGGGTACTGCCGGATCAAAACTTTCGGGATAGCGCGTTTTCAAGACCTTATTAAACACGTCGTGGCGTGCAGAGGTCAGTCCATTGCTTCCCATTCCGCCATTGTATTCTTTTTCGTATTTCGCTTGACCAAATGAAGAGAGGCCCACGATCACGTTTCCTGCTTGAATGCGGTCGTTGGAGATGATGTCTTCCCTGCGCATTCGGCAGGTAACTGTACTATCCACGATAACTGTACGTACCAAGTCTCCTACATCTGCTGTTTCGCCACCTGTAAGTACGATGTTGACTCCATTGTCTCGTAGCATTTGAAGTACTTCTTCGGTTCCTTGAATGATTGCAGAGATCACTTCTCCAGGTACCAAGTTTTTGTTTCTTCCGATGGTGGAGGAAACAAGGATATTGGTCGTCGCTCCCACACAGAGGAGGTCATCCGTATTCATGATGATCGCATCCTGCGCGATTCCCTTCCAAACGCTCAGGTCGCCTGTTTCCTTCCAGTAGAGGTAGGCAAGAGAGGACTTAGTACCTGCGCCGTCGGCATGCATGATGTTGCAATACTCGGGATCATTGCCCAAGGTATCTTCTACAATTTTGCAGAAAGCCTTAGGATATAAGCCTCTGTCCAACTTAGAGATGGCCTGGTGTACGTCTTCTTTGGATGCGGAAACTCCGCGCTGTAGGTAGCGCTCGTTCATGGCGAGGGAATGATTTGGTTGCTCAAAGGTAACCAATTGCGAAATTGAAAGATTGAAAAACTTAAAATTTGTGGCTATTCCTGAAGGGGTTTCAGCGCTTCAATTCGAGCCTTAAGTTGGAGGATCGGAATGCAAAAAGGTGAAAATGACAAAAGCCAAGTTCCCTTAGCTTTTGTCATTTAAAATTCTAGAAAATTATTTTTTCCCTACCAAAATCAGGTCTTCTTGAGGCGTGATCAGGTAAGTAGCGCCGCTTTCATTGACCACGGCCATTTCTTCTACAGAGATGGTTTTTTCGGTTCCATCGGCCTGCTTCCAGCAATGGAATCCATCAAAGGCAAAGACCATACCTTTCTTCAAAAGTTTTTGGGCTGCTGGTCGGGGTTTAGGGATTCTGGCACCTCCTAAATTTGGTCCCACGTCGTGCGCCACATAACCCACGGGGTGACCTGTACTCCAAGGCACATAGAGGGATCCATTGGCATCCATCAGGTCTCGCTGAGCACGGTCGACATCTTCACCCTTTACGCCAGGCTTCATGGCAGCAAGTGCAATTCGGCTACCTGCCTT
>CAZPKI010000137.1:0-4864 GCA_964587015.1 uncultured Limnohabitans sp.
AACGAATTGGCGTACCCTTGGACCTCGCAGACTTTGATGAATTTTCTTCTCGAATTCCACTCATCGCCAATGTGCAGCCTTCTGGCGAGCATTGGGTCGAAGACCTATTTTATGCAGGCGGACTTCCTGCGGTCATGAAGGAAATCGAAAAGTACCTCCATACCGATGCACTCACGATAAATGGCAAAACCCTGGGAGAAAACATAGCCAAGGCCGAATGCTGGGACAGAAACCTGATCGGGACATTCGAAAATCCCATCAAACCGGAGTCTGGCATCGCCGTACTGAAAGGCAATCTTTGCCCTCAAGGCGCAGTGCTGAAGCCCTCCGCTGCAACTCCAAGCTTATTGACCCATACCGGTAGAGCAGTGGTATTTGAAGATATCGACGATTACAAAGCAAGAGTAGACGATCCCAACCTAGACATTGACGAGACCTGTGTAATGGTCTTGAAAAAAGTAGGTCCCAAAGGCTACCCTGGCATGCCCGAGGTGGGTAACATGGGGCTTCCCAAAAAACTCTTGGAAAAAGGAGTCAAAGACATGGTTCGTATTTCGGATGGGCGTATGAGCGGCACGGGCTTCGGTACCGTGGTGCTGCATGTTTCTCCAGAATCCGCTATCGGTGGGCCACTTGCACTGGTTCAAAACGGAGATATGATCGCATTGGATGTTCCCAAGCGAAGCCTGAATCTATTGATCTCGGATGAGGAATTTGCAAAAAGAAATGCGGCATTTTCCCCAAGCCCTCTCCCCTACGACAGAGGCTATGTCAACTTGTTTCTCGACAAGGTCAACCAAGCACACGAAGGGGTAGATTTCGATTTTCTCCAAGGAAGTTCGGGTCCCGAAGTAAAGCGAGATTCCCACTAGATTTTAAATCAATTAGAATTGGCCGCCCGTAGTCGAATCCTTAACATTAGCATATGACCAAAGTAGCACTCATCACCGGAGCAGGACAAGGGATCGGACTCGCTATCGCTAGAAAATTACTGGAAGAGGGTTCCCATGTACTCCTTAATGACCGGGAGAGAAGCCTAACGGAAGAGGCTGTAGCCCAGCTTTCCCGTTTGGGAAAAGGATCGGTCATTGGCTGTTCGGGAGATGCCGCCGACCCAGAGGTCATCGAGGAGATGCTGGCCCTTGCTGTAAAAAATTACGGGACCATCGACCAGCTGGTATGCAATGCCGGAATCACGCTATTTGGTAATTTTTTGGACTATGGAAGAGCGGATTTCATGGAAGTAGCCCGGGTCAATCAAGCAGGCACTTTCTTCCTCACGCAGGCAGTTGCTCGCCTGATGAAGTCTCAGGAAAAAGAGGGAGCGATCTTATTCACTTCCTCGGTGACCGCTCACCAAAGTCATGAAAATCTGGCTGCTTACGCCATGAGCAAAGCAGCCATCGAAATGCTGGCCAAAAATCTAGTCCTGGAACTTGCTCCACTAGGCATACGCATCAATACCATTGCCCCAGGGGCGACGCTGACGGAACGCACTACCTCGGACCCAGACTACGCGGCCACCTGGTCCAAGATCACCCCCTTAGCAAGACCCGCTTTCCCAGAAGATATTGCAGCAGCGGCAGCATTTCTCCTTTCGGATGCCGCACGACACATCACCGGCCAAACCCTCATTATTGATGGAGGATGGACCGCGATCAGCCCTTCCCCTTATGCCTAAGTTAGCAGCACAGTTTACGCCGGTACCTCCACCCTGGACCCTACATGGGGAAGGAATCATGTTGCTCTACCGCTTCAAAAAATCCTGGGTAGAAAGCAAATCCAATCTCCCTCCCCAGCTCCAAGGTCAATTTAAAGGAGGCTTCGGTTATGTCATGCTGGTGGATTACAGCAGCTCACCAGTAGGTCCCTACCATGAGCTACTTTTTATCCCAGGCCAATTCGGAGAAAAGAAATTTCAATCCATCACCCGAATTCTGGTAAGCTCGGAAGCCAGTACCGACCAGGGCAGAAAAAACTGGGGCATCCCCAAGGAGACGGCAAACTTCCGTTGGGAAAAAGAAAAATCAAAAGACCGCATTCAGGTGGAACTGGATGGAAAAAAGATACTCGATACAGAAATCACCCATGGGGGAATTTCTTTCCCAATCAGCACCGCCCTGCTACCGCTGCGCCTAAAGCAGACGTTGGATGAAAAAACTTATTTGACGCTCCCCAAAGGAAGTGGCTGGGGCAAATTGGCTCGATTGCGGCGCATGCAGGCAGATCCCGAACTCTTTCCTGACCTAGAAGGCATCCAACCCTTACTTGCCCTCAAAGTCAATCCATTTACAATCCACTTCCCTGTGCCTTCCCTACTGCCTAACCATGAATAGCTTCAAAGATGCCCAGGTCATCGTCACGGGAGCTGGTTCCGGCATTGGCCGAGAGCTGGTTCGTCAGCTCTACCCGCAGACTCAAAAGATCTTGGCCGTAGACTACCTTCCTGAATCCTTGGAATCCCTTCAAAGCGAATTTCCAGACTTGGAAATCGTGTGTGCAGACTTAAGCCTTAAGGAAGGAAACAGTGCTATTCTAGCCTGGGTAAACGCGAATTGGACACACGTTGATGTTTGCTTCGCCAATGCAGGTAGAGCAGCGTATGGAGATGCATCCCAGCAAAATTGGGAGGAGATGGATCTCCTGTTTCAGCTGAATGTGCACTCACCCATCCAACTTGGGCTGGCCTTGAAACGCGCTTTTCCCAGCCATTCCCTCCGGCATGTAATCACTTGTTCGGCCATCGCACATTGGGCCATTCCAGGCTACAGCCTATACGGCAGCACCAAAGCAGCAATCCTCCAATGGGCAGAATCGCTCTGGGCGGAGCGGGCGGGAGATTGGGTGACTCTCGTATTTCCGATCGCTACCGCTACCTCCTTTTTCGATGCTGCAGGAACCGATATTCCAAAAGCATTTCCAATTCAATCTCCTAGAGAGGTAGCCACAGCCATGCTCATGGGTGTGGCCAAAGGGAAAAAGAAAATTTTCCCCTCCAGCCTCTTTCGAAGTCTCCTGTTCTTGAATCGATTTCTCTTTTTCCTCCAACCTTTGGCACAGTACCTGGAATATAAAAAATTCAAAAATTGGCTATCCAAATCCACTTCCTGATTCTTATCCTTACTTTATCATGAAAAATCTAACCCTATTCAGCTTTCTCCTTCTTGGTTTTTTTGCTTCCTGCCAGCAGAAAGACACGCTCCCTGAGACCCTCCCCATGCAAGTGGCGAAGGCCTATGGCTTTGAAAATTGGGAGCAGGTCAAGTATATTGGCTACACCTGGAATGTGCAGCGCGACTCGGCCACAGTGGTGTCCCGAACTTGGAAATGGAATATCCAAGACAGCACCGTATCCTATTCTGGTGCAGACACCAGCTTTACCTACAGCCTGGTGGCAGACTCCCTACCGAAGCAGGACGGGGCCTTTATCAATGACAAGTACTGGGCCATGATGCCTTTCCAGTTGGCCTGGGATACTGGATACACCTACGAGGTACTCGAAAATGCAACCTCTCCGATTCAGGGTCTTCCCTCTACCAAACTCAGCATTCTCTACGGTGCTGAGGGCGGATATACTCCTGGTGATGCCTACGATCTGTATCTGAACAAGAAAAATCAAATCTTGGAATGGACCTTCCGCAAAGGAAATGCTCCAGAGGGACGTACCTGGACCTGGGAGAAGGCAGCGGCTTTTGGCCCGATTCAACTCAGTTTGGAGCACAAGGATGCCACAGGCAAGCGCTTCATCTGGCTAACCGATGTAACCGTGGAGTAAATCCAAAATAATCCACTCCACACTTACCTTCAATTTTCTTTTCATGAAAAAATCAACTCCTCGTCGGCAATTCCTCCTGCAATCGGGAGCCCTCATTGGTGTGGGCCTCCTCGCCAATCCCTTTTCTGGTTGGGCTAGCCCCATCCAAAAATCCTGGACCGTAGGTGAGATCATGGACTTATTTATTTCTCAAGTTCCCAAGGCTCCCTTTGCACAGACGGTGGACACGATCAAGATTGGTTCCAGAGACACCGTAGTCACTGGGATTGTCACCACCATGTTTCCCAGTATCGAGATCATCAAAAAGGCGGTTGAACTAAAGGCAAACCTCATTATTCCCCACGAACCGACTTTTTACTCGGGTCAGGATGAAACCGACTACCTGCAAAATGACCCCGTTTTCCGTGGCAAATACGATCTGCTGGCCAAGCATCAGCTCACCATCTGGAGAAATCACGACTACGTGCACCGCATGCAAGACGACGGGGTACGAATAGGCGTAGTGGAAGAACTGGGATGGAAGGACTACTATACGCCTGGAAGCCCGATTTTGCAGATTCCTACTACCAATTTAAAGTCAGCCATCGACCACATCAAAACTCGAATGCAGGTACCCGCCATGCGCTATGTGGGGGACTTGAACCAACCGGTCTCCAAAGTACTCCTCCTCCCTGGCGCCGTGGGAGGGAAAACGCAAATCACCCGAATTCAGGAGCACCGCCCAGATGTGTTGATCTGCGGGGAATCCAACGAGTGGGAAACTCCAGAATATGTCAAGACGGCCAATGAACTCGGAATGAAACTTTCCATGGTCGAGATTGGCCACTCAGCCAGCGAAGAAGGTGGCTCCGAATTTGTGAAAAATTGGTTGCACACCCATGTCCCAGGCGTCCCGGTCTACCACATTCCTTCTGGCAATTCGCTATCCGTTTACTAACTTTAGTCCTTCACAATTTCCCCAAATTCCCATCCCATGAAACGCTTTTTTTTCGCCCTGCTTCTGGTATCCGCTCCACTCTTTTCCTTCGCCCAGCAGCAATTGAGCAAGGAGGAGAAAAAATTGATCGAGCGCATCGATAAAAATTACCA
>CAZPKI010000138.1:0-4803 GCA_964587015.1 uncultured Limnohabitans sp.
GCCTTTCAGGTGGGGTAGACTCTTCTGTGGCCGCTACCCTTATTCATCGAGCCATTGGAGATCAGTTGACCTGTGTGTTTGTAGACAATGGCTTGTTGCGAAAGAACGAATACGAGGAGGTGTTGGATTCGTACAAGCACCTAGGATTGAATGTGATTGGTGTAGATTCCAAGCAGCGATTTTACGATGCCTTGGCTGGACTCACCGATCCAGAAGCGAAAAGAAAGGCCATTGGCCGCGTATTTATCGAAGTTTTTGACGACGAAGCACATAAGATTGATGGCGTAAAGTGGCTTGGCCAAGGCACCATCTATCCGGACGTGATTGAGTCGGTTTCGGTCAAAGGTCCTTCAGCCACCATCAAATCCCACCACAATGTGGGAGGTCTTCCGGATTTCATGAAGCTCTCCGTAGTGGAGCCGCTGAATACCTTGTTTAAGGACGAGGTGCGTGAAGTAGGTCGTGCGCTTGAGATTCCAGAAAAAATTATTGGCAGACATCCTTTCCCTGGGCCAGGACTAGCCATCCGAATTTTGGGTGACATCACCGAAGAGAAAGTGAAGACCCTGCAGGAAGTAGATTACATTTTTATTCAAGGATTGAAGGATCATGGTTTGTACGATCAGGTCTGGCAGGCAGGCGCCATCTTGCTCCCTATCCAATCGGTAGGGGTGATGGGAGATGAGCGTACTTACGAAAAGGTGGTGGCATTACGTGCTGTTGGTTCCGTAGATGGGATGACGGCAGACTGGATTCACTTGCCTTATGAATTCCTTGCCAAGATGTCCAACGACATCATCAATCGTGTGAAGGGAGTCAACCGCGTGGTGTATGACATTTCCTCCAAGCCGCCAGCAACTATTGAGTGGGAGTAAATTGTTGGCTAACAGCTGACGGTCGACTGTCCACAGCAAATTGTTGTGACTTCAAACCTTCTTCTTCATTCATCAATCGGAATTGGGTATTTGATATTTAAAAAAGTATCAAGTATCAAGTATCAAGTATCAAGTACCAAGTAACAAGTAACAAGTACCAAGTATCAAGTATCAAGTACCAAGAACCAAGTACCAAGTATTGTATTCTTGTAGTTAGAATTCTCTTTTTACCCGAATCACTATTTAGTACCTGGTACATTGTACAGCACGAATCCCAACTTCTTCATTCATCCTTCGGCGTTCGATATTCGACATTAAATAGAGATACGATTCATAAAAAAAAACCGAGCTTTAATGCGCAGCTCGGTTTTTTGTTTGTAAGGAAGATTTTTCATGAATTATAGCCAAAGGGACCTCAAGATTTTCTTGGTTTCATCCATTGCTTGGGCGCTTTCTTTTTGAGGTAGCTGATGAATTCGGTGTAGGCCTCGTGCTCGTGGTTGGAGACCGAAATGGAATTCCGGTCTTGAAATACCAAGGTGACCTGTTTGAACTCCCGTTTGTTGGCAAGAACGGTTTCTTCTTCCCAAGCCAAAATCTCGGCAACTGGATATACTTTGGTGCTGCCACGCAGGGGAAGTTTGATCACTACATGGTCTTTGCCAGCGGATATAAATCGCCATCCAGCCATCATTTTAACCAAAAGCATCAGGAGCACTAGGGTGAGCAATGAACTCGCGACCAAGTAAAACCACAAGTCATAACTTCTGCTGTAGGCAAAATCCCGAAGGATAAGCACTAACCCAAGAAGTAAGATGAAAAGTACGGCTCCCAGGGAAATGTAAGTAGATAGCTTGGGTTTAAGCAGGATCATGGCTGTGGGTTAGTTCTGCAAGGGTTGTAGAGGCAAAAGTCTCCAAATTCGCGAAAAAAGCGAAGAAAATCGCTTCAATTTCTTCTTCTTTTTCCCAAAGCACTTGGGTGGACTCATTCATTTTGGAATCAAAGCGGGCACGACGGCTCAGCCCGTCCAATGCTGCTTGAATGCCTACAGGTTCGCGGTAGGCATACAGCCAGTTTTGAGTGCGCATCCAGTGAAACATCCTTCGAAAAGCTTCTGGGAGCTCTAGGGGATAGGAAGAGAGGATTCTGTAGCTGTCTAGGCTAAATTGTTCCAAGGGGGTGCCCGAATAATTATTCCAATTTTTGGCCAAAAAATAATCAAAAAAAACATCGCTAATCACCCGTGAATAATGCCCAAAGCGTGGAATTAGGAAGGATTGCACTTGCTTAACCAAGTGATGCGAATCGGTATAGGTATCGATGGCCCGATGCAGCTGTATGCCGATTTGCACTTTTTTTGGGTATTTTTCAATCTCCTTTCCTCGGACAAAGTCGGCAATAAAATTACCGACTAGGATTTCCTCCTGGCCAAAAGAAAGATACGCATGCGCAAGAAAATTCATTTAAAATCCAGGATAAGCAAACACTAGGGGTGTTCCCTAGTTTCAAGGCTAAAGTACAATCATTCATGCGTAATTCCCTCGAAGAAATTAAGGTAGGCCTCAAGCTCTTGCAACTGGAGCGTCAAGAGGATCTAGCTCAATACAAAAAGAAGTTTCTCAACACCACCATCGCGGACAAAAAGAAAGAGGGTATCACTTGGCACCCAATCTTGCTTAAAAAAACGAAGATTGGGATGGGAGAGCGGCTCATTATCGAGGTAGAGCGTACCGATATCAATTACCCTTCTTCCTTCAGTTCAGGCAAGTCTGTTTCTTTTTTTTCTACGCAGGATGGATACCATAGCCCTGAGTTCCGAGTGAATGGAGTAGTCAATCAAGCCAAAAAAGAGACCCTAATCGTTACCCTTCAGGCAGATGAGGTCCCTGAATGGATGGACTCAGGCAGGCTTGGGGTGGATTTACTTTTTGATGAGGCCAGCTACCGTGAGATGGAGTCGGCAATGAAAAAACTGCTGGTTACCGAGGAGCCAAAGCTTCTTAAATTTAGGGATTTGATCTATGGGGAAGGCCGTCCCGTTTTTGGGGATGAAGCAAAAATTGACCTGCCGGAATTGAATTTTTCCCAAGTGCTGGCCTGCCAAAAGATGGAGGCAGCCCAAGACATTGCGGTAGTTCATGGCCCTCCAGGTACGGGCAAGACCACTACCTTGATAGCGGCGATTTCGCGTGCAACACGGACTAATCAGCGGATACTGGTTTGTGCTCCGAGCAATGCAGCCGTAGACTTGCTCGTAGAAAAGCTGATTGACCGGGGCATATCCACCCTTCGACTAGGTCACCCTGCGCGCGTAGAGGAGAAAATCCTCAACCAAACTCTAGATGCCAAGATTGCCTTGCACGACAGCTACCGTGACCTGAAGAAGTTACGCAAGGAGACCGAATCCTATCTGCAGTTGGCCAAGCAGTACAAACGAAATTTTGGACCCGAAGAGCGGGCGCAGCGCAAGCTCCTCTATCAGGAAGTGAGCCGTATCCGAGAACTTGCGGAGCATCTGGAGGATTACATACGAGCTGATGTGTACCAGAAGACTCAAGTATTCGCAAGTACCTTGGTGGGTGCGGGATCACATCACCTCAAGGGGATGGTTTTTGACTTGGTGTTTATTGATGAAGCGGCGCAAGGCTTGGAGGCAGCAACCTGGATTCCGATTTTGAAAGCCAAAAAAGTGATTTTTGCGGGCGACCACTGTCAGCTTCCTCCCACAATCAAGTCCATCGATGCCGCTAGGCAGGGGCTGTCCATTACCTTATTTGAAAAAATGATTCAACGCCATTCCCAGGCTGCGCAAATGCTTCAGGTGCAGTACCGCATGCCGGCCACGATTATGGGTTTTTCGAATCAGCAGTTTTATGAAGGAAAACTCCAAGCAGCAGCGAATACGGAAACGCATGCTTTTTCTCCGGATGAACCTGTCATGGAGTGGGTAGATACAGCAGGAGCGGGTTACAATGAGCAGGTAGAATCCGAAAGCCTCAGCACCTTCAACCCCGAGGAGGCGCAGTTTGCCTGCCAATACCTCAACGATACCATCCTGCGAATTGGATTTGGACTATTTAAGGAAAAGGGATGGACCATTGGCCTGATTGCACCCTATTCCGCACAGGTGCGGCGCTTGCGCCACTTGATTTTTGAGACCTATGGTTTTCCCAATTTGAAGGCTTTTGCAGGCATGATTACCATCGACACGGTAGATGGATTTCAGGGGCAGGAGCGGGATTTGATGCTGCTCTCGATGACGCGATCCAACGACCGGGGAGAGATTGGTTTCCTTTCCGACAAGCGCCGCATGAATGTGGCCTTGACAAGAGCGAAGCGTAAATTGATAGTGGTTGGAGACAGCAGTACCTTGGCACAGCACCCGTTTTTTGATTCCCTACTTCGCTATGTTGAGGAGAATGGAAGCTACAAAAGTGTGTGGGAATTTCTGTAGGGGCTTATTCAGTGGGAGCTTCTCCAGGCTCCGAACTTTCTTGACCAAAGGCTTCGGCAGGTACCAAAGTCACCCACTTTCCCATCTTCTTTTGAATGACTTTGAAATGATGTTGCTCCTCTGGGGTAATGAGACTAATCGCATGGCCAGTGGCTCCTGCTCTGCCTGTACGACCGATGCGGTGGATGTAATCCTTTGGGGAGCGGGGCAGTTCGTAGTTGATCACTAGGGGCAATCCTTGGATGTCGATGCCTCGCGCTGCCAGATCTGTGGCTACTAGAACCCTTGTTTTACCAGATTTGAACTTGGCCAGGGCTTCTGTACGAGCTCCTTGGCTTTTGTCTCCGTGAAATGCAACTGCCTGAATGCCATTTTTATTCAACTTCACGACCATATTATCCGCAGTTCGGATGGAGGAGGCAAAGACTAAGATTTGTTTCCAATCTCCAGACTGAATGAGTTGCCGGAGAA
>CAZPKI010000139.1:0-4751 GCA_964587015.1 uncultured Limnohabitans sp.
TGATCAATCAATGGCGCCACCACATTCATAAAGAGTACCGCCAACATGATTCCTTCGGGATATGCTGGGTTGGTCACTCGAATGATGACAGTCAACACCCCAATCAAGATTCCGTAAATCCATTTACCTAGCTCCGTCTGCGCTGCAGATACAGGGTCAGTAGCCATAAATACGACTCCAAAAGCCAACCCTCCCATCACCAAATGGTATTCGGCAGGCATAGCCATGTATTCATTGACAGCAAGCGCATTCATCACAAGTCCCATGACATACGCACCGCTAAATCCACCTACAATAATCTTCCAGCTTGCTACACCTGTAGCTACCAGGATCACGGCACCTACTAGGGCCATCAAAGTGGAAGTCTCTCCTATGGAACCAGGAATCCATCCCATAAACATGCTCATAAAACTAAAATCTGCTCCAAGCGCGGCATTGTGTGTAGCTAAGGAATCCACAACAGGCGTGCCCTCAATACTGGCATTATAGGCTACACCTAAAGCAGTAGCACCTGAAAAGCCATCCACTGCAGTCTTATCTCCAAGATAGGTCCATACTTGATCTCCAGAGATTTGAGCAGGATAAGCAAAGTAAAGAAATGCTCTAGCGGTCATGGCCACATTGAGAATATTCATCCCAGTACCCCCAAATACCTCTTTTCCAATTACCACCGCAAAAATAGTAGCCAAAGCCACCTGCCAAAGCGGAATAAATGGAGGCATCACCAACGCAATCAGCATTCCCGTCACCAAATACCCTTCCGAAATCGGATGGTTACGGATGACACAGAAGGTAAACTCGGTAGCCAGACCAACTGCATAAGAAACAATCAAAATCGGAAGCACGGAAAGTGCTCCAAATATTGCTTTGTCTAGGAAGGTGCCTTCAGCGCCTGTCGCAATGAAGTGCTGGTGTCCAATATTTAAGATACCGAACAGTAAAGCCGGGATCATGGCAATCACAACTGTGATCATCACTCGCTTTAAATCTGTTGCATCTTTGATTTGTGCGCCTTTGGACTTGGTAATCAAGTCAGGGGCAAAGGCAATCGTTCTATGCCCCTCATACAGGGTATGGAATTTTTCCCACTTGCCGCCCTTTTCAAAGTTTGGCTTCATTCCATCGAAGAGATTTTGTAATAACTTCATAGCTTAATTATACATTAACAATTCTATCCCGTGACGCACAAGTCCTTGTAGCTCATTTTTGGATGGATCTACAAATTCGCAAAGCGCCACATCTTCCTCAATCACTTCATACAATCCGAGCTCCTCCATCTCATCAAAGTCCTCGGTCACGATCGCCTTGAATAAGTAAGTAGGTAAAATATCCATCGGCATCACTTTCTCAAATACTCCAGAAACTACAAATGGACGCTCTTCACCGTGCGTATTGGTGTCTACTTTGAATTCTCCACTCTTGAGAAACGAGAACATGCCAATCGCCTTATGAAAGCTAAGCTTGGTAGCACTTGGCTTCAACCAACCCAAGAACTCCTCGTATTTACCTTCAGGAATTACAGTGATTTGGTTGTGGTAAAATCCTAAGTATCCGTCTTTTTCAACTTTTTCACCTGTCAATACATTGCCAGAAATGATACGTAAAGTCTCCGGCTGAGCTATTCCTCCTAAAAAGGTGCTCACATTGGCTCCTGTGTAAGTTTTTACATAGCCTTTTTGACTCATCTCAGAACCTGTCAAGGCAATTACCTTGGAAGCATCGTAAATGCCTTCCAAAACAAATTTTCCGATTTGAGCCACCCCAAATGGAGAAACTGTCCAAGCAACATCTCCTTTATTAATTGGATCGAGGTGATGAATTTGCGTCCCCACATTTCCAGCAGGGTGTGGGCCAGAAAACTGGTTGACTTGTGCATTTTTAATTCCTGAAAAAATTGCAGGAACGGCCTTTGAACCGTCTACATTGAGGTGAACTTTTCCAGTAGTCAATTTGGCAAGCGCATCAATGCCCGCCTGAAAATAGCGCTCCTCGCCTTGTAGCAAGAGTGGAACTTCAGGAGCAAGTGGATGGGTATCAAATCCAGAAACAAAAATGGCTTTCGGGTTGTCAGCAGGATTGGCAACAATCCCAAATGGTCGCTGAATCACGTTTGGCCAAACACCAGAAGCAGCAAGTTTGCCCGCTAGCGTCGCTCGATCTTGTTCGAGGTCCAAAGCACCTGATTTCTCGTGTGTTACTGTGGCGTCGGCAAGAATCTTTATTTCCAAAAGCTTTCTCTTGTCACCCCTTTTGATCTCCACTATTTCTCCAGAGACAGGAGCAGCATAGATTACCTGGTCCATGGCCTTATCCATAAGAAGTGGAGTGCCTGCTTTTACAGTATCTCCCTCATTAACAAGCACTTTTGGACGCTGAATACCCGGAAAATCCGATGGTTTAATGGCAAAGGTCGTTGCTGCTGCTACTTGCAAAAACTCTGAGGGAGCCTTTCCTACTAGCTTTAGATCAAATCCTTTTTTAAGCTTCACTATTTTTGACATATCTGTATGGAACTATAAGCCTTTAAAAACGCCACAAATCTAAGAAAAAACCTTTTGAGATGGAGCGCAATGTCCATTAATTGTTGGAACTTTTATTAATGGCAATTGCTGTGGATAGCTAGCCTTAATCTTGTAGCAAATGTTCCTCAATGCCATCCACATAGGCCTTCACCTGCTCCATCAACCACATCGGTGTAGATGTGGCGCCACAAATCCCTACACGCTCAGCATTTTGAAACCAAGCGAGGTCAATCTCTTCTTCACTCTCAATGAAATAGCTCCTTGGATTTTCAGAAAGGCAGACCTGATACAAGGCCATGCCATTGGAACTTTTCTTTCCTGAAACAAAAAGGATGACCTCGTTTTCTTGAGAAAAGCGCTGGAGCTGAGGCTCACGATTGGATACTTGCCTACAGATCGAATCATTGGAATTGAAATCAATCTCGGTCAATTCCCCTTTCGTGGATTTGATTTTTTCTTCGATTTTTTCGGACAAGGCATAAAAGCCTTTGGTACTCTTGG
This sequence comes from uncultured Limnohabitans sp., assembly GCA_964587015.1. Taxonomy (GTDB): domain Bacteria; phylum Bacteroidota; class Bacteroidia; order Cytophagales; family Cyclobacteriaceae; genus Algoriphagus. The sequence goes on from CAZPKI010000139.1 coordinate 3,024, forward strand.
TCGTCTGACTAAATAAAGTCACCGGTCGGCTGTAATCTATCTTTTCCAAATCAGCATCCCCCATCACCACAATTGCTTTTTCTAAGGTCTGTCCAGTAAGTCCAATGACTTCAGCATGCCCTTTTTTGCCGTAAATAACAATCTGACCATTTTCACGCTCCATCTTATCAAAGGCATTTTTTACCCGATGCTGAAGCTTAAGAACGACTGGGCAGGAAGCATCAATCAATTCGATGTTATTTTCAATCGCCAATCGATAGGTTTCTGGTGGCTCGCCATGTGCACGAATCAATACTTTACAATTGCTCAATCCTTGAAGCTTTTCACGATCAATCACCACCAAGCCCTTATCCGTCAGTCGCTTGACTTCCATGTCGTTGTGGACAATATCTCCAAGACAATACAATGGCTCTTTGTCTTCCATCTCATCCTCTGCCATCTTGATGGCAAATTCTACCCCGAAACAATACCCTGAATTCTTGTCAATGGTTACTTGCATAGGTTAATTAGTTAAGCGTTACTTTTTTTACCAAGTCGATGATTTGTTCCACTTGTTCGGAAAAAGTCAAGGAGCTAGTGTCAATTTCGATGGCGTCGGAAACTTTCAGTAAGGGGCTTTCAGACCTGTTGGAGTCTACCTCATCTCTACTTTCTAAGTTCAATTTGATCTCTTCTAAGGATGCATGTTCCCCCTTGGCTAGCAATTCAAGTTGGCGACGCTGTGCGCGTGTCTCTACGTCTGCGGTCATGAAAAGTTTCAGTTCTGCCTGCGGAAAAACCACAGAGCCAATGTCTCTTCCATCCATGACCACCCCCTTCTTTTGACCTAGCTGCTGTTGTTGGGCTACAAGGGCAGTACGAATGGCCTTCACCGTTGCCACCTCACTCACTCGCTCGGAAATTCGCATCGTTCGAATCTCATCCTCCACATTAACCCCATTGAGGTAGGTTTCCTGTTGGGATGTGGTTGGATTGAGCTGAAATGAAATTTGAAGACTTTTCAAGCCTTTTTCTACATCTTCAGCACGTAGTGGAGATAGATTTTCATTTAAAAAATGTAAGGCTGTGGCGCGGTACATGGCGCCAGAATCGATGTAGGTAAAACCAAGTTTCTTGGCTACCTCCTTCGCAGTCGAACTTTTTCCACAACCCGAATACCCGTCTATGGCGATGACAATCTTGTTCATCAAAAAACCTATCTTATTTTACTGCCTAAAATCTGGGCAAATATAGTAGTTTTAGCAGTACCTATCCTCAAAAAATCAAAGATCGTTGCTGTAAAATCAATCAAAAAAAAAATCCATTGCATCCCCATTCCATGATCCTAGAAGCACAGCTAATTGACCTCCACCTCCGGAAAATCTACCCGGTTGTCCTCGAGGTGGAAGGACAAAAAATTAAGAAAATAGCTAAAATAGCTTCCAAACCCGGATTACCCTACCTCCTCCCAGGCTTTATTGATGCCCATGTCCATGTGGAATCCTCCATGCTGGTTCCTTCGGAATTTGCCCGCCTTGCGGTCGTTCATGGAACCGTGGCCACCATCTCCGATCCTCACGAAATCGCAAATGTCTGTGGCATGCAGGGAGTAGAATACATGATTGAAAATGGAAAACAGGTGCCCTTTCACTTCTTTTTTGGGGCCCCTTCCTGTGTGCCCGCAACCCCCTTTGAAACTGCCGGCGGTGAAATCAATGTAGCCGATATTGAAACCTTGATGAGCCGTCC
>CAZPKI010000140.1:0-2881 GCA_964587015.1 uncultured Limnohabitans sp.
AATCGTCAACAGACGACGGTCCACGGTTCACAGCCCATTGAATCGAACTCCAACTAGGATTTCCTCTAGATTCTTCCAAAAGAGCAGCTATTCGCTACGAATTAAATCAGCGTATTTTTCTTATTCAATCAGCGTGAAAAAAGTCTTACGCAGATTCTTTGGAAAAATTCAGCAGATCAAATCGTCAACGGACAACGGACAACGGTCCACGGTTCACAGCCGACTTACTTGAACTTCATCCCTTATTTCTGTTACTCACTGGTGGAAAACCCTTCCTTTGCGCCTTGGCGACTTTGCGCGACTTACTTTTTTTTAAAGGTCCGCCGCGGCGGAGCGTGAAAAAAGTCTCCAAAAGAATTAGTTGACCTCTTTTTTCATGAAAAAAAAGGGGTTTACAAGGAGAAGCGAATTCCTAATTCCCCTATTTTCCGTAACTTTAGTAAGCGCTATGAATATTTCTCCTGTCGTACAAAAAGCCTCCATGAAGTCATTTGACGAAAAGTTGAATGACCTAAATTATTGGCTTGCCCAGCCTGTGGTAAAAAGACTTGAAGCAGTCACTTTTTTAATTTCTCAATCGGTTGATTTGTCTGTTACCCGAATCGATAAGACGCACGTAGTACGGAGAAAGCTAAAACCATGACCCTCGCGCAAGATTTTGAAGACTTCATCAAGCTACTCCATAAAAATGAAGTCGACTATCTCGTCGTTGGTGGGTATGCATTGGCGTTTCACGGAAAACCAAGACATACAGGCGACCTAGATATCTGGATTAATAACTCAGAAGCTAATGCAGAAAAACTAGTGTTAGCCATTGCAGATTTTGGCCTTTCTAGTTTAGGATTGACTAAATCAGATTTTATGCAGGAAGGATATGTTACCCAAATTGGATATCCTCCGCTGAGAATTGACCTATTAAACACAATAGATGGAGTGAAATTCGAAGATGCATTTCCAAACAGGTTATTTGTAGACGTGAATGGATTTGATGTTAACTACATCGGGCTTAAGGAATTCATCAAAAATAAAACTGCATCCGGTAGAAGTCAGGATATTGCAGACTTAAAAGAGATTAAAAAAATAAATAAAAGTTAAATTCTAGTCTCGGAAAGTCCTTCAGATTGAACTAGGTAGTGTTGTCCTAGCAAAAAAGTACCTCAATACCCCTCCACCAAAACAGAATTAACTTGCCTTAAAAAGGCAAATCCTAATTTGACGCAATAAAGTCTTCGAGATCCTTCAAACTAATCTTTCCTTCGTAATAGGCTCGTCCAAAAACAGCGGCATTCACTCCCAGGTCTCGGAGTTTTTTAAAATCATCAATGCCACGAACACCGCCTGAAGCAGCCAGGTACAAATTCGGGAAGCGGTCCAACACTTCCTTAAACAACTCGAAATTTGGTCCTTCCATCACGCCATCCCGAGTCACATCCGAACACTTGACATGCTTGAGCCCACGCTCGTAAAAAAATTCAATATGTTCAAATAAGTCAATTTCAGTTTTTGTCAACCAGCCTTTAATCTTGATTTTGAAATCTACCGGGTTGGTATCTGCAGCCAAGAATATTTTTTCTCGACCATAGGAAAGGATAAACTGCGAAAAGCGCTCCGGATGTTTGGCTGCGGCAGAAGCGATGGTCACGGTTTTGGCACCAAATTCAAAGCACTTGATCACGTCTCCATCTGTAGTAATGCCTCCAGTAAAATCAACTTCCAGATCCGTATAGCCTGCGATGGCCTCCAAAATGTTGTAATTTTTTGGCTCTCCTCTTCGGGCACCATCCAGATCCACCAAATGAACTCGCTTGACACCAATCCCCTCAAAGGCTTGCGCAATCTCAAGGGGGTTGTGAGAGATGACTTCCTCGGTGGCAAAGTCGCCCCGCTTAAGCCGCACACACTTGCCGTTGATAAGCCAAATGGAAGGAATGATTTCAAACATAGCAGTAGAAAAATGGAAATAAAGATGGGAAACTGAACTCGCTGATTTAAATATACAATCCTCCGTGTTTTTTGAAAGCAGAAAGCACGAAAAAATTGCGTTTATTTTTACAAAGCCCCTTAAAAAATGACGTCCTTTTAAAAATTTGGGTCAATTTTCGTCAATACACTAATTTTCCAAAACGACCCTGGCCACCAGAAGCCCAGAGTACTTTGCCTCCAGGGGCTGCTTTGACGGCATGAAAGCCCATTTGTGAGAAGGGCTGCCAACTGTGGGCCCCATCGGAAGAATAGTCCGAACCACCTGGACCTACCGCGACTACCCAGCCCTTTTCCTGAAGGTAAGCAACGCCAGAGCGGTAGCCGCTTGGACCCTCGCTGGTAGAAAGGGTCACCTCACCAAGAACTAGTAAGGCATTGCCCATCCGGATTTCAGGCTTCAGGTAATCTCCACCCACCAGCACCAATCCTCCTTCTCCAGGAAGCGCAGTAACTGCAAAAACCCCCTGCGAGGACTCCCCCTGAATCATGTCTGTCAATTCGCGTACTGCCCATGACCGCGAGGCAAATGAGTAGCGATGCAAACGAGATTGGCTACCTCCTGTGGCAACTACCAGCCCAGATGCATCGGCGACCAAGGAAGATGCACTTGCCGCAAAGGCGGCTTCCCCAGGCACCGCATCTGGTAGATTGGCTAGGGAATGCCAGCTTCGCCCTCCATCAACCGTCTCCAAAATCATCCACTTCCCGCCAATGGGATCTCCCAATACGTAGCCACGCTGAGCATCCACAAACTGGATCGCATCAAAAAAGGCTTCGGTACCTTCCTGATGTACTTTTCCCCAAGTCTTTCCCCCATCTTCGGTTCGGTAGATTACCGCAGGTTGCCCTGCAGAAGCTACCACCGCCGTCTGGGCATCAAAGGCATGGATGGATCGAA
>CAZPKI010000140.1:2981-4719 GCA_964587015.1 uncultured Limnohabitans sp.
TGCCCTGCAGAAGCTACCACCGCCGTCTGGGCATCAAAGGCATGGATGGATCGAAAGTCTACGGTATCCAAACCAGCAACTGTTCCCATCTGCCAGCTCGCTCCTCCATCCTCGGTTTTCAGCCAAGTGCCCACAGAACCACTGGCCCAGCAGACCTGATCTGAAATGGGGGACAAGCCTCTCAAAGAGGCTTTCCCCGGAGTTTGTAAGGAGTTCCATGCTGGAACTTGGGCAAAACTTACCGTGACACAAAGGAAGGCCCCAAGTAGGAAGAGGAGTTGCTTCATTTCACATCTACTTTCCGATAGGCATCGATCAAGGCCAACTCTCCTTCCTTGCCTGGAAGGGCGTTGCCATGCTCCATGCCCAAGATTCCCGTAAACCCTTTTTTGTGGATGTACTGGAATACGTTGCCATAGTGGATCTCTCCTGTACCCGGCTCCTTTCTTCCCGGATTGTCTCCAATTTGGATGTAGGCAATTTCTGACCAGGTTTTTTCCATGGTTGCAATCAGATTGCCTTCGTTGCGCTGCATGTGGTAGGCATCGTAGAGAATTTTGCAGGCCGGGCTTCCTACCGCTCTACAGATCATGTAGGTTTGATCTGCATGGCGGAGAAAAAGGTCCGGATTGTCACTTAGTGGCTCCAAGACCATTGCCATGCCATGGGGTTCAAAAATCTCCGCACCGCGCTTGAGCGCATCAATGACATGTCCCGTCTGCACCCCAATCGGAAGATTTCGCTCAAAGTAGCCAGGCACCACGGTCATCCATTTGGCATTGACCCGCTTGGCTGCTTCTACGGAAGCTCGGCAAGTAGCCAGAAAGTTGTCCATAAACTCAGGCTTTCCACTGGCCAATGAAACTTTCCAATTGTCGCCTCCATCCACTACAAATACGCCCATCCGCATCCCAAGTTGATCGAGAGTCTTGCCAATCAATTCTTGCTCTGCAATCGGTCTTTTGAGTAAGCCATTGTCCTCCAAGGAACGGAATCCCTGGTCTGCCATAAAACGGAGTTCATCCGCCAATCCACCCGGAGCATGCTGCTTAAACATGCCAAAGTGGGGTGCAAAATCTAGTTTAAATGGTGCTCCGGCAATTTTTTCCTTGGCAAAGGAGGGCATGGATAACATCCCTGCTCCGCTCAACACCGCTGTTCCGAGGCCTAGCCTCTTGATAAATCCTCTTCTTTCCATGGCTTAGATTACTTTAGTTTTACCAGGTATCGCATGTGGGTAGAAGCCATCCGCATTTGGCAGAAGCTTTGGTGCCGCATCCCACGCGAGGGTATCAGGGAAGAGATCTACCTTGCCGTTGAGGGATTCTTCCCAGGTCATCACCTTTCCAGAATAGGTGGCATACCTGCCCATGATGGCTGTCATCGTCGACTTGGCCGCATTCTCGGCGTCGGCAAACTTATACTCTCCCTTCACTAGGGCTGCCCACAACTCGTCGTGCTCCTGCTGGTAAGGGTTGGGCTGGTTGTTGCGGTCGTGGTCGTAGAGCACCTTCCCTTTCCAATCGGTAAGTAGCCCATGGTTGCCTGCGCTGAGGTAGGCCTTTCCTTGGGTTCCTTGGAAGGTCTCGTCCACTCGGTTGGCGGCTCCTGGAAAATGGCGGCACTCGGAGTGAATCACACTACCATCCGCATAAGTGAAGGTCAGGATGTGGTGGTCAAAAATCTCCCCATGCTCCTTGCTGGTACGTACGGCACGTCCTCCAGTACCCTCTGCTTT
>CAZPKI010000141.1:0-4707 GCA_964587015.1 uncultured Limnohabitans sp.
GTGTACTTGATGGGACATTCCATGGGAGGGAAGACCGTGATGAATTTTGCGGTGCGCTACCCGGAGCGGGTACGCAAACTCATCGTAGGAGACATTGCTCCAAGGTACTATCCCATTCACCACCAAGTGATTTTGGAAGGATTAAATGCGCTTGATCTCTCCCAACTCCAATCTAGAAAAGAAGCGGATGATCTACTCGCTCCCTACATTCCGGAACTGGGAATTCGCCAATTTTTGCTCAAAAGCCTGGGTAGGGATGCGAACGGATTCGCATGGAAAATCAACCTTTCGGTGATCACCCAACACATCGAGGAGGTGGGGAAAGCTTTGGAAGAAGGAACCGTTTTTGAAGGACCGACCTTATTTTTGGGAGGAGCCAATTCCTCCTACATTCAAGAAAAAGACCTTTCGGATATGAAGCATCATTTCCCTAATTGTACTTGGATCTCTATTCCCAATGCAGGGCACTGGCTACATGCCGAGCAGCCGCAAGCAGTGGTAGCAGAGATGCGAAAGTTTTTAGGCTAAAATTCGAGTTATCGCAAAATTTGCGACAACTCGTTTTTAAACTTATTTTTTTTCAGTTTGAGGATTTTTTAGGCGATTTAAGGATCGGAAAACGCGTTAGTATTGGGTAAATACCGTATCTTATAGCTAATTAAACCCCATTTTTTTAACTATGAACAGTTCCATTGAAATTTATAGATCCGAAGGAGAAACTCAAATCGAGGTTCGATTTGAAAATGAGACCGTTTGGCTCAATCGTTCTCAAATTGCAATACTATTTGGTAGGGATATTAAGACTATCGGAAAACATCTGACTACTATTTTTTCCGAAGGTGAGTTAGTTAGGTTGGCAACTGTCGCAAATTTTGCGACAGTTCAACTTATTTCAGGATTGCTAGTTTAACCAAATTTTTCGCCTCATTTTTTTTCATTCCCCAGTATCTTATAATGATGGAAATATCAAATTTCAAAACCGATGAACTAGTCCTATTCAAGTCCTCTAATTCGGGAACTGAATTCCAAATAATTTTAGATGGGAAAAATGATACGGTTTGGGTCACGGAACAACAGTTAACCGAGTTGTTTGGAAAAGCAAGAAGAACAATCGGTGAGCACATTCGAAATATTTATAAAGAAGGTGAGTTAGATCAAAAGTCAACTTGGCGGAATTTCCGCCAAGTTCAGAAAGAAGGGGAAAGAGATATAAGTAGGACCATCTCTGCTTTCAATCTTGATGTAGTAATTTCGGTTGGATACCGGGTAAAATCCTCGGTAGGTGTAGAATTCAGAAGGTGGGCTACCCAACGATTGAAAGACTACTTGATTAAAGGCTATGCAGTAAATCAGGAAAGGCTTTCGCAGCTTCAACAGTCTTTCCAATTGATTCGAGAAGCGGCTCTTTCAGATGATTTTTCAAAAGCTCAGGTCAAGGAAATCATTGATGTTTTGGCCGACTATGCGCTAGGATTAGATATTCTGGATGGGTATGACAAACAAAATCTTGAGATGGGAATGGTCCAACCCAACTCTATTTTTCAAATTTCTTATCAAGAAGCCAAGGTGGCTATCGAAGAACTCCGCATTAAGTTTGGAGGCTCCCTGCTTTTTGGGAATGAAAAAGATGACTCCTTCAAAAGTTCGATTTCCACAATCAATCAAACGTTTGATAGTAAGGAACTTTATCCCAGCATCGAGGAAAAGGCAGCTCATTTACTTTATTTCGTGGTGAAGAACCATTCATTTACTGATGGAAACAAGCGAATTGCTGCTTGGTTATTTGTATGGTACTTAGCCAAAAACAACTACCTGCTTAACTCGAAAAGGATTCCAAAAGTGGCCAACAACGCGCTGGCAGCAATTACCCTCATGGTAGCGTTGAGCAAGCCCGAGGAAAAGGACCTGATGATTTTGGTGATTGTAAATTCGATCAATAAGGCCAATTGAAAATCTGATTCGCTGCTTCACTTAGTCAACGGGCGACAGGCCATAGCTCACAGTTGTTCCAGTTTTCTATTGGAGAATAGACGCTAAACCACATTGCACTACGAAACGGCTGTCGACCGTGGACAGTGGACAGTTAGCCGTCGATTTTACTTCACCTTCTTCCCGTGCTTCATCACCATGTCTACATCTTGAAGCAAGTTGATGTAGCGCAAGACATCCCCCTTTACCGCGATGATGTCGGCAAATTTTCCTTCGGAGATGGTACCGTAATCTTTTTCCACTTTCATGGCTACGGCTGGCCAATAGGTAGCCGCTTTGATGGTTAGCAAGGGGTCCATTCCAAACTGGTTGACCCATACATCCAATTCATTCCAGGTACTTTGGCTGTGGAATTTCATCGGGATGCCGCTGTCTGTGCCGACAAGCATCACCACACCACTTTCTTTGAGTTGGGCAAACTTCCGATCTAAAGTAGGTTTACGAACAGGAGTAAGTTGAAAGTAGGACATTCTACCAGGGAATCGTAGCGAGGCGCGAATGTCTCTGATGATAGAATCCGGTAGTCCCAAATGCCAGGAGGTGTCGTCTAGTTTTTCGGGGTTGTCGCGCACAAACTCGTAATTGAAAAGCCCTTCTACGGTTGGGGTCCAGAAAAGTGGACCTAGGTTCATTTTTGCTGCTCGTTCTTTCATTAGCATCATGATGTCTTCTGGATATTCTGGCGCACTGCTCAAGCCGGTATGTTCAAAATTATCTACGCCGATTTGCAATCCAATTCGGATTTCATCGGGACGGTGGGAATGGCCTACCACCATTTTTCCATACTTGTGTGCCTCGTCCACCACGGCCTTGGCCTCCTCCAAGGTCATTTGGTCCTGGTCGATGAGTTTGATGACATCCACTCCCGCATCGATCAGTTTCTTCACTTTTGCTCGGGCATCTGCTGCGCCGTTTACACCCCAGCGAAAGGCTTCTGTGCCTGGATAAGGCGCTTTTTGGATAAATGGCCCAGACACATAGATGGTAGGGCCTGGGATTTCTCCATTTTGGATGCGTCTTTTGACATTGATGCTGGCCTCAAGTGGGGCGCCTAAGTCTCGAGCAGAGGTCACACCTGCCATCAGCAATTGATGGGCTGAAGAAGGCATAATCACCGACTCAAATACATCGATATAGGTGCTATCCCAATGCGTGTAGTCGCTGTGCCCATTGAGCATCAGGTGCACGTGCATGTCCCAAAGCCCAGGCAATACACTCATGCCTTCGGTGGAAATCACTTCCGCTCCAGCAGGAATGGCCAAGCTTCCCACCTGTCCAATGGCCTTGATCCGTTCCCCTTCCACGATAATCACTGAATTGCGAATAGGAGTGCCTCCAAAGCCATCAATTAAGGTTCCCCCTACTAGGGCTTTGAGTTGTTGGGAAAAAGAGGGGATGCCTAGCAAAAGTAAGGAGGCAAAGAGGAGGGATTTTTTGAGCATGGCGGTGTTTGGAGAAAGTATATACTCGATTAAGGTACGGATTTCGTACATTAAATTTTAACTTTCGAATTCAATTCCTACTGTACATGCCTCAAGGAAAATTATTTTTAATTCCCAATGTGCTCGCTGAAAACACAGCTTTGGAAGTAATTTCTCCACAAGTTCGCGAGGTAATTGCCCATACAACCTATTTTTTGGTTGAAAACGCGCGGACGGCACGTCGCTACATCTCTAGCTTGAAGCTGGGGATTAATATCGAAGAGCTGCACTTGGAAATTCTAGACAAAGATACCCCGCCCGAGCAAATAGCGCGCTTGATGATGCCGCTCTTGAAGGGAGTTGACATCGGGGTGATCTCTGAGGCGGGCTGCCCTGGCATTGCCGACCCTGGTGCCCTCGCTGTGGCCTATGCGCATCAAAAAGGAATTCAAGTGGTGCCCATCTCGGGTCCCAGTTCCATGTTTCTGGCGCTGATGGGCTCTGGATTTTCGGGCCAGTCCTTCGCTTTTCATGGCTACCTTCCCATCGATAAAAAAGAAAGAGCAGCCACTTTAAAAAAAATGGAGCAGGAATCCATCCGCGAAAAACGAGCCCAGCTCTTTATGGAAACTCCCTTTCGCAACAATCAATTGCTGGCCGATGCGCTGTCTACATTGGTACCACACACCAAGTTGTGCATCGCCAAAAACCTCACCGCTGCCGATGAGTTGATCCAAACCAAAACCATCGCGGACTGGAAAAATCACCCCCTCGATCTACACAAAGTTCCCACCGTATTTATCCTCCAAGCCTTCTAGCATGTTTACCATCGACGCACACCTGGACCTGAGCATGAATGCGATGGAGTGGAACCGGGACCTTACCCGCCCACTTGCAGAGATCAATGCCCGAGAGCATGGAATGACCGACAAACCCGATCGAGGCAATGGAACCGTATCGCTTCCTGAACTACGGAAGGGAAATGTGGGCCTAGTGGTCGCTACGCAAATTGCCCGCTTTGTAGCCCCAGACAATCCGCTGCCGGGCTGGCACTCTCCACAGCAAGCATGGGCACATACCCAAGGGCAACTTGCCTGGTATCGAGCGATGGAAAAGCAGGGTGAATTGAAGCTAATTCGGAACTGGCAGGAGCTGGAGGCACATTTGGCCTACTGGAATGCTGGGGAAGATAAAAGTCAAAAAGCAATTGGCTACATCTTATCTCTAGAAGGGGCCGACTCCATCGTGTCCCTCGACTACCTGGAAACAGCCTACGAAAACGGTTTGAGAGCATTGG
>CAZPKI010000142.1:0-4623 GCA_964587015.1 uncultured Limnohabitans sp.
CCCAATTACCGAGGAGCTGCCCCGATCAACTGGGCCTTGATCCATGGGGAAAAAGAAACTGGAGTCACCACCTTCTTTTTGCAGCATGAAATCGATACTGGAAATATCCTTTTTCAGGAGAAAGTAGCCATCCTCCCCGAGGATAACCTGGGAAGCCTTTACGAAAAATTGATGACCATGGGCGCCGACCTGGTGGTGAAGACGGTAGACGCCATTGCCTCACAAACCATACAGCCCCAACCTCAAGACGAAAGTCAGGCCCTGCGTTCCGCACCAAAAATCTTTAAGGAAACAGGACAGATCGACTGGACAGCCTCAGCCACTTCCATCCACAACCTGATCCGTGGCCTTTCGCCCTATCCAGGTGCATGGACGGTGCTGCAAGGCAAAACCTGGAAACTCTTTACCTCCTTCCCAAATGATCAGAACCTATCGGGAAAAGCTCCTGGGGAATGGGAGAGTGACTTCAAAACCTTCCTCCGCTTTCAATGTGGGGAGGGACACCTCACGATCCATGACCTCCAATTGGAAGGAAAAAAACGAATGAAGGTGGATGAATTCCTTCGGGGTTGGAAAGGATAAAGTCAGTTCCAATGCTCCTTGAGTTAGTTTAAACCACCAATAAAATAAACCTGAATTTAATCCATTAAACTACCTGGTTGTTTTTTGAGTTTCGGCTAGTGAGAACTTCGCTAAAGCAGGTAACTTACCCATCAAATCCATACGCGTGAAAATCATACTTCTAGTAGCAAAAGCAACGAATCAAGTGATCGGAAAAGACAACCAGCTTGTCTGGAAGTTGTCCGCAGACTTAAAGCGCTTTAAAAACCTCACCACAGGACATCACCTCTTGATGGGTAGAAAGACCTTTGAATCCTTGGGTAGGCCCCTGCCCAATCGTACCCACCTGATCATCACCAGAAACCCAGATTTTGTGGCTCCAGAAGGCCATTATGCCTTTCACTCGGTAGAAGACGCCATTATTTATTGCACCAAGCACCAACTGGACAAAGTATTTGTGATCGGAGGAGGGGAAATCTACAAGGAAACACTTCCCCTATGCGATACGCTCGAAATCACAGAAGTAGAAGCTAGTCCAGAAGGCGATACATTTTTCCCTGTTTTGGATCCCCAGATCTGGAAAGAAAAAGAGCGAGAAGAATTTGCCGCTGACGAAAACAACGAATATCCCTACGCTTTTGTGACCTACGAAAAAAGATAAATCATGGCTAAACCCGTCATCTGGATCACAGGCGGTTCCTCTGGTATTGGAGAAGCCGCAGCCCAAAAATTCTCGAAGGAGGGCTATTCCATCATTCTTTCCTCCCGCAATTTGCAGGAACTCGAGCGCGTCAAAGCTAGCTGCACCTTCCCAGAAGACATTCGTATTTTACCCCTAGATCTAGCAGCTAGCAGCGATTTTGATCAGAAGGTCGTTACTGCCCTTTCCTTTTTTGGGAAGGTGGACATGCTGCTTCACAATGGAGGCATCAGCCAGCGGTCCCTTATCAAGGATACCCAACTTGAGGTGGATCGCAAGCTCATGGAGGTCAACTATTTTGGAACCGTCGCCTTGACCAAGGCGCTGCTTCCGCACTTTATGGAAAGAAAGCAAGGCCAATTTGGAGTAGTTACTTCTCTAGTTGGAAAGTTTGGATCCCCCTACCGCTCCTCCTATGCAGGAGCCAAACATGCCTTGCATGGATTTTTTGATACGCTACGTGCCGAGCACCACCAAGACGGAATATCCGTGACCTTGATCTGTCCAGGATTTATTCGCACGCAGGTATCCATCAATGCAGTGACTGGTGACGGGAGTCCTTTGGGCGAAATGGACCAGGCCCAAGACCAAGGCATGTCCCCAGAAGCCTGCGCGGAAGACATTTTCAAAGCCTTAGTCAAGAAAAAGGAAGAAGTGTACATTGGAGGCAAGGAAACTCTCGCCGTATACCTCAAACGCTTCCTTCCCGGCTTATTTTCCAAAATTCTTCGATCAGCAAAAGTTAGATAATCCCAGATGCAAGCAGTAAACGCAGAAATCATTGCCATCGGAGACGAACTCCTCTATGGGCAAATCATGGATACCAATTCCCATTGGATCAGCCAGGAGCTGGATGCAGTGGGTGTACGGGTAGTACGGAAAACCACCGTTGGGGACAATCGGGCGGATATTCTCACTGCTTTTGAAGAAGCTTCCAAGCGAGCTGATCTGATTCTCATTACAGGAGGCCTAGGCCCTACCCAAGATGACCTCACCAAGCCCCTGCTTGCGGAATACTTTGGCTGTGAGATTGTCGAAGTTCCCGAAGCAGTAGCAGCTGTGTCCGCCTACTTCACGCGACGAGGTCGAGAGATGACACTACTGAACACCCTGCAAGGCCATCTTCCCACCTGCTGCACCTATGTTCCCAACGAGGTAGGTACCGCGCCCGGGATGTGGTTTGAGCAAAAAGGATGCTACTGGATGTCCATGCCGGGTGTTCCTCACGAGATGAAAAAGTTGGTCAAAGACTTTGTATTACCCAAGCTTTCCCAGGTGTTTGACCTTCCGGTGATCTACCACAAGCTCATCAAAACCGCAGGCATTGGAGAATCTTGGTTGGCCGACCTGATCAAAGACTGGGAGAATGCGCTTCCTGCACACATTCGATTGGCCTATTTGCCCTCCCTAGGACATGTCAAACTGCGCCTAACTGCATTTGGAACGAACAAAGAACAGCTTCAGCAGGAAGTTGCCGCGCAGATTCAAGTCCTGCTGCCACAGATCGAAAAGTATGTCTATGGCTACGATGAAGAAACCTTGGAAACAGCCCTCGGCAAACTTTTGAAGAACGCAGGGAAAACGATAGCTTTAGCTGAAAGTTGCTCGGGAGGATACGTCTCCCACCTGATCACCACAGTACCAGGCAGCTCTACTTATTTCCAAGGGGCGGTAGTTCCCTACCACAATGCCTTCAAAGAACGTATCTTGGGGGTGAAGTCGGAGACCCTAAGCAGCCATGGAGCGGTGAGTGAAGCCACCGTGGCAGAGATGGCAGAAGGAGTGCGCCAATTGTTCAATGCTGACTACGGACTGGCCAGTAGCGGTATTGCAGGTCCAGATGGAGGCACTGCAGATAAACCTGTTGGGACGGTCTGGATTGGATGTGCAGGTCCTGAGGGAGTGGAGACGAGAAAGTTACAGTTGACCCAAGACCGAATGCTCAACATTCAATTGACAGGAGTAGCGGTACTGAATTTATTTAGAACCTGCTTTATCCCAACGCACAAATAAAATTTTACCAGAAGGATTTGGGAAGCAGTTCAATAAAATTTAATTTTAAAACTTGAAAATAAACCCAATTAAATTACAAAGATCAACATGGCAAGTGTAGAAATGCTCATGCCCAAGATGGGCGAAAGTATCATTGAAGGCACCATCCTTACTTGGCTCAAGAAGGAAGGAGATTCCATTGAAGCAGATGAGTCTGTGTTGGAAGTAGCCACCGACAAGGTAGATACCGAGGTTCCTGCTACGCATGGGGGTATTTTGAAGAAGATTTTAGCCAAGGAGGGCGATGTAGTGGCGGTAGGAACTGCCATTGCAATCATCGAAATCAATGCAGAGGCATCCAACGATACTCCTGCAGCCCCTGCTACAGCCAAAGAAGTGCTCGTGCAAGCCACACCCGCACTTACTGCAAGCTTAATCACAGCAGCTGAACCCGAAGCGCCAAGCCATTCCGATGGGAGATTCTATTCTCCCCTTGTCAGGAGCATTGCTAAAGAAGAAGGGATTTCTGTGGACGAACTTTCGCGCATCCCGGGATCGGGTGCAGAAGGCCGCGTGACCAAACAAGACATGTTGGATTACCTTGCCGCTCGAAGCAATGGCCATTCCAAAAACACAGGAGTCACCAAAACTCCTCCGTCCATTTCCCAGCCCAAGGCACCTGCAAGCATTAGCGGTGGCGACGAACTGATCGAAATGGATCGCATGCGCAAAATGATTGCCAGCCGCATGGTGGAGTCCAAGCGCATTTCAGCCCATGTCACTTCCTTTGTGGAAGCAGACATGACCAATATTGTGCTTTGGAGAGAGCGTAATAAAGAGGCCTACAAGGCGAAGTATGGGGAAGGGATCACCTTTACCCCCTTCTTTATCGATGCCGTAGCCAAGGCCATTCGCGATTTTCCGATGATCAACATCTCCGTCGAGGGAGACCATATTTTAAAGAAAAAGGACATCAACATCGGCATGGCTGTTGCTTTGCCTTCGGGCAACTTGATAGTTCCCGTTATCAGAAATGCCGACCAACTCAATATTGTAGGGATTTCCAAAAAGGTTAACGATCTAGCCAATCGTGCACGAAACAACAAATTGACTGCTGACGATGTGACCGGTGGTACCTATACGGTATCGAATGTGGGTTCCTTCGGGAATATCATGGGTACTCCGATCATCGCACAGCCACAAGTGGCCATCTTGGCCATTGGGGCCATTGTCAAAAAACCTGCAGTGGTGGAGACGCCTACAGGAGATGTCATCGCTATCCGTCATAAAATGTTCCTATCCCACACCTACGACCATCGGGTGGTAGATGGATCCTTGGGAGGCATGTTTGTCCGAAAAGTGGCAGATTA
>CAZPKI010000143.1:0-4569 GCA_964587015.1 uncultured Limnohabitans sp.
TTTCTGCCAAATCCACCCGGTAGCAGATTTGTAGGAAGCGTTCCAAATTTTGATCCAGAAGCTGCTTGACCGCCTTAGTCAATAGTCCCAGGGCTTTTTGTTCGTCAAATTCCTCACGTAGCTCAGGAAGAGCTAGCTCCTGGGTAACCAAGGCAAAAGTTTCTTCGGCGAGGGAGGACATCTAGCTAAGGTATGAAAAAGCCCCATAGGTACGGGGCTAAGGGTTAGGCTTCTTTTTCTGTAGTAGAACTCTCCTGAAATACCTCAGGGCAATTCTTGTGAATAAGCAAGTACCAGGCATTCAATTTTTTGATGTCGGACACGTACACCCGGTCCTGATCAAATTCGGGTAATACAGACTTTAGGAATGCCCGCAACTCTGCATCGGTGGCGCTAGCATCTACTCCTGTGTCGCCCTGATAGTTGGCATCGATTTTCTTCATCACTGACTCCAAAGGGGCTGCACCCTCTTCAGTAAGCGTGTAGATGGAAATGTCGTTGAGCACGGACACGCGCATGGACATGCCAGCGACCAACTTGGTTTTTTTCTCGTCCAAAGCTTCCAGCACCACGCCAGAGCGGGTAGGGCTTACGATTCTGTACAATCCCGGCTTTCCGGCTACAGATGCAATGTCTTTAAAATTCATATTCGTTAGGGATTCAGGCTGCAAATATAGGATTATCCATCAATTTGTACGCTGGGATTCAAATTCGGAGACCAGCTCCGCCAAGTATTGAAGTATTTCGTCTTTTCCCTGGCCTTTTTCTGCCGAGGTCACAAAATAATCTGGCGTATCTCCAAAGATCTCGATCAGCTTATTCAAAAATAATTTTACGTTTCTATCGGTCTGGGTTTTGGACTGCTTGTCGGCTTTGGTAAAAGCAACCACAAAGGGCACCCCTTCCTCTCCACACCAGTTGAGAAACTCTAAATCGATGGTTTGGGGTTCCAAACGGCTGTCAATCAGCACAAACACCCCACAAAGATTGGTGCGGGTGGTCAGGTAGTTGCTGATCATTTTCTCCCACTTCACCTTCTTATCCTTGCTTACTTTGGCAAATCCATAGCCAGGTAAATCCACTAAAAACCAACGGTCATCGATGGTAAAATGGTTGACCAACTGCGTCTTGCCTGGCTTTTGGGAAGTTTTGGCCAGCTCCTTCACACCGGTGAGCATGTTGATCAAGGAGCTCTTGCCTACATTGGAGCGTCCGATAAATGCAATTTCTGCCCGATCCGGTTTGGGGCATTTCGCGAGATCACTGTTACTGACTAAAAAGGTGGCTTTTTTGATCATGGTTTTTGAGTAGGATACAAAAATAGGCTTTTATTTTGGAAGCACTTTGCCGGAAGGGCTCCAACAATTTTCATATCCTCGGGTTTGTGTAGTAATATTGTGCACCAAAGAAGAATCGTGATGACTGTCCTCCCCTACAAAGATAAGTTAGACCCCAAAAAAGAGCAGGTAGCTGAGATGTTTAACAACATCAGCCCGAAATACGATTTGCTTAACCATGTGCTTAGCTTGGGCATTGACATCATTTGGAGAAAAAAAGCAATCAAGTACCTTCAAAAAGATGCCCCCAAACTGATTTTAGATATTGCTACCGGAACAGGTGATTTTGCCATTGAGGCGCTGGCCTTAAACCCAGACAAAATCATCGGAGTAGACATTTCAGAAGGTATGCTTTCCGAGGGCCGAAAGAAAATGGTGAAGAGAGGGCTTCAAGAAAAAATCGAAATGCTGATGGGAGACTCTGAAGGACTTCTCTTTGAAGACAATAAATTCGATGCAGTGATCGTTTCCTTTGGAGTTCGGAACTTTGAAAATCTGGAAAAAGGGCTAGCGGACATGTATCGTGTGCTTAAGCCTGGAGGAAAAACAGTTATCTTGGAGTTTAGCAAACCCAAGGCATTTCCCATGAAACAAGCTTATGGGTTTTATTCGCATGTGATTCTTCCCCAAATCGGTAAAATTGTATCCAAAGACAATTCTGCCTATACTTACCTTCCCGAGTCCGTGGAAGCCTTTCCCGATGGAGAAAATTTTCTGACCGTATTAAAAAAAGTAGGCTTTCACAGCACACTATGCAAACCACTCACTTTTGGCATCAGCTCCATCTACATAGGGCAAAAGTAATTGTCCTCAGCTTCCTGCTGCTATGCGTAGTTGCCAAAAGCAATGGGCAAGGGTATTTTGGACTAACCAATAATCCAGGCTCGGATGACAAGCTTACTTCCTATGGCTTTTTCTTGAGTGTGCATACCGCGAGTTACCAGCTCCGATACTCTCCAGAGTTTCTAAATCCAGCAAACGTTCCCAACAATGCCATTCATTCCATCTATCCGAAATTTACCCCCGGGTTTTCTTTGGGATTTATCGGAATTTTACGCTTTCACGACCAGGCCAATCTGATCTTCACCCCGAAAATTGGCTTCTATGAGTATAAAGTGGATGTCAACTATTTTGACGAACCTACAGCAACCTCTCCAACTGGTCCTGACAATACTGCCACTCCAAGCCTAGGCTTACGCAGCGAAGAATTGGTCAATGAAGCCACCATGGTCGAACTTCCCGTGGTATTTAAATACCGCTCCATGCGATTCAACAATACCCGGATGTACTTTGTAGGGGGAGGAAGCTACCTTTTTAATACCAAGGCCCAAGAAGAAATCAACATTGATCCTATTGTGACCACCAAGCGAGACTTTACGGTGGAGGCAGGAATGGGATTTGAAATCTACTTCAAGTACTTCAAATTCACCCCTGAAATACGCTTCTCACACGGCATCAATAACCTCTATGTGGCTGATAAAACAGCCCCAGAAATCCGAGATGCCATCTCCTCCCTTCGGAGAAAAGGAGTTTCGATTATACTGAATTTTCAATAACATTTAGTCAACGGTTGACGGTCGACGGACCACAGTCGGTAGGTGTATGCTTCAAAAAACGTAGTATAATTACATCCTAACCTTGTCCCAACAACGACTCGGCTGTCGACAGTGGACTGTTAGCTGTTGACATAATCCAATTAACTAAGTACAAAAATTCGGATAATCATATTTCTTTTTTTATCTCGGATGCCTTTGTCTATTTTGAGGGCATGAAGCGGAACACTAAAACCGAAATCCTTGCTGGAGTCAGCACCTTTTTAGCTTGTTTTTACATCATCATCGTCAATCCCGCGATCCTATCGGTTACAGGAATGCCCTTCTCTGCCGTTGTTACTGCAACGGTGTTGGTGTCATCCTTTGGCAGCTTGATGATGGGACTCTATGCCAAAAACCCCATTGTAGTAGCTCCAGGCATGGGCATCAATGCCTTTTTTGCCTACACCGCCGTGTTGGGCTTTGGCCTGACGATTGAAGAAGCTTTGGGAGCAGTATTTTGGTCCGGGGTTTTATTTTTACTTCTTTCCCTGTTCAATACGCGGGAAAAAATCATTCGCGCCATTCCCAGTTCCCTCCGCCATGCCGTCTCCGCAGGCATTGGATTATTTATCTGCTTTATCGGCTTTCAAAACGCCCATTTTATTGTTGCCAATCCTGCCACTTTGGTGAGTATGGCCTCTTTCAAGGACCCGGCCACGCTCACTTTTCTTGCGGGACTGCTTTTCACGGGAGCCTTGACCCTCCGAAAAGTTCCTGGAGCCCTCCTTTTTGGGATCGCTTTTACCACCCTATTGGCATGGCCGATCGGTCGTTGGTGGGGAGATACCACAGAGATTTCTGGCGGAGTGGCTACACTCGTTAACTACACCGGAATTTTCGCTTGGCCCGACTTCAGTTTGGTGGGAAAAGCTGACCTAATCGGCTCTTTGCGCTACAGCTACCTACCTGTGATTTTTGTATTTACCTTCACGCTACTATTTGATGGGATCAGCACCTTCGTCGGCTTGGCAGAGGCTTCTGGACTCAAAGATGCGGAGGGCAATCCCCAAAACATGCAAAAATCCTTGCTTACGGACTCCTTAGCTACACTTGTGGCAGGCTTGGTGGGCAGTAGCTCAGGTACCGCCTACATCGAGTCAGCAGTGGGAATTTCCGCAGGGGGTAGAACAGGACTCACTGCCATCACTGCAGGACTTCTTTTCATTCCTTTTTTATTTTTCTCTCCACTCCTATCCATTATTCCGGCTATTGCAAGTTCCATCGCCTTGGTGCTGGTAGGTTCCTTTATGGTCTTGCCCCTCACCCAAATCAATTGGAAAGATCCAGAAGAAGCCCTTCCCTCCTTTTTGACCCTAGTCCTCATCCCCTTCACCTACAGTTTGTCCATCGGCATCTCTTTTGGGTTTATCTCCTACACCTTTTTGAAATTCGCTGCAGGAAAAAGAGAAGAAATTCACCCCATTTTAATTTGGATTAGCCTACTTTCGATTTTCTTTTTAGCCCTATGAAATCACTTTCCCTTGTCCTTTTTTTTCTATTTCTTTCTCTAGGCGCCGCAGCACAACGAACCGCCATCTTGGGAGCTTTAGACCAGGAAATCGCCATTTTGTTGGATTCCTTGAAGGACAAAAAAGAAGAACAGTATGGGGGATTGACCTTCTACACGGGCAACTTAA
>CAZPKI010000144.1:0-4560 GCA_964587015.1 uncultured Limnohabitans sp.
CAGGTGCATGGCTTGAAGACCGATGCCTCCTTCCGCTTTGAGCGGGGTACAGATCCCAACATGCCGGTGTATGCCTTAAAGCAAGCGGTACTTCTTTTGCAGCGCTATGCTGGTGCAAAAGTCGCTTCCGAGCTGATTGATATTTATCCGCAGCCAAAGGCTGATGCACAGATTGAGGTCAGTTTTGGCCACATCAACCGACTGATCGGAAAAGCAATTGATCCAGAGGAAGTCGTAGCCATTTTGGAAGGTTTAGAAATAGGAGTGTCCGCACGAACCGCAGAAGGGTTTGTGGCCACGGTGAAGCCTTACCGAGTAGATGTCACTCGCGAAGCCGATATCATTGAAGAGGTGTTGCGTATTCATGGCTTCCAGCAGGTGCCTCTTTCTGAAAATCTCAGCACCGAATTCTTGGCCGAACACCCGGTGAAGGATCTGGCAAAGTTGCAGTACCGTCTCACCGAAATGCTCGCCAATCAAGGCTACTTTGAGTTGGTGACCAATAGCTTGACCAGCCCCAAGTACGTTGAAAAAGCAGGGTTTTTGGATGCCAGCACTACGGTTGAGATCTACAACAAACTCAGTGAGGACCTTGGCGTGATGCGCCAAACGCTCCTTTTCTCTGGCTTAGAGGTGTTGGCACACAACATCAATAGGAGACAAACTGACCTGAAGTGCTTTGAATTTGGTACGGTGTATCAAAAGAAAGCTGAAGGGGGCTACAAGGAGTCGAGACGATTGGCCATTTTTCTGTCGGGCAACAGTTCTACTGAGAGTTGGCTTGCACCCGCAAAGCCGTTTGCATTCGCAGACATCTATGCGACAGTGACCCAAATTTTGGAGCGATTGCATGTGGAGGTGAGTCAAGTAGAAGTGATTGAAGCGGCACCTTTTTCCTATGGATTAAGCCTGAAGGTGGGCGAAAAGGTGGTTGCAACTTTGGGGTTAGTCGAAGAAAAAGGACTTAAGTTAGCCGAAGTAAGGCAAGAGGTTTGGTATGCCGAATTGGACTGGGACTTGCTTGGAAAAAAATCTTCTCCATTGAAAAAATTCCAGGAGCTCTCCAAGTTTCCTGAGGTGCGACGGGACCTTTCCTTGGTCATTGACCAGGACCTTTCCTATGACCGTGTCAAAAAAGTAGCAGAGAAGGCCGGAGGTAAACTCTTAAAGCAGGTAGATGTATTTGATGTCTACCAGGGTGACAAATTGGGGCAGGGCAAAAAAGCCTATGCACTGAGCTTTATCCTTCAAGACCAAGAAAACACCTTGACCGATAAGGAAATTGATAAAACTATGAGTAACTTGATTCAAGCCTTTCAAAATCAAGTGGGGGCAATCATCCGAAGCTAAGTTATGATTCACGAGGAATTACAAAAACTTGAAAAACTTTCTGTTCAGGTAACCAAAAAGGTAGAGGCCTTGACTGCAGAAAACGAGCTCCTAAATGCACGTTTGGTCGAGCTTGAAAAGCAACTACAAGAGCGAGATGTTACCTTGGATAATTTTAAAAATAAGATAAAAATTAGTAACATTGTGGAGAACCGACCGGTAAACCCTGAGGATACTGGTGAAATGAGTGACTTAATCAATTCCTATATACAAGAAATCGATCAGTTGATTGCCTATCTGTCCGAATAAATGGAAACATTAGCCATTAAAGTAAAAATCGGAGACCGGGAATATCCCATGCGTGTGAAGCCTGAAGATGAGGGAAAAATTCGGCATGCTGGGCGGATGATCAATGAGAAGTTAAAAAAGTATAAATCTGAGTTTGGCTTGGATGATTCTACTGACCTATTGGCCATGGTTGCCTTTGATTTCATGGTAGAATCTCTTGAGGCCAATGCAGGAAATGAACAAGATAGCGTGCACATCCAGCACTCTCTTGCCCATATATCAGCCTTGCTTGCTAAGGCTGTTTGAGATTAAGTTTTTTTCATTTTGCTAATTTCCAGTGCCGGTAGGTGAACAACTATATATTCACTACTATGAACGCACTTGCATTTATCATCCTATCTGCCCTTGCAGGGCTTGGCGTAGGAGCAGCCCTAACCGGCTTTTTTTTAAAAAGTAAACATGCAAAGCAGGAGGAGGAAACCAAAGATCGGATCAAATCCATGCTTCGTGAGGCGGAATTAACCGCTGAGACCATCAAAAAAGACCGTATGCTGGAAGCCAAAGAAAGGTTTTTGAAGTTGAAAGCGGAGTTTGATGAAGAGACCAACAACAAGAAAAACCTGATCATCACCAATGAAAACAAGGTGAAGCAACTGCAGCAGCAGGTAGCTAAGGAGCAGGAAAACCTAAGCAGAAAGGAAGCGGAGCTAGACAGCAAAAAAGAGAACTTGACTGCTCAGCTTCATGCCGTACAGGTGAAAAAAGAAGAGTTGGATCGTGTCACGAACCAGCGAATTGCAGACTTGGAAAAGCTTGCAGGCCTGAGCAGAGAAGAGGCACGAGAGCAATTGGTAAGCATGCTTACCGAAGAGGCGCAAACCAAGGCTTCCTCCCAAATCAAAGATATCCTCGACGAGGCGAAGTTGACTGCAACTAAGCAGGCTAAAAAAATCGTTTTGGACACCATTCAGCGTACCGCTACAGAACATGCAGTTGAAAACTGCGTGTCGGTCTTCAACATTGAAAGCGACGACATCAAGGGTAAAATCATCGGTAGAGAAGGTCGAAATATTCGTGCGCTAGAAGCAGCGACGGGTGTGGAAATTGTCGTAGACGATACCCCAGAAGCAATCATCATCTCTGGATTTGATCCAGTTCGAAGGGAAATCGCCCGCCTTTCCCTACACCGCCTAGTTCAGGATGGACGTATCCACCCTGCACGTATCGAAGAGGTGGTGGCCAAGACAGAGAAAAACATCGAAGAGGAAATTGTGGAGATTGGGGAAAGAACCTGTATTGATCTCGGTATACATGGCCTTCACCCTGAATTGATCAAGATGGTGGGTCGTATGCGTTTCCGTTCGTCTTATGGACAGAACCTCCTTCAGCACTCCAGAGAAGTAGCCAAGCTCTCCGCCACCATGGCAGCAGAGATGGGCCTCAATGCCAAGCTCGCTAAGCGTGCTGGCCTCTTGCATGACATCGGTAAGGTATGGCCTGAAGAGCAGGAATTGCCGCACGCACTCTTGGGCATGGAACTCGCCAAGCGCTACAAGGAGCATCCAGAAATTTGCAATGCCATCGGTGCTCACCACGATGAAATCGAAATGACCTCGATGATCTCTCCAATCGTACAGGCTTCAGATGCGATCTCCGGATCACGTCCAGGTGCCCGTCGAGAGATCATGGATAGCTACGTGAAGCGTCTGAAAGAATTGGAGGAACTCGCCTTGAACTTTGACGGAGTCAACAAATGCTTTGCCATGCAGGCAGGTAGAGAGTTGCGTATCTTGGTCGATGCAGACAATGTAGACGATCAGAAGGCAGGTCAGCTGTCCTTCGATATTTCACAAAAGATCGAAAAAGAAATGCAATACCCTGGACAAATCAAGGTGACAGTGATTCGCGAAATGCGAGCCGTGAACTACGCCCGCTAAGTCCAGATCACCCAAACAAAAAAAGCAATTCTCTCGAATTGCTTTTTTTATGCCGTCTGTAGATCGGATTACTTGCGCTCTACTTCGCGTAAGTTTTCAAGTTTCTTGTTTCTCAAGAACCCGTTGATATCTTCAAAATGCTCACGCACCCGCTTGTTGCCAAATTCAAATACCTTGGTAGCCAAGCCATCCAAGAAGTCTCGATCGTGGGATACCAAGATGAGCGTACCGTCAAAGGCCTTGAGCGCATCTTTGATGATGTCCTTGGTCTTCATGTCCAAGTGGTTGGTTGGTTCATCGAGGATGAGGAGGTTGACCGGCTGCAAGAGGAGTTTGATCAGTGCTAAACGGGTCTTTTCACCGCCTGAAAGCACCTTCACTTTTTTGTTGATGTCGTCCCCTTTAAACATGAAGGCTCCGAGGATATCCTTGATCTTGGTTCGGATCTCACCCACCGCTAGCTGATCGATGGTTTCAAAGATGGTCAAGCTTTCGTCTAGCAGGGAGGCTTGGTTTTGCGCAAAATACCCGATCAAGGCATTGTGGCCCAACTCGCACTTTCCTTGAAAATCAATCTGGCCCATGATGGCCTTGATCATCGTGGACTTTCCTTCTCCATTTTTTCCGACAAAGGCCACCTTCTGCCCAAGTTCGATGGTCATGGACGCTTTGTTGAACACCACATGGTCTCCATAGCTCTTGCTCATCTCCTCTGCGATCACGGGATACTTTCCGGAACGAGGGGAGGGAGGGAATCGAAGTTTCAATGCGGAAGTATCCACTTCATCGACTTCGACGATCTCTAACTTTTCCAGCATTTTCACGCGGGACTGCACTTGTAAGGTTTTGGAGTAGGTACCTCGAAAGCGGTCGATAAACTGGGTGGTATCGGCGATGAAGCGCTGCTGCTCCTCGTAATGTTTCTGCTGCTGCTCCCGACGCTCTTTTCTGAGTTCGAGGTAGTGGCTGTATTTCGCTTTGTAATCGTAGATCCGCCCCATGGTGA
>CAZPKI010000145.1:0-4477 GCA_964587015.1 uncultured Limnohabitans sp.
ATCCCATCCAATCTGGAACTACTGTTGTAGCCAATTGTTGACAATTGACCCGCTCTCGCATGCCACAAACTTTAATTTCCATACGTTGCCTAACCAATGCTTTGATCCCCCATCAAACGTCTAAACTCTTGAATGAATTCCATTGCTGCCTGCTCTGGACTGGAGGTTTTCATAAAGTTTTCCCCGATCAGGAAGCCATCGAATCCTGCCTTTCGGAAGGCTAACAGAGTAGTTGGATCCGAAATTCCACTTTCTGAAATTTTGACTACCTGGTTGGGAATACGATCCACCAATTCCAGGGAAGTATCCAAAGAGACCTCGAAAGTTTTCAGGTTTCGATTGTTGACACCGACCACATCCAATGGCTCACAAAACGACTGTTCCAACTCCTCCAGATTGTGTACTTCCATCAGCACCTCGAGACCCAGACTCTGGGCAAAGGTGGCTAAAGATTTAACCTTTTCTGGAGACAAAGCAGCAGCAATCAACAATATACAGTCGGCACCCATGGCTTTGGCTTCCAAGATTTGGTACTCATCCACCACAAAGTCTTTTCGTAGAATTGGGATAGCAACTTGCTTTCTAGCCAACTCAAGATCCACTGTAAATCCTCCGAAGTAGTCCTGATCAGTTAGGACTGATAGCGCGGAGGCACCTGCCTGCTCGTATCCCTTGCACACTACCTCCACCGAGGAGTTGCCGTTGATTAACCCCTTGGAAGGAGATTTTCGCTTAAATTCAGTGATTATCCCCGACTTGGTAGGGTCAAGTAGAAATGACTTTAAGGAAAGTGGAGTTATTTCAAATGCGCTGCTTTTTTCCAAAACGGCTACAGGCCGTTGCTGCTTTCGTGCTTCCACCTCCAGGTATTTATCGACAATGATTTTTTCTAGGGTATTCATCAGGATCTACTTAATTGAGAGAAACGAAAGTTTGAGGTTGGATCAATCCTGTAAAGACCCGGAGGGCTTTACCAGTCAGTAGGGTTTCTTTGGCCAAGTCAATTGCTTCTTCAAAGCCAAGCCCTTCACGAGCCGTTACCAATGCAGCAGCGGCATTCGCTACCACCACCTGGTTTTGAGCAGAGGTGCCTTTGCCTCGAAGCACTTCTTCAAAGATTTGAGCAGATTCGGCAATGGAGGTTCCTCCCAAAATGCTATCTGGAGAAAGTTGCTCCAAGCCAAGGCCTAGGGGATGGTAAAGTTTCTCGCCCGTGTTGGTGATCATTTTGAAGGGTCCTGTGAGCGATATTTCATCGTAACCATCTAGGGCATGTAAGATTGCAAATCGACCCTCCGTCTCTTGGTAAAGGTAGCCATACAATCGTGCTAGTTCCAAGCTAAACACACCCACCAGTTGCTTGCGCGGAAAACTTGGGTTGACCATGGGCCCGAGCATGTTGAAGAAGGTCTTTACTCCGAGTTCCTTTCGGATGGGTGCCACACTTTTCATGGCAGGGTGGAAAAGCGGCGCATGCAGGAAACAAAGTCCCACTTGATCCAAACTGCGTCGAAGCTGATCAGGATCCGAACTAAACTCATAGCCGAAATGTGCCAGCAAGTTGGAGGAACCACAAATAGAGGACACGCCCGTATTGCCGTGTTTGGCCACTGTCTGTCCAGCTCCCGCGACGATAAAGGAGGAAAGCGTAGAGATATTGAAGGTGTCTTTGCCATCGCCTCCTGTGCCACAGAGGTCCATGGCATCGTATTCGGAAAGGTCGATGGGCACGCAGAGTTCGAGCATGGCTTCCCGGAAGCCACGCAGTTCCTCCACCGTAATGCTGCGCATCAGGAATACGGTCATAAAGGCGGCCACCTGACTACTCGGATACGATCCGGTAGCCAGATTTTTCAAGACCTCTTTCGCCTGCTGCTGCGAAAGGGTTTTGTGCGCAATGAGGTGATTTAATATGTCTTTCATCGTTGAATGGAGATCATTTAGGATTGAAGCCAATTTTGGATCAACTGGGATCCGTGTTCGGTGAGGATACTTTCGGGATGAAATTGAAGCCCTCGCAGGTCATAGTGCTTGTGGCGAATTGCCATAATTTGTTGGTCAGGGGTACGGCCGATCACCTCCAATTCAGCGGGAAGATGCGCTTCATCCACTACCCAAGAGTGGTAGCGACCTACGGCAAAGTGACCGGGTAGTCCGGCGAATAATCGATCGGGAACTACCGTGAGTGTGGCAGCCACCCCATGCTGTACTTCTGCTAAGTTATGGAGCTTTCCACCGAAAGCCTCTGCAATGGCCTGATGGCCCAAGCAAATTCCGAGTATGGACTTGGTGGTCCCGTAGCGTTGCAATAGGTCGGGCATCAGCCCTGCTTCCTCCGGAATTCCAGGTCCTGGTGAAAGGAGTATTTTATCGAATTGCTCCACCTCATCGAGGGCAAAGGCATCGTTTCGGCGAATGTCCAATTGCTCCCCATAGCCCAGTTGACGGATCAGGTAAACCAGGTTATAGGTGAAGGAATCGTAATTATCTAGGACTAAGATTTTCATGGACGCATCGCTTAAATCTGTTCGGCAGTCTTCAAGGCCACTCGTAAGGCTTCCAGTTTATTGGCCACTTCTTGCAATTCAGAGTGGATGTCACTTTTGGCAACTACACCGGCACCAGCTTGAAACCGAAGCTGGTTGTTTTCCGACACAAAGGAGCGGATGACAATGGCATGGTTGAAATCCCCATTGAATCCCAGGTACCCGATCGCTCCCCCATAAAATTGACGGGGCACTGTTTCCAATTCGTCAATCAGTTCCATGGCTCGATACTTTGGCGCTCCGGAGAGGGTTCCTGCGGGAAAGGTGTCCGCCACTAATTGTAGGGGATTGGCTCCTTCGGGTAGCTGCCCAGTAACTTTGGATACCAAATGGATCACGTGGGAATAGTATTGTACTTCCTTGAAGACCTCCACTTCTACCCGATCGGAAGTACGGGAGAGGTCATTTCGTGCCAAATCCACGAGCATCACGTGCTCCGCATTTTCCTTGGGATCGTCGTAAAGCTTGCGTGCAAGGGCCGCATCCTCCACATCGTTGCCGGTTCGTCGGAAGGTCCCTGCAATCGGAAATAGGGTTGCCTTTCGATTTTTAACCACAATTTGAGCTTCAGGGGAGCTGCCAAATACCTTGAAGGATCCGTAATCAAAATAGAACAGGTAAGGCGAGGGATTGACGGAGCGAAGTGAGCGATAGACGTTAAACTCGTCTCCTTTGAAGGCAGTGGTAAAGCGCCGAGAGAGCACCAGCTGAAACACATCTCCACGCTGGCAATGCTTCTGGGCTTGAGCTAGGAGTTCTAAAAACTCCGAATCGCTATAATTTGAAACCTCCTCCCCTACTTTTTTGAAGGAATAGGCAGGAATGTTTTTGTTGTTGAGCAAAGTCTCGATTTCATCTAGGTAGGATGCCTGCTTGGTGCCTTCCACCAGGTGTTCGAAGAGGTGCAACTCGTTTTTGTAATGATCCACCACGATGATGTTTTGGTACATGGCATAGTGCATCATCGGCACCTCAACGGAAGGAGAAGCTTTCAATTTGATCTCCTCAAACCAGCCTACTGTATCGTATTGGGTGTAGCCAAAAAGCCCGTTCGTACTAAATTTAAAGGAGTCAGGAGGAGATTGAAAGGAATTTCCGAATCGTTGCAGGCAATCCATCAAGGGTTGTTCAGCGCTCACTTCGTAGGATTTCTCTTGTCCATCGGGCAATTTCTCCAGCACTGTACCTGCTGTAAATGAAAAAGAAGCGAGGGGATTGAAGCAAATGTAGGAGTAGCTATTGTCTTGTCCTCGGTAGTCAGAGGATTCCAGCAAGATGGGATTGGCGAAGCGATCACGAATCTGCAGGTATATGCTTACAGGTGTGATGATATCTGCGAGTCGCTTGCGGTACTGGGTATGGAGGCTGTAGGTCGTAGTCATGGAAAAGAAAAGGGCATAAAAAAAGGCTTACCGGGAAAACCAGTAAGCCTTTTGAGGTATGTATTGCGCAAAGTTTAGGCAACGGCTTTCTGAGCTTTCCCGAGGAAAGAAATAGAATGCCACCACCAGTATTTGTTTGCGATTGTTTTCATTAGCTTGGGACAAATTTAGAAAGGCTTTGGAATAAGCAATGCTTACTCCCGGTTTTTTTAAATTATTTTTAATAAAAAACTGAATTCACCGTGGCAAAAGCAATTTCACAGTACTTCAAACGAATTTTTGACGACTACCAAGTTTTGGTGATGATCAACCCGCAGGATTTTTCTGGGGTAGAACTGATTGTGCATCCCGATGGACGTATTGAGAAAACGGATATTACCGCTGACGAAGAGATTTTTGAGGACCTTAAAGCCGATGAGTTCCAGCCCTGCAGTGCCTTGGAGTTTCAACTCCTCTTGGCCAAGGCCTAATGACCCTTCCTAAAAAAAGTTTATAGTTTAACTGTTGTTTTTAAGTTTAGTCCTGATTCAAATTTACATGACTAACAAT
>CAZPKI010000146.1:0-4441 GCA_964587015.1 uncultured Limnohabitans sp.
GCAGCCACCCACATCCAAAAAAGTGCTCCTGGACCTCCCATATTGATGGCAATGGCAACACCTGAAATATTCCCCAATCCCACCGTAGAGGCAATGGCTGACATCAATGCTTGTTTGGAGGTGATTTCACCTGGAGCCAATTTATCTTCGTACTTCCCTTTTAAGAGTTCGATCGCATGCCCAATTTTGGTGATGGGAACGAAGCCAGAATGGATAAAAAAAAAGGTGCCTCCACCCAAAAGCAAAATCAAAATAGGTGGACCCCAAATCCAATTGCTAAAAGTGATGATACCTTCTTCGAAAGCACTCTTTTTCTTGGTTTCCCAAGTTACTTTGGGAGATTTATAAAAACCTATCCCCTGAATTGCCCAGCGATCTCCTTGAATTGGAATTCGAGATGCAAATCCTTCCCAGCTCCGATTCTCCTTGGTAGTCCAAGCCACCTCAGCCAATGCAGCCAAGCGTGGAAATGCCAAGTAGTTGATGTCTTCTCGGTTGGTCACGGTTTCAGACCAGAGCGGTGCTTCAACTCCTAAAATATCGTCTTTGGCAAGCCCTTTCACATAGGTAGCCGGATCCCAGAGGTAAGCAGAATCCAATTCAATGTATGCAGCCCAGTGCAACCCGATTCGAGAAAGGCTATCGTATTGCATATCCAAATAGGTCTTTTTTGCTGGTGAGAGCAAGACTTTGTTCCCTTGGTTTTTGGCTAGGAGTGCATTTTCCTCTTTTGCCCAAAATTGAGCTATATTCCCAGGAAGTAATTTTGCAGTGGCTATTTCATCCCAGCCCATGCTGGTTTTACCATACTTGGATACGATATCTTGAACCCGCTCCACAAAATAGACATAATCATCCTTCTCCGTAACATGCGATTCGTCTCCCCCAATGTGGAAATAAGGACCTGGTGAAAGTTCCGACAGCTCCCGAACAACACTGTCTACAAAAGCATAGGTAACTTCGAGTTGCGGTGCAAAGGTGCTCCAGCCAACCTCGATACCCGTATACATTTGAGAGGCTTGAGGAGCTGTTATTGGCAATTGATAATCCAGAGGTTTTTTATTGAGTGAATCTAATCCTTGTCCTACAGGTAAGTTTACCCCTGGATTTAACTCGGCATAGGAAGCCAGGGCCGAATTGGTATGTCCTGGCATATCAATCTCTGGAACGATGGTGATGAAGCGCTCAGCTGCATAGGCCACCAACTCCTTATATTCTTCTTGCGTGTAAAATCCACCCTTGCCGCCACCGACTTCGGTAGCACCTCCGATTTCAGTTAACTTGGGCCAGGACTTGATTTCTATTCTCCAGCCTTGATCATCAGTCAGATGGAGATGAAGGTAATTCAACTTCAAGCTGGCCATTTGGTCGATGTAGAACTTGACATCTTCCTTGGGAATAAAGTGTCTAGCTACATCCAACATGGAACCTCGATAAGCAAAATCAGGGGCATCAGTTACTTTTCCTTGAGGAAGGATCCAATCCCTGCTTTGAACAGTTCTCTGTGCGATATCAGTGGGGAAAAGTTGGAGGAGCGTTTGCACCCCATAAAAAAGGCCTGCCTCTCCAGAAGCGGTAATTCTGATTCCTTTATCAGAAATTTCAAGTTGATACGCTTCCGAAGGCCCCGATCCGGTCAATTCTAAGGTAATTTCTCCAGAATCCTTGGAAACAGGAAACTCAAATCCTGTAGCAGGGCGAAGATTATTGGCTAAAATTTCACCGATTGAAGTCAATTTTTCAGGGGTACCTACCAATCGGATCCCTGTTTCAGAAGTTACTTGAAAGGTCCCAGATCCATCACTTATCTCCTGAGGCAAGGGAATCAGTCCAGCTTCCGAGATGGGTGCAGGTTTTTGACAAGATCCCAAAACCAGTAGTATACCAATAATGAAGGTCCAACGTAAATTTTTCATGGAGTTGATTTTAACCAAACTTACTTTAAAATATCAAAAATCTGTTTTCAGAAAGCTGAAAAATTATACTTTTTCAAAAGATCAAGCGAGTAAAGAAGAATCTTACAGGTCCATTGGAATAAAAATCCTTTTTGGTTTCTGACTTTTCAAATTTTTAGACTTATTTGAGACTTCGAAAACACCTTCTCTATTCCAATGAAAAATAAAAAACAAAACCAGGGAGAAAACTCCAGAAGGGACTTTATCAAAAGTTCAGCACTCGCTTTCGCAGGAATAACACTCATCCCAAGGCATGTACTGGGTGGACCTGGCTTTATCGCTCCTAGTGACAAACTAAGAGTAGCATCCATTGGCATTGGAGGAATGGGCTATGGTGACCTTTCTGGAGTGCATAAAAGCGGCAAAGTTGACATCATTGCCCTCTGTGATGTAGACGATACCCGCGCGGCAAAAGGAAGACAAGATCATTCCAAGGCAACCTATTACAAGGATTACCGCGTTTTGCTTGAAAAAGAAGAAAAAAATATTGACGCCATAACCGTTTCGACACCTGATCACATGCACGCTGTGCAAGCGATGATGGCTATGAAAATGGGCAAGCATGTATACGTTCAAAAGCCACTTTCCCACGACATCTATGAAGCGCGAATGCTCACCCAAGCAGCGGAAAAGTACCGTGTAGTAACGCAAATGGGTAATCAGGGTTCATCGGGAGATGGGGTACGGAAGATGGTGGAATGGTATGAAGCAGGATTAATTGGAGAGGCTACCAAGGTTTGGTCTTGGACCAACCGTCCCGTATGGCCTCAGGGCATTCCATGGCCTAGCACACCCATTGCTCCACCAGCTGATCTAGATTGGGATCTTTGGTTGGGCACAGCACCTTACAAAGATTACGTGGGCAACTTAGTTCCCTTTAATTGGAGAGGATGGTGGGACTATGGGACAGGAGCCCTTGGAGACATGGCCTGCCACATCATGGAGCCACCATTCCGGGTTTTAGGCCTTGGATATCCTAAATCCGCCGAGTGTTCTGTGGGTTCTGTCTATGTAGGTGAGTTTAAGAGAGGACATTTTCCAGAAAGTTGTCCTCCATCTTCACACATTACTTTGCGATTTGATCGTCCTGGAAAGGATGATTTGGAGTTCCATTGGATGGATGGCGGCATACAGCCTACCCGACCAGAGGAGTTGGGTCCAAATGAGATGATGGGTGACGGTGGCAATGGTGTGATTATCGAAGGAACAAAAGGTAAAATGATGTGCTCCACTTATGGCGCAAATCCCCAGCTATTGCCTACTTCCAAAACCAAGGATATTACAGTAAAAGAATCGCTGTATCGAGTACCAGGAGGTGATCGAGGCCATTATGACAACTGGGTGAATGCTTGTATTGCAGGTTTTGGTTCCACTGAATTTAAGCAACTCAGCTCACCTTTCTCCATTGCTGGTCCGCTAACAGAATCTGTACTGATGGGTAATTTGGCAATTCGTAGCTACGACTACCAGGTTCCTCGAGCAGGAAATTCAAATCAAATGGATTACCCTGGTCGTGGTATCAAACTACTTTGGGATGGTCCAAACATGAAAATCACCAATTTTGAGCCAGCAAATCAATTTGTAACTCGAAATTATAGAGCTGGGTATACCTTGTAAAAATCCTAAAAAAAATGTCACCCCTCCAAACCCGAAGGGGTGACATTTCTACTATTAATTATCCATCATCCTAATCCTACCACCCTTTCAGGGTTTTAATGGAATCATTCCTAATTATTTCAGCGGGAATCATTTCATCTAGTATCATTCCATCCCTTCGGGATTGGATGCGTTGTTATCTACGATCATCCCTAGAATTATTTCATCTAGAATCATTTCTCTAATATCATTTCATCCCTTCGGGATTAGGTTTGGTATACGATAAAAAGCCCGGAGGGATCAAAAAATTATAGAAAAGATTTTAAATCCCCGCCCCAAACCCCAACCCCAACTTGGTGTCATTATCCTAACGTTATAATGCTAACGCAATGATTGTGATCACCCAACCCCACCGGGGTGTAATTATTCTAGCATCATGATTATAATTCCCACGCCCCAACCCCAAAGGGGTGACATCATCCTAGGATCATAATGCTAACGCAATGATTGTAATCCCCTAACCCCTTCGGGGTGTAATTATTCTAGCATCAAGATTGTAATTCCTATCCCCAACCCCGAAGGGGTGACATTATTCTAGACATGATCGTGGGATAAATGTGGTTATTCCGGATATGTTTCAAACAAATACCTCTCATCGTAGTCAATTCCAGATTTTACAAGAAAATCGATGTATTCATCTTTGAAGGTCTTTTTTTCATGATGGGCTTCTTGATTTGCAATGTATCGGTAGACCTTGTCAATTTGAGAATGAGAATAGGAAAAAACACCATATCCCTCTTGCCAAGAAAATTTACTATTTACCCATTTATTTTCATTGATAAAATTGCTTGAATTGTTTTTGATATCTCGAATAAGATCGGGAATGGGCA
>CAZPKI010000147.1:0-4436 GCA_964587015.1 uncultured Limnohabitans sp.
CAAACACGAAAGTCTTAATGTTATCTGTAGTCACTTTAATGTCCGAAAAGTAATCGTGGTTCATTCGCTCATTCGCAGCAAAACCTGCTCTTCCTCCTGGATTGGCCTTGGTCACTCCGCCTTCTTGGTTGGCGGCCAATTGATCAAAAATCTGTACTGAATCAACGTAGTATTCATAAATTTTTGTGGAATCATTGTTCATGTAGGCTTCTAATAGCTCCTTTACTTTTTGTGACTTATCATCTAGTGAAGTAAATGTTCCAGTTTCTGGATCCGTAGGTGCAACTGTCGCGTCAGCAGTTTTTGTTTCTGGTGCTGCGCAAGCAAACATCGTAACACTAACAAGTAAGAGTAGTCCTAGTTTTTTCATACCATTAAATTTTTTGAGGTTGTAAATTAAAATTAGACTGAAATATATTTTATAAATATAGGTATCAAATTGAAACTTAAAATAAAATGTAAATTATTTTTTTATGAATTTAATTCCACAAAAAAGCCTCCGGTTAATAACCGGAGGCTCAAGGAGTTGAACTTTGGAGATGAGTTAAAGAACTAATGCTTCTTTAAATTTTCGATAACCATCCATCATCTCTTTTATATAATTCTCTTTGTCATTTTTCATTCTTGTTTTTACTACACCTGTGTAGGTATCCCCTAAGTGATCGTAATAAAAATCTGTCGTAAAAATAGCCATTTCGACCATAATCGGAAAAGTCTCTATTCCTTTATCTTCCAATAGATAATGAACATTCTTCCTATTTGTTACTCCCTTTTTCCTGCTCAAAAATCCCAATTCTTCTAATTTTTTAAGTCGATTGGAAAGCATTTTACTTGGCATCGACTCGGGAGAAGTCTTAAATTCATTGAACGTAGATTTATACCCAAATAACATGTCTCTCAGGACCAGTAAGGTCCATTTATCCCCTATAACATCCAGGCCGGTTGCTATTGGGCATAACGATCGGAAGCCTTCATTTTTATCCTTTACCATAGACGCATACTAAAATACAAATAGATTAACCCCTGCGGCATTTAAATCCACAAGTTACTGATCCGACTTAATCCAAAGTAACCCCACCATGCTTTAATAAATCAACCTTGATTCCGTCTCTGTTTGCACCTAGTTACTCCACCGTTACCGACTTGGCCAAGTTTCTTGGCTGATCCACATTGCATCCACGCATTACCGCGATGTGGTAGGAGAACAGCTGAAGTGGCACCACAGAAAGTAAGGGCGTAAAGGCCTCATGCGTAAGAGGCACTTCAATCACGTGATCGGCAAGCGCCTTCACCTGCGTATCTCCTTCGGTGACCACCGCCACAATCTTGCCTTTGCGGGCTTTCACTTCTTGGATGTTGCTCACTACCTTTTCGTAGGAACTGTCCTGGGTAGCGATAAAAATCACCGGCATCTCCTCGTCAATCAAGGCGATCGGTCCATGCTTCATTTCTGCCGCTGGATAGCCTTCTGCGTGGATGTAGGAAATTTCCTTCAACTTCAAGGCGCCTTCCAAGGCCACAGGGAAATTGTAGCCTCTTCCCAAATACAGCATGTTGCGTGCATCCTTGTATTCGGCCGCAATTTGCTCTACCAATGCATTGGT
Source organism: uncultured Limnohabitans sp. (assembly GCA_964587015.1). Lineage (GTDB taxonomy): Bacteria > Bacteroidota > Bacteroidia > Cytophagales > Cyclobacteriaceae > Algoriphagus. The sequence goes on from CAZPKI010000147.1 coordinate 1,605, forward strand.
CTGCAGCGCCTTTTCTACCTTGGCAGGGATGGCGGCAAGCTCATGGAGCAACTGAATGTAGGTGCTTTCAGGAAGCGTGCCCCGCTGGTAGCCCAACTTCAAGGCCATCATGGCCAATACGGAAATTTGAGCCGTGAAGGCCTTCGTAGAGGCCACCCCGATCTCTGGGCCAGCATGGGTATAAGATCCCGCATGGGTGGTACGCGGAATGGAAGAACCCACCACATTACACACCCCAAAAATGGTGGCTCCTCTAGACTTGGCCAATTCAATGGCAGCAAGCGTATCGGCTGTCTCCCCAGATTGGGAGATTGCAATCACAAAATCTTTTTCGTTGATGACGGGATTACGGTACCGAAACTCAGAGGCATACTCGACCTCCACCGGAATCCGTGCAAACTCCTCAAATAAGTACTCGGCCACCAAGCCGGCATGCCAAGAAGTGCCGCAGGCGGTGATGATGATCCGCTCGGCATTCTGAAACTTATTCATGTACTCTCGCAATCCCCCAAGCACCAGTCTACCCGACTTGGCATCCAATCTTCCTCTCAAGCAATCAGCGATAGACTTCGGCTGCTCAAAGATTTCCTTGAGCATAAAATGCTCGTAGCCTCCCTTTTCTATCGCCTCCAACTCCATCTCCAACTGGTTGATGTAGGGGTTGGTCGCGACGTTTTCAATGGTCTTGATCAGAAGCTCCCCATTCCGGACCACGGCGATTTCGTAATCGTCCAAGTACACCACCTTATTGGTGTACTCAATGATCGGTGTCGCATCGGAGGCAAAGAAATACTCCCCTTCTCCCACACCAATCACCAATGGTGATCCTTTTCGCGCCGCAATCAGCGTATTGGGTTCCTCAAGGTTGATCAATACAATCGCATAGGCTCCCACCACCTTGTGTAGCGCCAAACGCAGAGCCTCCTCAAGTGAGCATTGGTTGTGCTGGTAGATATCTTCGATAAACTTCACGAACACCTCGGTATCCGTCTCACTCTGGAAGGTATAACCCTTTTTGAGCAGGTCTTTTTTGAGTACCTCGTAGTTTTCAATGATGCCGTTATGGATCATTGCAAAGCGTTCGGAAGAGGAATAATGCGGGTGTGCATTGATGTCATTGGGCTCCCCATGGGTGGCCCAACGCGTATGCCCGATGCCTACCTTGGCATGGATGTCCCCATTTTCGGCAAGGTGCTTCTCTAGTTCGGCTACCTTTCCTTTCTTTTTATAAATACTGAGTCCTCGCTGATCGAGTAGGGCTACGCCTGCCGAATCGTATCCTCGGTATTCTAATCTTTTAAGCCCCTTAATGATAATGGGAAGGGCATCCTGCTGCCCTACATAAGCGACAATTCCGCACATAACTAAAAATTTATAAAAGTTGGTTTTGGTGAAACAAAGAAACAGGAATTGTGCCAAAAAAAACAATCCCCTTTTAAAAAATCAAAAGGGGATTGAAGGGCAGTTCCTTAAAATTTGCCCTATTTGGTTTTGGAATAGATTACGGTGATTACAACCTTGTCTTTATTGACTTTAAACTGCCGAAGGGAACGCTTCAAGTCATCCCCTGTGTTGGGCGTAATGGCATAAAGCAACCAATCTTTGCGCTGCAATTCCTTTTTGTATAAGGCATTCATGTAAGAACTGATCCCTGCTCGCTGCAATCTTGAGGTAGTCTCATAGTTGATTATGGCAGACGAAGGGAAGAAATTGTTGGGTACTTTATTCCCCTTTTCATCTTCAATAACCTGAACCTGACCATCACCCTGCACGTGTAGTTCAGCTTGGTTGATGGAACTCAAGAGCACCTGATTTTTGGAATCGATAAACTTCATGACCATACCAGAAATGGGCGTCTGCCCCTTAACGGGCTCTTCAATGGGCCCCATTTGTAAGGTTACCTGGTTGAAAACCACTCCTTTGATCGTGTCCAGGAAGGCGTCCAAGGGACTGGTATCCAATCGAATCGCCAGGCCTAAACCTGATTTCATCCCAACCAAGGCTCCAGTGGAGTAGGACTTCTGATAGTCTCGTACCACCTCAGTAGGCGTGCCGCGACGATCTGACTCAACTCCATTGAAGCTACGAGATGAAAATGTGGTAATCGTGTACTTCAGTCTAGTAGTATCCCCAGTGTTGTGGTAATAAAATGTAATTCCAGTATTGCCTCCAAGGGAAAACCCAGCCGTTGTATTGTCTCCCGCGCGAGGTACAATCGCCACTCCGGGTAGGTATTTTCTAAAGTTAAACAAGTTATCAAACTCGTTGCCTCGTTTGAGTTTGGCAAAAATCTCGTTTGCCAATGCCGGGTTAAGAGGAGCTTTAATTAAGGTGTCTTTGGTGTCTTTGAAGGTTACCTCTACCTCAGCAATTGGATTGGTGGCATAGGGCAACTTACTGAAGTTGTAATACAAAGTATCTTCCAAAGGCTGCGATAGCAGGTGCACCGCATATTTCTTTTTCTTATCCAGATCAGCCCCATTGACACTTACTGTAGCTAAATTAAAAAATACGGAATCGAGGAGTGCCTCTGCTTTGGGACGTTCAGACCCTTGTTCAATGTGCAATCGAGTGTAGGCCGTACTTCTAGTCTTCCCAAAATACGGATCTTCTTCATCACCCACGATTAGAATCCCTGCGTTGGTGGTGTTGAAGGAATCCAAGAGCACTACCTGAGCATTCAGGGGAATTTCTTTGTAGAATACTCCGATCTGATTGTTCTCAGGCGCAAGTTCAAGGCCTAGCGTGGCAGGATCACTACATCCACCCAAGACCAAAACCAATAAAAACGCGAAAACGGAAATTTTAGCCCGCAAGGCTGGTGTACATTCC
>CAZPKI010000148.1:0-4280 GCA_964587015.1 uncultured Limnohabitans sp.
TGTAGCTTAAAATTTCTTTGAATTACTGCGGATAATCCTCGACAGACGACAAACCACGGTCTCCAAGCAGACGGCAATCTATAACTCACTTACTTGAACTTCAGACTTATTCCTTTCGGTACAGGTTAAAATGCAGATAAATAGAAGCTAGTAGTAAGAAAAGCATCCTGGTTAACTTTTTTGGTCAAATAAGTCGGGTTGGTTTATTGAACCACATTATTAACCAGGATAATTTTATGTTAGATCTTTCTAGAAACTAAATCCTGTTGTTAGTTTAAAGAAGGAGTCATTGCCCTCAACTAAGTCAGTTCCAAAAGAAAATCTTGCGAATGGTCCCCCTTCAGGTTTGCTGAATTGCACATATGGGCCAAGCCACTGGTACACATCTGTTGAAGTGTCTACGTTCGATCCTCCCGAATTTACAAGGTGTTCAAAATGTGCGCCCAAAGATAAAAACTGATTTGCTCTAATCCCTAGGTTTAGCCAATAGTGGACATAAGCTAAAGTTGTGCCACTTGCAGGTGCTTCATTACGAAGAGGTGAGTAATACCCAAAGTAGAATTGGCCTTCAACTTTTTCCTTGAGGAGATTTACGGTTAGGTTAGGCACGATACCGTCTCCAAAAATTGCTGGGCCTACTGTTCCAGAACTCAGTAAGTTTCCATTCAAAATACCTATTTGTGGATTGATGGAAAGCCCCTCTGCCGCTTTAATGTTTGCGCCAAGTCCAAATTCAGTCCAATTACCCCAAAGAATACCAGTGCCTCCTCCCCAATGAATTCCATAAAAAGTCAACTGAGTTTTGTTTGAAAAACCATACGAACCTTGAAAGGAAGGATAAAACCCAAAAAACTGATCTGAATTCAAGCCGACAGTAAAATTGAAATCTTTTTTTTCTTGAGCAATTGAGTAGTTGGTAGTAAGCAAATAGCTTAAGCAAATAATCAAAAAACTATAAACAATAGATGGTTTAAATTTTAATAGGTTTTTCATAAAATTTTGTTATTTAGTTAATAAAAGGTTTTAAAATGAACTGATAAATATTAAAATTGTGTAAATAATATTAAATCCAGTTTAAAAATAAACCAAAAAAACTAAAAACAAAAAAAAATAAAAAAAATACAGCTAAAAATGTTTTGCTGAGAATTTCACAAAATGGAATTTCAAAGAAGGTCTAAAAAAGGAAGGGGCAATATGAAAAACATATTGCCCCTTCCCCTTTTCGTGAATGTTGATTAGAACTCCTTTACGGTTTGAATAAATACCTTGACCATCTCGGGATCGATGTCCGGATAGACCCCATGCCCTAAATTGGCGATGTGACGCTTCCCGCGGAACTGCTCCATCATGTCTCGTGTTGCCTGACGCACCTGATCTGGATTGCCATACAATGCCGCAGGATCCAAGTTGCCTTGTAAGGTCTTGTGGGGGCCAATAAGGGCACTGGATTCTTCAATACCCATATTCCAGTCCAAGCCGATGGTCTCACAGGAGAGTTTGCCCAAGGCTTCTCGCGCAAAAAAGGCTCCTTTGGCAAATACCGTGACCGGCACTTCCGTGATGGCATCGCAGATCTGGGAGATGTACTTCAGCGAAAATTCTTCGTATTGCTTTGGACCCAGAATCCCCGCCCAACTGTCAAATAGCTGAACCAAATCAGCTCCAGCACGAATCTGTGCCTTGAGGTAGTTGATCGTGGAATCGGTGATTAGCTGCAAGAGCTGGTGAGAAAATACCGGGTCACGGTACAATTTTTCTCGTGAAAGGGAGAAGGTTTTGCTGCCACTGCCTTCGACCATGTAGGCAAAAATCGTCCAAGGTGCTCCAGCAAATCCAATCAAGGGCACTCGGCCGTTTAGGTTTTTCTTGGTGATCTGAATGGCATCCATCACGTATTGCAGGTCGTTGTCTCCTTCGGCTACACGCAATTTTTTAAGATCAGCTGCGGAGCGTACGGTTTGGGGAAACCAAGGTCCTCGCTTCTCCACCATCTCATAAGGCAAGCCCATGGCCTCTGGAATGACCAGGATGTCTGAAAAAATAATGGCTGCATCTACTCCAAGCAGGTCTACAGGCTGAATAGTCACCTCAGCAGCTAGCTCAGGTGTTTGTGCCAGCTCAATAAACCCAGAGACAGATTCCCGAACGGCACGGTACTCTGGAAGAATTCTGCCAGCTTGGCGCATCAACCAGACAGGAGTCCGTTCTGTTTTTTCACCTCTCGCTGCACGGAGCAGCAGGTCGTTTTGGAGTATCATGGCGCAAAGATAGGGGTGGAAGGGAAATCAGGAACGGAACTGAATTAGAAATTGGAAAGAAAAAAGTATCAAGTTTAGATTACTGGGAGGGGAAATCGATTTAGCGTAGGGGGGCAATCACATGAACCTCTGTTTCGCTGACAATCTTGTCGACGTAATAGCCGCTCAAGGTTAGTTTATTTGCCTCAGCATATTCTTGAATCTTTTCCTTGATGGTAGTTGGTCCAGGCATCACCCATTTATTACTACGCACCTGCGCCAAAATATATCGGGTTTCTGTAAATTTTTTCGACTCCATTTCAGGTGCCCCAAAAGGGAGGTTGATCCCTACAAAAACTTCCATCGTGTCGAGCTTTCCTGCAGGCTCTATATAGTACAGGGTGTGGACTAAGGTGCCTGGGTGAAGGGATTGCAGAGACTCGACGGAGTGGAATGCTTGTTCCAAACCTTTATCTATAGGAGTGCCCCTAAATGTTTTTCCTGCCAGTGTTTCGGGGGAAGTCTTGACCAAACTTAGGGCAATGGGATTATTGCCGCCCATTTGATCGAAAGCAAAATAACCTCCTAGTCCAAGAATTAGGAGTGAGATAGCAGCGATGAGAAGTTTTTTCATTACCGAATGAAAGCTTAAAGTGCAGTCATTTTTAACTGCATTTGATGTAACTGGGTGTAGTAGCCTCCTTTTTCCAACAGAGATTGGTGGGTGCCTGTCTCCACAATTTCTCCTTTGTGAAGCACTAGGATTTGGTCAGCCTTCTGGATGGTCGAGAGGCGGTGGGCGATGACGATAGACGTACGTCCTTGCATCATTTTTTCAATGGATTCTTGAATGAGTTCCTCCGTTTCGCTATCCACAGAGGAGGTAGCCTCGTCTAGAATCAAGATTTCAGGATTGTAGACCATTGCCCGTACAAAGGAAATCAGTTGGCGCTGACCTACCGATAGGGTGGCACCACGTTCCATCACATTGTAGTCCAATCCGCCCGGTAGCTTTTCGATGAATTTTGCCGCCCCCACTAGTTCGGCAGCTTCCATCACCTGCTCTTTGGTGATGCTTGGATTGCCTAGCGTAATATTTTGGTAGATGCTGCTGGAGAAAAGGAATACATCTTGAAGCACTACGCCGATGTGCTTTCGAAGTGCGCTCAACTCATAATCTTGAATGTTGGTGCCGTCAATGGTGATGGCACCCTTGTTGATTTCATAAAATCGTGAAATCAAGTTGATGATGGAGGATTTGCCAGCTCCAGTAGCCCCAACTAGGGCAATGGTTTGGCCCTTTTTGGCTTCAAAGGAGATGTTTTTTAAGACATAATCTTCTTCTTTGTATGCAAACCAAACTTGGTCTAAGCGGACATTTCCTTGTACCTTTTCAGGGCTAAAGCTGCCTTCGTTTGCAATGTGCTCGCTGGAGGCAAGGAGCTTGAAGATTCGGGAGGAACTTACTACTCCCATTTGGAGTGTATTGAACCGGTCTGCAATCATTCGTATCGGACGAAAGAACAATTGCAGGTACATGATAAAGGAGATCAAAATACCGATTTGCAGCTCCATCCCAAGCACACCTACTGCGCCGTACCAAACTACCAAGCCGATTCCAATAGCCTGTATGATCTCGGCAACAGGAAAATAGATCGAATAATACAATACCGAGCGGATATGGGCTGCGCGGTGCTCTCGGTTGATCTCTTTAAACTTGTCAAATTCGCGCTGCTCGCGGTTGAAGAGTTGCACAATGGTCATGCCCGTAATGTGTTCCTGGAGGAAGGAATTCAGATTGGCCACGGCGTTGCGGACATCGTTGAAGGTTACCTTGATTTTCTCCTTAAATACGTAGGTGGAAATCACCAAAAGGGGTAGGGTACTTAGGGAGACGAGGGTGAGTTTCCAGTCGATGTAAAACATCACACCCAAGATGGTGATGATTTGAAGCAGGTCCCCGATGATGGCAGCAAGTCCTTCGCTAAAGACATCTGCGAGGGTTTCAATGTCGGATACGTTGCGCGTAACTAGCCTTCCTAT
>CAZPKI010000149.1:0-4254 GCA_964587015.1 uncultured Limnohabitans sp.
TCAGACAAACTTTTCCAAACCCCTTGGGCATACGTCTGCTGGGAAAAAGTGGCTAGAGCCAAAAGTAAACCGATAAGGAATGCTCCTTTTTTCATCTTGCTTTAATTTTTATGCTAATTACGTTTTTGTAAGCTGCTTTGCAATACTCGTTTGGTAGGCAGACCAAGCAGGGATCAGAGATGCGATGATGCCCACTGCCAAAGCATAGCCGAAAATCAATCCTTCTTCGGCTAGGAATATCCAAGGATCCACCAAGGAAACCACCTCCTGGGAAGCAAATTCCACGATAAGTGCCAAAAAGCCATGCCCAAAAGCAATCCCAAAAATAGCTCCCAGGATCGTCAGGGAGATGCCTTCCAGAAATACCAAAGCAACCAATTGCGCACGAGAAGCTCCCAAGGTTCGTAAGATGGCTAAATCATATTTCCGTTCCTTGAGTGAATTGTAGAGCGCAATAAATATGCTCAAGCCCGCGATCACTACCAAGGCAAGTGCCAAGCCCTTCAAAAGGCTTATCCCAACTCCCAACAATTCAAATAATCGGGACATTTCAAATGCAGGGGATGCTGCCTGCATGGAGGTACTCGAGTTTATCATTCGAGGCAACTGAATCGCGGCCATCGGATTGCGGTAGCGGATAAGTAAGGTGGTCACTTCCCTTTCCTGATCTGAGATCGGAAATCCTCGAGCGGCGACTGGAAGGAGATGAGGATCTATACCTTCGGCAAGCGTTCCCTCTTCCTCAACAATGCTTACTTCCTCCCCTTCGGTGGAGGTATCTGACTCTGCCCCGCCCGCTTCATCGTGGGTATACCAGACCGATTCGATGCTGGTCAGCACGAGCCGATCCACTACCTTTCCAGTGGGTACCAAAATACCAGTTACCCGAAATGCATGTTGATCGTGGTCATGGCTGCCCACGCTTATCCCATGACTTCCGCTAAAGGTGTCACCAAGTTTCAACCCGAGAATCTGGGCACTTTCCGCACCCAGGGTAACCTCAAAGGGCTTCTCCCAGGCTTTGCCAGCGGCAAATTTTACCGCATACAGGTCCAAATAATCGTGATTGGTGCCTAGGATTCGTAGTCCTTGGACATTGTCACCCATCGCAAGCGGGATCACTTGCTTCACCAAGCGACTTCTTGAAATGCGTTGCGCCTCCTCCATCTTGATATTCCCTGTAGGAAAGTCAATGTGGTACACCGAGGATAGAATTAGCTGGAGCGGACTGCCTTTGGCACCCACCACCAGATCGATCCCAGCAGCATCACGGGTCATTTTTTGCTCAAACTGATGTTGAACTAGTAGTAAAACAGTGATGATGGCAAGCCCAAAGGCCAATAAAATCACATTCAAGCCAGTAGCTAGTGGCCGAAAGCTGAGGTATTTCCAACTGAGGGTGAGTAGGTTCATGCGCTTTTCAGTTCGAGTACCTGTGAAACTTCTGATTTAACGCGCTGGTCATGCGTAACGATCACCAGGGCCGCCCCAATTTTGGCAGCCTCGCCTTTTAAAAGTGTGATCACCCGCCGTGCATGTTCGTCATCCAAACTGGAAGTAGGTTCATCGGCTAGGATCAACTTAGGTGTATTAATTAAGGCACGAGCGATGGATACCCGCTGCGCTTCTCCTTCACTCAAGGTACCCACTGCTGCAGTTGCTTTGCTAGCGATTCCCAAGTCTTGAAGTAGGTCGGCAGGAGAGCCTTCTTTTTTCTTGCTTAAAAACTGCGCCAGCTCCAAGTTCTGTTTCACGGTGAGGGCGGCAATCAAGTGTGGCTTTTGAAATACAATCCCAATGTGCTGCCCCCGAAACAAGTCCAAACGATGACCTTGTAGGGCAGAAAGGACAGTACCATCCAAGATCACTTGACCATGGCTGGGGCTGAGGAGTCCTGCGAGCAGGTTCAGAAAGGTAGTTTTCCCAGAACCAGATTTACCTAGTAAGAGTACCGCCTCCCCCCCAGAAAGTGAGAAATCTGGAAAGGAAAGGCTGGGCTGCCCGGGATAGGCAAAGCTTAGCGAAGTGGATTGTAGCAGCATGAATCTCGTCTTGGGGATAGTTGGGAAGTAGCAACCTCGATTCCAACTACCAATTCAAAGTTAATTTTTTAGAACTGAAAAATCACATCTCAATTTGATCGAGAAGAAGATTTCCTATTCTTGGTTCAATTCATAGCTACGGAAGGAATTAGGAAAGGGTTAGGTTTTCGAAAAATGAGAAGGGCAAAGCCTTGCCAACAAGAAATTACCTGTAGAATGTTTCTTTTTTCTTTTGAATGGGGGGTGCTTTCTTCTATTTTTGTGCGAAACAATAATCAGCGCAACATGAGTGTACTCGTTAATAAAAATTCTAAAGTAATCGTTCAAGGCTTTACAGGAACTGAAGGCTCTTTTCACGCTCAGCAAATGATCGAGTATGGAACCCAAGTAGTGGGAGGTGTCACTCCAGGCAAAGGCGGAACGCTACATTTGGAAAGACCTGTGTTTGATTCGGTAGAAGATGCCGTACAGAAAACGGGGGCAGATACCTCTATCATTTTTGTTCCTCCAGCGTTTGCTGCTGATGCCATCATGGAAGCTGCTGATGCTGGCATTAAAGTAATCATTGCCATCACCGAAGGAATTCCCGTGGCAGACATGATGCGTGCCAAGCCCTATATCAAAGAAAGAGGTTGTATCCTGATCGGCCCCAACTGCCCAGGTGTAATCACTCCTGGAGAGGCGAAAGTGGGAATCATGCCTGGTTTTGTCTTCAAGACAGGAAGAATCGGGATTGTTTCCAAATCTGGAACCTTGACCTACGAGGCTGCGGATCAGGTAGCAAAAGCTGGTCTTGGTGTTTCTACCGCCATTGGTATTGGAGGAGATCCAATTATCGGAACCTCTACCAAGCAGGCAGTGGAACTATTGATGAACGATCCTGAGACGGATGCCATCATCATGATCGGCGAGATTGGAGGAAATTACGAAGCTGAAGCCGCACGTTGGATTCGCGAAACCGGCAACAAAAAGCCAGTTGTAGGATTCATTGCTGGGCAAACAGCACCTCCAGGTCGTAGAATGGGTCATGCTGGCGCCATCATCGGCGGAGCAGACGATACCGCAGCTGCAAAAATGAGAATCATGCGCGAAAATGGAATTTTAGTCGCTGAATCTCCTGCAGAAATCGGAGCGACCATGGCTAAAGCCCTTGGTGTAACCGCATAAACTAAGCTATTTCGGGCCACAAGCCCTTCAATACCTCAGGGATTTCTCTGAGGTATTTTTTTATGTCTTGCCGCGATATTTATAACTCCAATGCATAAAAAAGAGGAGGAAATTTAAGCTAAATAGCCCGTGCCAAAAAAAGGTTAAAGGTTAACTATTGATATAGATTTCAGTTTATAAAATCCCCCCGCAATTCTACGGGGCTGGCCCCTAACCCCCTTTTGAAGGGGGAGTCACATTCTTGCCTCTCATACCAATTAATGTGATTGTCCGCTTTTTGGCCAGTGATAAAAGGAATAAATGTTTCAAATTTAGGGAAGTGGGCTGTCAACTGTGGACTGCAGTATCTCAAATCGCTAACCGTTGACAGTCCACGGTCCACGGCAAATTTTTGGAACCCCAACCATTATTTTTTAATTGAAAGGTTCAAAAAGTGGGTATTTCTGCCGTTTGTGTGGTCCGAGTAGAATCTGCTGTCGTCTGTTGACTGTTGACCGTGGACCGTTTGAAACAAGCCATTTTTTATATTTTTTACTTATCAGTCAAACTTCTTTAATTTTTTTATTAAAGTATTCGATTTTATTCCCAAAGTTTTTTAGATTTGAGTAACCCATACTCCGCTCTTTTTTTTTAAAAGAGACTCTTTTATGGGCCGTTCACGTTTTGTCTTTTAACGACTATCCCATGCACGCAAACCCCCAGTTTTCAGAAGTAGAAAAGGCTTTCCTAGCTGAGTCTGGAGTCACCAAAATGACGACACAGCTCCCCTATCTTTTGGTAGACAACTTCCCCAAGCTAGGCCTCCTCACCGCCTGCCGTTTTCTGGAATGGGTAGCTGCAAATCCAGAAGGAGTGGTCAGCCTACCTACCGGCAAGACTCCCGAATACTTTATCAAGTGGACGCAGTACCTTCTTGAAAATTGGGATAGTAAAAAAGGCAAGGAAGTACGCGAAAAATACGGTTTGGGCAACACCAAGAAACCTAGCCTAAGCGAACTCACTTTTGTGCAGATCGATGAGTTTTACCCCATCTCCTCCAAGCAGC
>CAZPKI010000150.1:0-4225 GCA_964587015.1 uncultured Limnohabitans sp.
GCCTGTGAGGCAGTAGGGATTCATAGTTGAAATCATTGAAATTGTCTTCGTAATGGTCAAATTCTAATCCGGATAGCTTATTTTCTACGACCTTCAAGAAAGGCGCTTTGGCTTGAGCCAAATAACTAATAGCTTTTGCCGCTGACTCATCCACAGTGAGGGTTTGATTGGTCTTGATGTTTGTCAATTTTTCTACTTTCCCGCTTGGCCAACTAATTTTAAGAGAGTCTAAACTAGTTATATCTCCAAGTCCTAAGTGAACCTCAGGGGCTGTAGAAGATTGAAAACCACGGCTAGTGAAGTTCTCCTGAACAATTTGTCCCTTATTTCCAAATGCTTCAACTCGGCTGCCAATCCCAAATTTATTTCCACCAAGGCCCTTAAATCTGATTTTTAAAAAGTTGTTTTTTGATTGATCCAGTTGCTGCGCCTGTTGGTTTTCTAAGATTTGTGCCGGGGCATTGATGTTGTTGATGATTAAATCTAGATCCCCATCGTTATCTAAATCGGCATAGGCTGCACCATTAGAACTATTTTTTTGAGGGACATTCCATGTGGAGCTCACATCTTGAAATGTCAAATCCTGGTTGTTCCGGAAAAAGAAATTGGCAACATCTCCGGAAGGCATTTCGGAAGCCAACTCCAGGTCACTGATTTCAGCGTTGTTCTGTAGGCCATTTTCAAGATTGGGATTGGTCACAAAGTTCATGTAATCCAAATCATTTGGTCTTCGAACAATCCCATTTGAAATGAAAACATCTTTCCAGCCGTCGTTGTCGTAATCAGCCAATAGCACTCCCCAACTCCAATCTGTAGCCGAAATTCCTGAAAGTTGTGCAATCTCTGAAAAAGAGCCATTCCCGTTATTTAATTGAAAACAGTTTCTCGAAAATTGTCTTTCAAAACCATAATTCAACTTTTGCTGCAAGTTCTCTTCCGTATCCTCGCCTTGGGATAATTTTTGAATCGTCTCGTCCTTTGCCAACATGTCTAGGGTAATAAAATCAACCCAGCCATCATTATTTAAATCAGCAAAATCACTACCCATGGAAAACCTACTGCTGTAATTTAGGGATGAAGCCGTTTGATCTTGAAAGGTCCCATCTGCCTTATTGAGGTAGAGGTAATCATTTTCATTAAAGTCATTGGAAACATACAGGTCTGGCCAACCATCGTTGTTCAGGTCCGAAATCCCGCTTCCCAAACCATAGCCCAGCTGACTTGAATAAATCTTCGCCTCATTCGTGATATCCGTAAATCTCTTTTCCCCTTGATCTGAATTGTTTTTAAACAATCGATCTCCTGCGAGGCCATCATCCAGATAGCGAAGAGATGCTCTTCCAAAGCTTTGCTCTGAATGAACTGCATGGTTAAGCAAATACATGTCTAGATCTCCATCTCTATCGTAATCAAAAAAAGAAGCCTGCGTACTAAAGCCCTGAAAATCCAAACCATAGGCCGCAGCACTTTCAGTAAATGTTAGATTTCCATTATTGATATACAGTTCATTCTTACCGGTAATGCCTTTAAAATTTCCCAACCGACAAACATAAATATCAAGCAAGCCATCCCCATTGATATCAACCATGCTTACTCCTGTCTTCCAGGAGCCCAGAGATTCCAAACCTGAAGTTTTTGAGATGTCCTCAAAAACCATTTTCCCTTTATTTAGAAAAAGCTTATTTGGTCCTTGATTCGAAGAAAAATAAATATCAATCAGCCCATCGTTATTGATGTCACCCACTGAAACACCAGCTCCGTTGTAAAAATAAAGGTAATCGATGATGTTAAACTCCTCTGTTTCAGTCAGCAAATTGATGAAATCAACACCTGTCTTTTGAGGGGGCAGGCTTATAAAAAGTGTATCCTTTTGTTCTAAATCCGGATTTCTGGTGCATGAGTAAAAAATGAATAAAGACAGAATCCAAAACTTAGCTAGACCGAGTTTCATTTTGCTTTAAACATTTTAGATAACTTAAAAATCAGGCAAATCAATTCACTGGCTTTTGGGATTGGCTTTTTTCAAATTCGTTTTTGAGCCTTTCTTCAACCTCCATATCCGTAAAAATAGCTTGAACAAACTGCTCATCTTTTATAAAAAGGTTGATTCTACGCTTACCATCCATTCGATAATAAATCTTTCCTTGGTACCTGTCATTTACAACCTTAAAGTCACCTCCATAGGTAGCTTTATAGCTTTCCAATATTTTTGGCAACAAAACTGCGGAAGAGTATTCCTTATTCCAAGGAGCCCACGAATCATAAGTATAGGTAACCGGCATTTCAAACATTTCCTTTTTGATAAACGTAGGGAAAAATCGCATGCTCACATCGCCACCGTAGGTGCCTTTAATTTTATGCTCAACACTGGTAGTACCTCCTGGACCCTGAGTTATTTTTTGTTGCTTATTCAATTCCGTACAATGGTCAAAAAAATCCTTTTGTGCCATGCCTAAATGAAAGCCCAAAAAAAGACTATCTGCATTCGCTAAACCCTTATCAGAAGTGTTAAACGAAGGGGAATTACAACTTTGAATAGCAATGCTGAGAATTAGAAGAGCAAGAATTGGTTGGAAAATACGCATACAAATTTTTCTTTTATACCACGAATTTAGTGATTCTTAGGTAAAGTTCGGTTAGAAAAACCCGAATACCTCCAAGTAGTTTTTTATATTTTTTTGGTGTTGAAAATTCGCCCACTCAAGAAGATTTTAGTTTATAAAAATCACAAATCCATTTTCATAAAACATCAAAAAAAAAGCAGGCTGTTAAAAACAGCCTGCTTATATACTGGAATCAAAGATTGATTAATTGTATCCTGGATTCTGCTTCAAGTTTGTATTAGCAAGAAGCTGTGGTTGTGGAATAGGGAAGATTTCCAAGAAGCTTCCAGGAGCGTGAACTTTCTTAGGTCTGTTCATACCTGCAAACGGCCACCAAGCATCACCATACTTCTTAAAGCGGATTAGATCTTGTCTTCTAGTCATCTCCACATACATCTCTCTACCTCTTTCAGCTAACAAATTCTCTTCAGTCAAGGTAGTAAAAGGACGAAGGTTACCTGCTCTAGCTCGAACTTGATTTACCAAAGCCAAGGCTTCAGCAGTTTTCCCTAATCTAAAGTTAGCTTCAGCAAGAGAAAGAATGACATCAGAAAGTCTAAAGATTACGAAGTCATTGCTCATATTTGGTGTACCACCTCTTTCGAACTCATACTTAGCAATTCTAGCTCCTGCTTGTCTCAAACCTCCTGGAGATATTTCATTCAAGAATGGCATGAAGGTCAATGGAGGACCATTTGGGTCACCTTTCAATCCGGTTGGATCGGTAACTTCAACTCCTGGATCGACCAAAACTGATCCATCAGCCTTTTTCTGTGGACCTACCAAGAAGTTAGTTAATCTACCATCAACTGTACCTGTAGATGGCTCCAATGCCAAACCTTTCCAAACTGGACCTTGAGTTCCAGGGTTCTTCACTGGATCTATGTAAGAATTGTAAAATTCTTCTACAGTTTGATACCCATTCCAAGGCTGGTCAGTAAGGTTGAAAGTAGACTGACTTACAATGTGTAGCGTCATCTGAACCCAGTTGAATCCACCAGCAAATACTTTGTCATAAGGATAGACAAAGATGTTCTCTGGAGAACCCGCGTTATTGATGGCAAAGTTTGCCGCATAAGAAGGGTTCAAAGTGTAAGGACCAGAATTGATAATTGTAGAAGCATCAGCAGCAGCTAGAGCCCATTGAGGAGTTCCAGTGTAAACTTCAGCATTCAAATACAATTTCATTCTGATGGTCAATGCACTCCACCTAGTCAATCTTCCATAAGTAGTACCGTCCTTCTTAGCAGAAAGTAACGGGATAATTTCATTCAATTCTTTTAAAATGAAATCATAAACTACTTTTCTTGAGCTATTTCCAGGCTTTTCAGTGGATGTAAAGTCCGTTACAATAGGAACGTTGCCAAAAGCATCCATAGCCCAATAGTAATACAAAGCTCTCAATGCTCTAAGCTCTGCGATGTAAGCTGGAGAGTTTGCATTGTTAAGCTGCTCGAAAGAATAGATCAATCTATTGCAAGTGTTAATCCCTCCAAATAGGAAGTTCCATGTATTGTTCAAAAATGGATTATCCTTTTGGAATTCATGCTGGTGCAATTGTAAAAGAACACCACCGTCAAACCAGTCACCACCTTTGTGAGAAACTACGATTTCATCGGATG
>CAZPKI010000151.1:0-4187 GCA_964587015.1 uncultured Limnohabitans sp.
AATCCCTATGTCAATACCTACTCGGATACGACCGCCTTTTTCTTGGCCTATACCCCCGGGGAGCAGGGAATGCGAATAGCCTCATCTGAGACGCATCTTTCGGGTGTGGATCAGTTGGAAGTAGCCCAAGTCCAGGTCTTTGCGGAGGAGTATGCCTTAGGAAAAAGCGCCCGCTGGGGGCTGCGCACCTCCTCTCCGAAGGAGGGGCAGGGCTGGATGAGTTCGGTGATTTCGCCTGGCCTGGACTTGGAGTTTCAATTGGATTCTGCCTTTGCAGAAGTAGATTCCCAATCTATTTCCTTGGAATTGGGATGGGTGGGGCGCTCTCCACAGGAGCATGCACCCATGATTTGGCTCGGTACCTCTTCCCAAGTTCTTCGGGCTCTTCCAAGTCCTCAGTTTTCTGGATTTGAATCGTTCCGACAATCCCTCATTCTTCAAAAGGAGGATTTTCAAGAAGGGAAGCTCAGACTTCATTTGGCAGTAGATCCTGCTCAAAAGGGAGATTATTTTTCACTGGCTTTTGCCAAACTTACATCCTCCCTTCCCCTAGCAGCAGCCAGGAATGAAACCGATCCAGTGCTGTTTACGGTGGAAGAACTCCAACCAGTCCGCTTTCGGGATTACCGAAGTATGCCAGCAAATTACCTTCTGGTTGGGCATAGTCTATTGGAGAAGCCAAGCCTGCAGCATGCCAATGCCCTTGATGCCTATGCCAGCTACCGAGCCTCTGCTGCAGGTGGCAATTTCGATACCTTGGTGCTGCGAATGGAGGAATTATACGATCAATTTGCCTTTGGCGAGCGAACTCCTTGGGCATTGAACTCATTTTTAAAGTTCTATTGGCCGATCCACCATCCCCATTACTTGCTGCTAACTGGCCGATCGGTTGTTCCTTTTGCGCAAGCTTGGGTAGATCCTGCTTCGGTATTTTATCGTAACACTCCTCAAGCCTTTGATTTGCAGGACCTCGTTCCAACTGCCGGTTTCCCGCCCACCGACAGCTACTTTGTAAGAGGACTCAAGCTGGGGGAACCTGAATTGTCGGCGATGGCGGTAGGGCGTATTCCTGCGAAGACCTCTCAGGATCTTTCCAATTACTTGGACAAAGTGATCGAAAAGGAGCGTCTGCTGGTTTCTGGTCCCAATAAGATTCTCCATCTGGTAGGAGGGATGAATCCTGCAGAGCTAGCTCGCCACAGTAGCTTTATGGAAGGCTTTGCTGCGCTAGCAAAAAGTGGGATACCTGAAGTAGAGGTGATTACCTACAGGAAGCAGGGGGAAGCCGAGGTGGAACGGGTAGATTTGGGAATGGATATCAACGCTGGCATTGCGCTGCTGACCTACTTTGGACATGGATCCTTGGGGTACAACGAACTGGATTTTGGGGATGTGTCCGATAGTACCTTGACCTATGCCAATGCGGGCAAGTACCCCCTGCTTATTATCAATGGCTGTGACTATGGAAATGCTTTTGGCTCAAGTTACAGTCAAGGGGAGGATTGGTTGCTGACGCCAAACAAAGGAGCGATCGCTGTGCTTTCGAATTCGAGCTTGGGGGTGGATCTGCTGCTCAAGCACTCCACCGAACTGCTGTATCGAGGGCTGTTTGACTCGGAGGAGTCCGCTTGTCCGCAGACCCTTGGCCAGATCCTTTTGCAAGCTGAGCAAGAGTTTATTGGACGCTTTAGGCAGCAGCCCGAGTACCAGGCTCACTGGGCACAATTGGTTCTTTTGGGAGATCCTGCGCTACGGCTCTTTTTTTGCAAAAGTCCAAACAACATCACTGGCAGTGGAACCCGTTGAAAGAAATAGGTAAACTAGTTAGGGTAGCTCCTGTCCAAAAGTCAGCAGGTTGTGGTCTGGATCCAAGATCGAAAATTCCCGCATGCCCCAGGATTTGGTTTCCAAGTGTCCATTGGGATGAATCGCCACTTTTCGTTCCAAAAAGTTCTGGTATAGTTGGTCAATAGCAACTGTTCTGAGGTAGACCTGTCCGTAGTTTTCAAGTGGATCCAGTCCAGGGAACAGGAAAAAGTGGAGTTCCACCGCATCTTTTTCCACCATCAGGTATTCCGGGTAATCGTGTGCCCCTAGGAGTTCAAATCCCAATTGATCCAGGTAATAGGCCTTTGTGGTGGCTTTGTTGCGCATGGGCAACTTGGGGTGGATGGAGGTGATCATGCTTTCGTGGAATTCAAAATTGTGGAGAAACTTACCCTTAGCTTCAGTCTTCGGTTTTCTTCTTATTCCAAAAATACCAAATTCCCCAGACGCTCCCAACAAGTAGGAGTCCAAGGATCAGCCAGTCTTGGGGGTCTTTCAAGGAGGATTGTGCGTCCAAAAAGGAGTTTGCTGCCCTACCCGAAGCGAATGCGAGGATAGTTCGTGGCAACATGCCTGGCAGTCCGAAGCGAATGATTTTTGAAAGGGGAATTCCCAAGGAAGCAAATAAGAAATTAGAGATTGCAAAGGGAATCACCGGGCTGATTCGTACAAAAAACACAAGCCCTGCTGGATGTTCGATTCGTTTTTCGATTTCCTCCTTCAAACTTGGCTGACGAGCATACAGGATTGTTCGGAAGTCTGCATTGAGCCATTTTCCAAGAGTGTAGCCCAGGACATTTGCGAGGAGGTAGGCGATGACCAGATGGGGAAAAACGGCCCATCCCCAAAAGAAGCCAGAGGCAAGCGCAGTAAATGTGGTCGGTAGAAAGGCTAGACCAACTAGGAGGGCTAAGGTCAGGGTAAGCAGTACTTGTTCCCAAACTCCCGTCACGGTAAGCTTCTCCAATTGCTGGTACTGTGTGCTAAGCAAAAGCGAACCCAGGAGAGGAACAATGCTTACCCAGACCCAACCTAGCGTGGTGATCGAATGGCTGCGGAAGTAGCTGCTCAAGTCCTTGAATATGCTGTCCTTTTTTGTCATCTTTGACTCGCTTTTGAAGTAAAAGCCAGCAAGTTTAGCACCTAGTATTGGAATTGCGCGCATTTATCCAAAATAGGTTTTGAATTCTATGTAAACCCAACCTACTTAAATTCACTTTAGATGAAATTTGGTACCAAAGCCATCCATGCGGGCGTAGCCCCGGATCCTTCCACAGGAGCCATCATGACTCCGATTTTTCAGACCTCTACTTACGTTCAAAAATCCCCAGGAGACCACCTGGGCTACGAATATAGCCGAACGCACAATCCTACCCGAACCGCCTTGCAGCAAAGTTTGGCAGCTTTGGAAAACGGAAAGCATGGCATTTGCTTTTCCTCGGGTCTTGGTGCGATTGATTCAGTGGTAAAGCTGTTCAACCCTGGTGATGAGATTATTTCCACGAATGATCTTTATGGAGGGACCTACCGATTGTTTACCAAGGTATTCGAGCGCTACGGGATCAAATTTCATTTTGTGTCTATGGCAGATCCCGAGGCACTTTCTTCGCTAGTCAACGAACGTACCAAGCTAGTGTGGGTGGAGACTCCCACCAACCCAATGATGAACATCATCGACCTGAAGGCCATGGCGGCCTTTTCGAAGAAGCATGGCTTGCTCCTGGCGGTAGACAATACGTTTGCCTCTCCATACCTGCAAAATCCTCTAGATCTGGGTGCAGACATCGTGATGCACTCCGTGACCAAGTACTTGGGAGGCCACTCCGATGTCGTGATGGGCGCTCTGGTGGTCAATGACGACGAGCTTGCTTCTCGCTTGGTGTTTCTTCAAAATGCCTGCGGCGCTACGCCAGGACCACAGGATTGTTTCTTGGTGCTTCGTGGCATCAAAACCCTTCACCTGCGCATGGAACGGCATTGCCAAAATGGAAAGGTGATTGCACACTTCTTGAAGACGCATCCCAAAGTGGATAAGGTCTACTGGCCAGGCTTTGAAGATCATCCAAATCATGAAGTAGCCAAGAGTCAGATGCGTGATTTTGGGGGGATGATTTCCTTCACCCTAGTGGGCAACCAGCTTGCTGATGCTAAAAAGGTGATGGAAAATTTCCACCTTTTTGCCTTGGCAGAATCTTTGGGAGGAGTAGAGTCCCTTTGTGGTCATCCTGCTACCATGACCCATGCCTCCATCCCCAAAGAAGAGCGTGAAAAGGTAGGTTTGGTAGATTCTTTGATCCGACTCAGTGTAGGGGTGGAGGATGTAGAAGATCTCAAAAAAGACCTTGCGGACGCACTTTCGA
>CAZPKI010000152.1:0-4186 GCA_964587015.1 uncultured Limnohabitans sp.
GCACCGCAAAATTCATCACGGTCTTCCCTCCCATGGAATGTCCCATCAAGTACACGGAATCCAAGCCCTCGGCATCCAGCAGCTCGAGCAAATCCTCCACCATGACCCCATAATTCCATTCATTGGAATGGGGGGAATCCCCATGGTTGCGCTGGTCCACGAGATACAAGGTATAGTGCTCTACTAGTTCCTTGGCAATGGAAAACCAGTTGTCTAAGGAACCAAATAGGCCGTGAAGAATAACAAGCGGTGGGCCGGAGCCGGTTTTTCTGAAGTTTAGTTGCATATATTTTGTCAACGGTCCACAGTCGACAGACGACAGCAGATTCGTGGTGGCACCAAATTTAGAATCGAAACAACACTACTTTATTTATAAGTTAATTACAATTTTTTGGTCAAAAAGAGTTTTTAAGCGCCTGAATTTTGATAATTAAAGATTCATAAGTGGTGTAAAGTTTTGAAAAATCTTCCTCGTAGATAATTCCTCTTTTCTTTCCCAGGTACAAACAACTGATAACTTCGATTCCAGATCGGATTGAATATCCTAGAAATTTTTTGAATTCAGCAGTTGACTGACCAGTAGAACCTTCTGCAATATTTAATGCTACTGAATCCGCCGCCCTTTGAAATTGTGAACTAAGCACAAATCGCTCCTCTACAGGGAAAGTTTTAATCAAAACATTTACTTCAGCCGAAAGGCTGATAGCCATTTCCCATACTCTTAATTCTTCAAATTTGAATGCCATATCCTAGATGTAAAAATGTTAAAAAATAAAAAATGTAGTTGAGATTTAATTGTGGAAAAAGTCATTCTGAACTGTCAACGGTCCACTGTCGACAGCCAATTCGTTTTGAAACGGATGTTAGAATCAATTCTTTAATACGTTTTTGATATTCAAAGCACAATTAACTGTGGACAGTTTTTAGTCAACTGTCCACAGTTGACTGTCGACAGCCGATTCGTAGTAGAATCGAGTTTAGAATTCAAATTTAAATACGGTTTTCGTTTGCTGATCACAATTGACTGTGGTCCGTCGACCGTCGACCGTTTGACAAATTTTACAACTCTAGCTGCCTGCGGTACAACTGGATCGTGTTTTCCAAGCCGTAATAAAGCGCGTCACAAATCAGCGCATGTCCGATCGACACCTCCAAAAGCTGAGGGATTTGCTGCTTGAGGTAGGCCAAATTATGCAGATCAAGGTCATGCCCTGCATTCAGCCCCAATCCGAGTTCAGTGGCCAACTTGGCTACCTCCACATAGGGCTGCACGGCCTTTTCTCTATCCTGGTGATAGCCCGAGGCATAAGGCTCAGTGTACAATTCTACCCGATCCGTGCCGGTGAGTTTGGCGGGCTCAAAGAACCTTGCTTCAGGATTGATAAAGATGGATACGCGCGTGCCCATCGCCTTGAGTTCAGCTACAATATCTTGCAGCATGGATTGATGTTGGATGGTATCCCAACCGGTATTGGAAGTGATGGCGGTCGGTGGATCAGGGACCAGCGTAGCCTGAGCAGGCTTCACCGTCCGGATTAGCTCCATAAATCGTGCATCGGGATAACCTTCGATATTGAATTCCGTGCGGACTACTTGGGCCAAGTCCACCACATCCTGGTAGCGAATGTGCCGCTCATCGGGGCGAGGATGCACGGTGATCCCCTCTGCGCCAAATCGCTCACAATCCAGCGCCACCTGTACCACATTGGGATTATTGGCTCCTCTGGCATTCCGGATAGTGGCGATCTTATTGATATTTACACTTAGCTTTGTCATGTGGGCATGGAAAAATGGGTATTTTTACTGCATTGTACAGGTACAACACAAAACTAAAACATATGAGCTTAAAGCAGAGAATTGAAGGCGAAATTAAATCCGCCATGTTGGCACGAGACAAGGTAAGGCTAACTGCTTTGCGGGCTATCAAGTCTCTCATCCTATTGGAAGAGACCAAAGAAGGGTTTTCTGGAGAATTGAGTGCTGAGGAGGAATTGAAGGTGTTGACCAAATCTGCCAAACAGCGAAAAGACTCTGCTGAAATCTACGAAAAGCAAAATCGTGCCGACCTACTCGAGGTGGAATTGGCAGAGTTGGCGATTATTCAGGAATTTTTGCCAAAGGCTTTGTCTACGGAAGAACTAGCACAAGCCATTCAATCCATCATCACTAGCTCTGGTGCTACAGGCCCCAAGGATATGGGCAAAGTAATGGGATTGGCGAGCAAAGAGTTGGCCGGAAAGGCAGACGGCAAGGCAATCTCAGAACAAGTAAAGCTCCTACTGACAAATTAACTTGGAACCGGTAGACGTAGTCATCCTTCTCCTTTTGGGCTTAGGGGCCTATGAGGGCTACAAAAAAGGCCTGCTGATGAGCATTGTCGGCCTTCTTGGCTTTGTGCTCGCTATCGTTCTGGGGGTTTATTTTATGGAAGGTGTGAGCAAATGGCTCGCAACCGAAACGGATGAAGCGGCATTTGGCCTACCCGTACTTGCTTTTTTACTGATTTTCTTTTCCACCCTTTTCCTTGCAAATCTAGCCGGCAAGGCCCTCAAAAAAATGATGGCCCTGGTCCTTTTGGGCGGCCTAGATAGTTTGGGTGGAGCGGTACTCGGTGTCGTACGAACCGGCTTTTTTATCAGCTTATTCATCTGGGTATTGGGAAATATCGAGATGGAGCCGTTTAAAGATTGGGAGAAAAAAAGTGAGTACTTGTCCTACATCAGGCCGCTTACTCCGGGAGTATTGGAAATCTTAAGTCCAATTTTGCCCACCGTAAAGGAAGCAGGCCAAGAACTCCTCGAAAAGGTGGAAAAAGGAACTGGAAATTTAAAATAAATGATTATCCGCGATCATGCCAGTAGCTCAGCCTCTCAATTTAAAACTGCGGATAATCGTTGACAGACGACAGTCAACGGTCCACAGCTCACCTAAATGAACCTCAAACCTTTTTTTCTCTGGTTTGTGGTGAAAAAGCGGATAATCAGACTAAATTAAGTTGAATCAAACCCTTTAACGCAGGTCAATCACTTCTATGCCTGGATATTTTTTAACATCAAACATAAAATAGCTCAGAGGAAGGCTTGGGGATGCCTTAAGGTTTTTAAAAGAATAGGAAAATACCCCTCCCTGCCCATCTAGCATTTCCCAACCCAACAGCTGTTGCGTGGATTTTTCTACCAGCAGGCGAACCTGCTTGAAAGGGGCATTGGATTTTAGTGCAGTCAATTCCACCGTGGAAATCGGCTTTCCTTGGTACGTTTTGTCTGGCAAAAGGGTATAGTTAAATCCAGATTGGTAGAGGGTATAAATGTTGGAAGGAGTCAACTCACCCTCCATCCCAGCAGCATCGTTGATGGTTACTTCTTTGTATCCTGCCGTTTGAATAAAGGTCCAAACGGTCTTGCCATCGTTGTAAATTTCTTGATCTGGAAGTTTGAGGCGGTACTTATCGCCAAGGACCGCCACCTCTCCACTCTGTCGATCACCCGCTCCACCCTCATCCTGGAAGGTATATTCAAAGCTAGCGGTAAATCCCTTCATGCTTTGAAATTTTTGGCTCATGGCATCCAACACTACTTTTGCCTTGGGGTCTTTTTGAGCTTGGCTAGGTGCCGCGAGGAAGCAAGAAGCTAAAAATGCAAAAAAAAGAAATTTAAGATTCATGGAAGGTCTGCCGTAATTCGTAAGGCATCGCTTACAAACTACTCAATAACCGTTCCAAACTTACTTCGTCCTGAATTAAAACCTCACGCGCTTTGGATCCTTCAAATGGCCCCACCACTCCGGCGGCTTCCAACTGATCGACGATCCTGCCGGCACGGTTGTATCCCAACTTCAGCTTGCGCTGGATCAAGGAGGTGCTGCCCTGCTGATGCAGTACGATCAAGCGTGCAGCCTCGTCAAATAAAGGATCTCTATCAGACAAGTCAATGTCCGCTCCTGAACCTTCGCCATCTTCCCCAACATATTCTGGAAGTAGGTACGCTGAGGAATAGCCTTTTTGCTCTCCGATCCAGTCGCAGACTGCATCTACCTCTGGGGTATCTAGGAAGGCACATTGGATACGAGTCATTTCGGAACCTACAGACAGGAGCATGTCTCCCATACCAATCAGCTGGTCTGCTCCACCAGCATCTAAGATGGTGCGGGAGTCAATCTTGGAGGTAACGCGGAAAGAAAGTCGAGC
>CAZPKI010000153.1:0-4077 GCA_964587015.1 uncultured Limnohabitans sp.
ATCCGACTTTAACCTTTATGACCCTGACAGCTCGAGCGGCAAATCATGCCGTGGAAGAGTTGACCAAGGGCAATCTTTAACAATTTTCCCCAGGGATTTGCTGGTCTTAGCTTCTGGGTCAGTAGTTTTCGGAGGGAGTAAAACCCAAAATACCATGAAAAAAACACTTGCTTTCCTGATCCTTGTACTGACTTGGATCATTACCCCAACAGAAACTGTTGCACAGAAAAAGGGGGATCCCTTGTTTCAAGTCCCTCTAGGCATTGCGTCCTATACCTTTCGTGACCAATGGAAAAATGGGGTGCCAGAAACCCTAGACATCATCCAAAAAATGGGATTTAAAACCTATGAAGGAGGGGCGCCAAAAGGCGTTGATCCTGTGGAGTTCAAGAAAATGTTGTCAGATCGTGGAATTAGTATTCCTTCCACGGGTACGGGATTTGAAGAGTTAGAGAGCGATCCTCAGGGGGTTGCAGATCGTGCCAAAGCATTGGGTGCTTCCTATGTGATGTGTGCCTGGATTCCGCATGCACGAGGGCAATTTTCCAAGGCAGATGCCGATCGTGCGATTAAGGTCTTCAATGCGGGCGGAAAAGTTTTGAAGGAAAACGGAATTACTTTCAAGTACCACGTGCATGGCTATGAATTCCAGCCTTATGGCCAAGGCACCTTGTTTGACTACTTAGTAGAAAACACCGATCCCAACTATGTGTCCTTACAAATGGACGTCATGTGGACGCATTTTGGCGGAGGAGATCCGGCGGGATTATTGAAGAAATATGGAAAGCGTTGGGTGTCGCTACACCTCAAAGATTTTAGAAAAGGAGCTCCAAAAGACATGACCGGAGGGACTGGTCCTGAAAATGATGTGCCCTTGGGTCAGGGTGAACTCGACTTTGTGGCGATTTTGAAAGAAGCCAATAAAATTGGTATCAAGCACATGTTTGTTGAGGACGAGAGTGAGAAAGAGTTGGAGACCTTACCGCTAAGTATTGCCTATTTGAAAAAGTTGACCTACTGAGAGCTGTAAGTCGGGTATTCGTTTTTTTGAAGTGCTAAATGAAAAGGGAGGGTCTGAAGCCTCCCTTTTGCATTTAACTTAACTCAACTGAATCAACCTATCTACGAGATGAATATTCCAACTTACGCAAACTTGTTGCTCAATGTTAAATTTTTTGAATGAATTGATTTTATCGACATTATAAATAAGCTTAAACGTGTTTAAAATTTGCATCTTGTGGCCATCGATTGCCTTTGTGCCTCTCCATCAAAAGAAATCCTTTTTAAATGCCTCGGATAAACCATTAGGCGACTAGCATCCAATTAGGAGAATTAAGCCTCTTTAATTTAACACAGGTTAACAGTTATTAACACGTTCTTTGGATTCTCTTTACTTCTTTTGTAGGGTAAAAATCACATCACTATGAAACGTACGTTCACCATTCTAGCACTTTTTCTAGGCTTAGGTCTTGGTCTTCAGACCGCTTTTGCACAAGGATTTACAGGCAGAGCCTATTACAAGTCTTCTTCCAAAATCTCCATCTCCATGGATTCCACCAAGATGGCGCCGGAGCAAATTGCACAGATTCAGGCTTCGCTCAAGAAGCAGATGGAACAGAATTATGTGCTTTCGTTTAACCAAACCGAATCTACTTGGAAGAAAGAAGAAAGTTTGGGCGGTGGTCCGGCCACGGCATCTTCTGGTGGGGCAGTCTTTATGGTAGTCAGCGGTGGGGCAGGTTCAACCCTCTATAAAAACATTGCAGACCAAACTTACCTTGAAGACCATGACATGAATGAAAAGGCCTATTTGGTCAAAGACAGGCTTGAACCTTTCGAATGGGAACTATCCGGAGAAACCAAGAAAGTAGGGAGTTACACCGCTCAGAAGGCAAGCTTTACCAAAATCGTAGATTCTAAGCGTTTTTCAACAGGAATGACGGAAATGGAAAATGTAAAGGATACGCTACAAGTGACCGTATGGTTTACGCCTGAGATTCCCGTTTCCCATGGGCCAGAAAACTATTTTGGCCTACCAGGATTGATCTTAGAAGTTCAAAATCTAGGTAGAACACTAATCTGTGAAAAAATCGAATTGAATCCTTCTGCCGAGCCAGTGGTCATTGAGCGCCCTTCCAAAGGGAAAGAAATTACCCTAGACGAGTACAAAAAAATGCAGGAAGAGGGAATGAAGCAAATGATGAACCGCTACCAAGGCAAACCTGGAAGCGGTAACAGGATGGAAATACGAATAGGAAATTAAATCCAAGGCCTAGATTCCAACCTTTCTTTATTGGGAGCCGAAAATCGGGCTCCCTTCACCTTATTACTCCTTCTTATTGATGGTATTGATCAAAAGAATTAGTCTGCTCGCTTGCTTCTGCTTGCTTGCTGGATTTTCCATGGCACAAACCAAGCCGCTCATCGGTCAGGTGCTGGATAGCCTCAATCGGCCCATTGCCTATGCCAATGTGGTGGCCATCAACCAAAGCACGCAGAAAATTGCCGGGTTTGGCATCTCCAACAACGAGGGCAAGTTTAAAGTGACCTTGCTCGAAGGCCCTTCCTACCTGATTCGTGTTTCTTTTGTGGGTTACCGGCAGTTTGAACAAGCGCTCAGTACCTGGGATTCAGACACCCCACAGCTGGTCATCCTCAAGCAAAGCGATACCCAACTCGGACTGGTGGAAGTGGTGTCCGAGATGCCTGTCACGATGAAAGGAGATACGCTTACCTACAAAACCGATGCATTCACTACGGGCACAGAGCGCAAACTGGAAGATGTCTTGGAAAAACTCCCAGGCTTCCAGGTGGATGAGGAGGGTGGCGTGAAAGTGCAAGGGAAGACTGTAGATAAGGTGCTGATCGATGGAAAGCCGTTTATGGATGGCAATACCAAATTGGCTACCAAAAACCTGCCCGCCAATGCGGTAGACCGGGTGCAGGTATTGAAAAACTTCAACGAAGTTGGCCCCATGCGCGGCCTAGATACCAACGAGAACTTGGCACTTAACATTCAGCTGAAGGAGGGTAAGAAAAACATGGTCTTTGGCGACCTGACCGCGGGTGTAGGTCCTCAGAAACGGTATTTGGCGCATGCCAACACGTTTTACTATGCGCCCAAACTCAATGTCAACTTTATTGGAGGCACGAATAATGTAGGGGAGCAGCCCTTTACCTTGCAGGATTATTTCCGATTTTCGGGAGGCATGGGAGGACTTGCTACTCGTGCTGGGTCCCGCGTACAGGTCAACGGGGAGGATTTAGGAATTCCAATGGCTACCCGCTCCAATGCAAATTCGCTAGAAACAAACTTAGCCGCCTTCAACCTGAATTATACACCATCCGCCAAGTGGAGGCACACGGGCTTTGTCATCGGTTCCACGTCAAACAACGGCTTGGGAAGTTCTTCCCTGCGCACCTATTTGAATACTGGACAAAATAACAAAGAGGAACTCTTGTCTTCCTCTGATGTAGAAAGTAAGTCTGGTTTGGCCAAGTATGCCATTACCTATACCCCCAAAGAAGAGACCTATCTAAAATATAGCTTTTTTGGGAAGCTTTCTGAGATTCAGAATGGAAACCTGCTCAATTCTAGTTTTGGAACCTTTACCCAAAACATCAATACGCTGTCCTCACGCAATCCCTATGCCCTGCAGCAAAAGCTGGAGTGGTACCATGCCCCCAATGAGGATCAGGTATTTAGCATGGAGATGAACTGGGAGAAAAAGTTTTCAGATCCATTCCTGGACCTTACTTCTTCCGTCAAGCCACTTGTAGGTTTGTATGCGATACCAAATGCAGCCAGCTACCGCCTCCTTCAAAATCAGGAACTGCATACCGGGACCTTGGAAGGGGTATTCAACTACTATTACATTCTTAATCCTACCAATCACCTCAACTGGTCTGTAGGGATGCAGCAGCTCAATCAGGATTTTGTGAGTGGATTGAGTCAAGTAGGTTCCAGCCAGCGTTTTGATGCGTTTGTGAATGACAACGAATTTGATTTCCAAGACATCTATCTCGGAATGAGTTGGAAGACCAAATGGAAGGATTGGATCCTTAGCCCATCGGCCA
>CAZPKI010000154.1:0-4041 GCA_964587015.1 uncultured Limnohabitans sp.
CGAAAATAAAATACCTGATCTGGCACATTTTCTAGGGGATATGATTCCTTAATTTTTAAGTGTTGATTTTTTTGCAAAAAAAATACCCCCAAAAAGCGTCTAACTTTTTGGGGGTACATCATTCTTTCAGGCAATCTTTCCTTATTATTCTTGAACTGTGAGCGTGACTGTATTGCCCTTGGTGTCAATGTCGATGCGGCTAGGTTGAACTAGCGAAGTGGATTTTTCTTGGGTAAGCTTGATATCGTATGCTTTACGGTCGTACTTCATCACCGCTCCTGAGAGTGCATCGATGCCCCAGCCAAACAAGTTGCCTAGATTGATTATGCTAACGAGGTTAAACTCCTTGTCAAGGGTGATTAGGCGAGTTTCGTAGCCATCCAACTTAAACTCTACCTCTGTATCGTTGAGGCTTCGTTTGACTTTGTAATTGCAAGGGGTGGTGCAGATCTCTACGCCATCCTTGTAGATGGTAGCCCCTGAAGGAGTAGAAGTAAACGCGATGCGATCTTTGGTACCAGTAAAAATGGTGGCACAGCCCGTCATCAAAAATAGGGCAATCAAAAAGATAGGAGTTTTGTTCATGTTGCTTTTGTTTTAGTGTCTATAATTATAGGTTAAAAATTTCTTTAAATAAGAATATTTATAAAAAAAATAATAAAAATAAATTTGTTAATAGTACGATAATTTAAGTAGCTGAGTTACTAGTTGATCTGTATTGAACGTAAGTCAAAATGGTTAGATTACCTTTCAACAAAACAGAAAACACTTAAAAAATTTGAGTTGGCAAGAGCTGAGTCGCATGAAAATAAGGGTAGGGTCACTAAGCATCCAATCAGGCAGCAACTTTTTTCACTAATTGTCCTTATCCTTCTTTCAAAATTGTCTGCATGTCTTCAATGCACTGTTCTGCGTCAAGCGCTAAAGTACCGTTGTAGATTCCTCGAATCCGACCTTTTTGATCCACTAAAATGAAATGCTCGGTATGCAAAAACTCTTGGGTAGCCTTGTTATAGCCGATGGACTCCTCGGCAAAAAATGATTT
Organism: uncultured Limnohabitans sp.; assembly: GCA_964587015.1. Classification (GTDB taxonomy): domain Bacteria; phylum Bacteroidota; class Bacteroidia; order Cytophagales; family Cyclobacteriaceae; genus Algoriphagus. Next base: position 1,046 of record CAZPKI010000154.1, read on the forward strand.
TCTTGCCAAGGTGTATATTTTCTCTTTCGAACCGGTGAGCAAGGACCAATTTGAGGATGAAATTTGATTGAGCTCGCTGAATTTTTGTAAGGTTTTTACATCGTCGATCCAGGGAGTGACCGAGAAGGATAAAAGCTTTACCTCAGGATTGCCTGGAAATGCTTTTTCGATGCGCTTCAATTGTGCCGTCATATCAGGACAGATGTTGTTGCACTGGGTGAAAAAGAAATTAACCACATAGACTTTCCCTTCTAAGGATTTGCTGTCAAAAAGGATGCTGTCTTGATTGTAAAACGCAAAGGGCTTGATTCGGTGGCGGATTTGGGTCGCGGCCTCAGCTTCACTAATAAAGTAGGGTGTAAAATCGGGACTATTGTAATAGGGGATGCTTGACTTTTGGGGCTCTGCGCAAGCAAAAGTCAAGCAGAGGGCACTAGTTATCAAAAAATTTTTCATCGATGATAATGCAGTTTTTGGTGCCCAGTAATCCATACCTTTTGCCCTTGATAATGACAAAATTTGACCTAATCTTTCCATCGGCATGCCACATTTTTTGTACCCCTTCCTCTTGCCCATTTTTGTAATGACCCAAATGAAATAACTTTCCCTGCTCATCCCATTCTTTTAACTCCCCTTCGTAAGCATCGTTCTTGGCCGTGTACTCAAATCGTTTGTTTCCATTTTCCCAATAAGCGGTTTGCAATCCCGTTCGGATGCCGTCCTGGAGGTGCCGGATTTCCATAATTTTGCCCGAAGGAAAATACTTCTTTTCCACCACGATTTCGGAGCTAGAGGGAGAGGGGGAACAGCTCCAAAGCAAGCCTATAATGAGCAGGTATTTTATCATTGAGAAATGGTACCTGGGGTTCCATAATACCCATTTCCATTAAGGTAGGGTGCTGTTGTCGTAAAATGGTAATGGTAGATTCCAGATGGAAAGTCTACCGTGGCATGAGTGTGTCCATGGTACACGTCCAAAGAGGAGTTGGTCACGGTAGTTCCATTCTCTTCTTGTGGGCCATACACTGGGAAGCCATCCATCAAAAAGCCCATAAGACCTGATTTGGTGGATTTTACCTGAGTTAAGTGAAGCGGCTCCACATGATAATGGTAGACACCAGATTGTTGGGGATGACCGTAAAACTGATCAAAGCTCGCCATTTCTCCAGTTAATTCTTGGTTGTTGGGACCTGCATATTGGTTGAAAAACGGAACCCCATTCAAGGCGACACCTATACGACCCAAGGGGGTAGCTGATTTAGTGGTGGCAGCTTTAGGGTTGATCGGAATTTTATAAATCGCGGACTGCTCAACGATTGAATTCGGATTTTTGGCAAAGTTGTACCCTCCAAAAGTGGTTCCAGAGTAGGCTATGTAAAGGCTATTTCCTGAAGCAAAATAGGGACTCTTGTGGTCGGGTACTCCATTTGTTTTTATGGTAATGAAGGTTCCATCGCTGGTGATACTTGATGCTCCATAAATTTTTTTGTAGACCGCTGGCACTGTGGTATCTGATGTTGGAGTGGTAGCTGTTGGAGTTTCGTCTTGGGAACAAGCCATAACTAAGGTCACTGGCATTAGGATAGCGAGGTAGCGAAGTGTTTGGGTCAGTAAATGCATAAGAATGAAGTAGGTTAGAGGAGTTAGAAAGGTAAAAAATTTAGTTTTGTTTTTGTTTAAAGAATAAAAAAATCAAATCACATCTATAAAAAATTGTTAAAAATTAAATCCATAGAAGACCAAGGAAGATTTTTTCAAGTTTTTCTTTTCAATTTGTGGCTCGATTCGACAGTAGACCAGCCCTTTTTTCTAGAGAAGGGGATTGCTTACACTCCATGAATTTTGTGGAATAAAGCTGATTTTGGGGTATATGCTTTCGAATTGACAGAATTAAATTAGGGATTCAATTACATAAAAACTTAAACTGCACAAAGCTCATGTCAAAAAAATGGATTAATGGGATTCTCACCACCTTGGTGGCTTTCGTATTTGTAGGAAGTGCCGCAGGTAAGTTTATGGCGGATGCTGAAGCCTTGAAAATGGCGGAAAGTTTTGGATTAGATGCCACCACCAATTACGCGCTTGGAGTCCTTGAAATCGTAGCGGTGCTATTATTTATATTCCCGCGAACTGGTATTTTGGGTACTCTTTTGCTCGCGGCCTACATGGGAGGAGCGATTGCCACGCACCTAGAGCATGGGGAGTCGGTACTCATTCCTTGTGTCATTCAGGCAGTACTCTGGGCTGTCGCACTCTACCGCTTTCCTGAATTGGGTACTAGGCTGCTCAAAGGAAAGCCCTAAATGGTTAGCCTCTTGCTTTTGTAGGCAATCAAAAAAGTCTTTCTGTTTCTTTGAGGTTCCTTACCCCTTGAAAATTTACTTTTCAAGGGTTTAAAAAAAATACAAAGAGAGTGAAGGGTGAAAAAATTGTTTTTAATTCTTGCCTCGCTTGTAGCGAACACTAGGAGGCATGTCCTTGGCATCTACGGCAACAATTTCACCGTCTTTCATAACGATAAAAGGGCTTTTCTTTTCTTTCTTGAAAGCAACAAGCTTTTTATAGGCTTCTTCAAGCCCTAGCACGATTTTGTCTCGCTCCTCTCTTAATTCATCCTTAGTCTCCATCGTATTTTTGTTTTATAGTGTTCCAGAGGGTTGAGTCATGGATGTTGGTTTCAGTAGCGCTTCCGTCTGCACTATTATTTTGATGAAAGTAGAATTCTTGGTGGCTTTATGGAATCGGATTTTATCTGATAATTGAGGTAGTACTAATTTAGATTATCAAGTTAATGAAATTCAAGTGTTTAGTTGATTTTCAATGGGTATAAATCTATCCATTGAAAATCAGCTTGACCGTCGTTCCATGGCCGAGTTCGGAGCGAACCTGAATATTGCCCTTGTGGCGACGCATGATTTGCTTGGAGAGGCTAAGTCCAATTCCCGAACCTTTCTGCTTGGTCGTAAAAAATGGGATAAAAATCTTTTCCAAGGCTT
>CAZPKI010000155.1:0-3998 GCA_964587015.1 uncultured Limnohabitans sp.
AATGCCTGCACCGACTCCAGTCGCTTCTGCGAGGCTTGCAACAGTGGATTTTGCTTTTCGGCAATAGAAAGTGCTTCCTCCAAAGTCAACTCCTTTGTTTCCTGTGCCCAGGAAACAGCAAGTGGAGAAAGTAAGAACAAAATGACCAAAACTACTTTTTTAGGAAGCGGAACGGGATTGCTAGTTTTTCCAGAATTGAACAAGACATACAGTACTGGCAGCACGACCAAGGTCAGCAGGGTAGCTGAAATAAGTCCTCCCACCACCACCGTAGCCAAGGGGCGCTGGACTTCCGCACCAGCAGAACCAGAGAGCGCCATCGGCAAGAAACCTAAGGCTGCAGCCGAAGCAGTCAGGAGTACAGGACGCAAGCGCTCTGCAGCACCTACAGTCACCAATTCGCGTAGGGAAGTAAATCTAGAAGCCATGGATTTGAAATGTTCAATCATCACAATCCCGTTGAGTACTGCAATGCCAAAAAGCGCAATAAATCCTACGCCAGCAGAAATACTGAATGGCATATCCCGAAGCCAAAGCAAGACCACGCCTCCGATGGCTGAAAAGGGAATCGCCGTGTAAATCATAAAGGCATCTCGAGCGGAAGAAAACGCGAAGTACAACAACACAAAAATTAGGATAAGTGCTACTGGAACTGCGATTAAAAGTCGGTTTCTGGCCTGCTGCAAATTTTCAAACTGCCCTCCGTAATCCACTCGGTAGCCCTCAGGAATGGTGACTTTGGTTTTTACAATCGCTTGAATGTCGTCCACCACAGATTGAAGATCTCGATTTCGCACATTCACTCCCACCACTACCCTGCGCTGGGTGTTATCCCGCGAAATTTTTGCAGGTCCCTTGGTATAGGTGATTTTGGCTAATTCGGACAGGGGAATACTTCCTCCCATCGGTAGCTGAATGGCTGCATTCTCGATGTGTTCGATGTCTTTTCGGAAAGGCTTATCAAAGCGGATCACCAAGTCAAACTGCTTCTCTCCCTCAAAGACTGTTCCTGCACTGAGCCCCGCAAAGCCCATGGTCACTACCTGGTTGATTGCCTCCACATTTAATCCATACTTAGCGATTTTGGCGCGGTCGTATTCGATTTTCATCTGAGGGAGCCCATCTACTTTTTCAAGAATGATATCTGCAGCTCCTTCTACCCCCTGGATAGCGGATTCAATTTCCTCAGCTGTCTGCAACAATACATCCAGATCTTCTCCAATCACTTTGATCGCTAAATCAGCACGTACTCCTGTAATCAACTCGTTGAAGCGCATTTCTATGGGCTGGGTAAATTCATAATCCAGACCAGGTATCGCTGTCAAAGCCTTTTTAAATTCCTCAGCCAACTCATCCTTAGTCTCGACAGTGGTCCATTCGCTTGGAGGATGTAAGGTGACAATCACGTCACTTTCTTCCATAGACATGGGATCGGTTGGGATTTCTGCTGCACCGATACGCGTCACAACCTGCTTGACTTCGGGAAACTTCATCAGAATTCGTTCTATTTCGGTGATCGTTTCCACCGTGTTGGTCAAGGTAGTTCCTGTCTTCAATACAGGTTGGATTACAAAATCTCCTTCATCCAAGGTGGGTACAAACTCCGAACCCATGCTTGAAAAAATGAGTACAACAGCCACTAGAAGGCTTCCTGCAGCTATCAGTACTGCTTTGCTGTGGTCCAAAGCCCAATGCAATACTGGCTTATATACACGATTTAAAAAGTGAAGTAGTCGAACCGAGATGTTCTTAGGTCCAGGAACGCTTGACTTGAGGAAAATTGCAGATACTACTGGCACATAGGTGAGCCCCAAAATCATGGCACCGATCAAGGCAAAACTAAATACCTCGGCCATGGGACGGAACATCTTACCTTCCACCCCAGAAAGGGAGAGAATGGGAATGAAGACTATGATAATGATGATCTGCCCAAAAATCGCAGAATGCATCATTTTGGATGCACCCGTAAATGATATCTTATCTTTTTCAAGCTGTTTATCTTGTTTTGAAAGACCGACAAAGGCTGCTGAGGATTTGCTAAACTGAAAGGCAATAAACTCCACAATGATGACCGCGCCATCGATGATAATTCCAAAATCTATGGCTCCCAAACTCATCAAGTTGGCATCTACACCGAACAGGTACATCATGGATAGGGCAAAAAGCAAACTCAAGGGAATAACTGAGGCTACTACTAGCCCTGAGCGAAAATTTCCAAGCAGCAATACCACTACAAAAACCACAATCAGACAGCCAAAAAGCAGGTTTTCCACGATGGTGAAGGTCGTCCGGCCAATGAGTTCGGAGCGATCCAAAAACCCGTTGATCACAATTCCCTCTGGAAGAGTGGTCTCCATTTCCGCAATTCGAGCCTTTACACGATCAATAGTACCTTTGCTATCAGCACCCTTGAGCATCATTACCTGTCCCAGCACTTTCTCTCCTTGGGCATTGGCAGTGATGGCTCCAAATCGGTTGGCATAGCCAAACTTTACTTCAGCCAGATCTCGTACATAAATGGGGCTTCCGTTGCGGAGCTCTACCACGATGTTTTCGATGTCCTCCAAACTCTTGACTTGACCTTCCCCACGGATAAAAAAGCTCTCGTTGGTTTTTTCAATGTAGCTGCCTCCAGCAATGGAATTGTTTTGTTGCAACACCTGGTATACGGCAGCCAAGTCTATCTCCATGGCCTTGAGTCGCTCTGGATTAATGGCCACTTCGTACTCCTTGAGGTAGCCTCCCCAGGTATTGACTTCGATGACCCCTTCGATCCCGGACAGGTTGCGTCGTACTACCCAATCCTGTATCGTACGTAGGTCTGTGATGCTGTAGCGGTCTTCGTAGCCCGGCTTGACGTCGATGATGTATTGGTAGATTTCTCCGAGTCCTGTGGAAATAGGACCCATAATGGGTTTGCCGAATCCCGCTGGAATTCGTTCTTCAGCAATTTTGAGGCGTTCTGCAATGAGTTGCCTAGGCAGGTAGGTCCCTAAATCCTCCTCAAAAACTAGGGTCACCACTGAAAGACCAAACTTGGAAATGGAACGAATCTCCTTGATCCCCGGGAGGTTGGCCATCTCCAGTTCGATGGGATAGGTCAGGAATTTCTCTACATCTTCCGTGGCCAGGTTTCTAGAGGTAGTGATGACTTGAACCTGGTTGTTGGTCACATCAGGTACCGCACCGATGGGTAGGTTGGCTAAAGAATAAATTCCAAAACCAACCCATGCGGCAATAAACAGGGCAACGATGAATTTGTGAGAAATACTCCACTGTATAATCCGGTCAAGCATAAGTCCTAGGCTAGGGTAGTGTACAAAATTCCAATCCCCGACTTAGAACTAACTTAGCCCTTTCTTAATTTTTCCTTAAGAAGCCTCGTTGAAGTTCAAACGGAAGGTACTCCCCTTCCCCTTCTCACTGCTTACCGCCAACTCGATGGAGGATTCTTGAGCTAATTTTTTGACAATTGCCAAGCCCAATCCTGTTCCAGGAATTCCGCGATCCAGAGCTTCTTGAACCCTAAAAAACGGATCGAAAATCTGCTCCAAATGCTCCGAAGCGATGCCCGTGCCGGTGTCCACCACTTCAATGAATGCCTTGGAATCTTTCCCAACGCGGAGTAAGACTTCCCCAGTGTTCGCCGTGTATTTGCAGGCATTCTCCAAGAGATTTTGTAAAATCATCTCCAAGGATTTTTCATTGGTACGCACATAGATTGGAAGGCTCACCAAGGATTGAAATTTGATCTGGTGCGACTGCTCAGCAGAAATTTTATCAGCCAACTCCTCCAAAAAAGTGATGAGCTCCAGCTCTTCTTTCACCAAATTCTTTCCATTTTCCACTCGAGCCAACGCAAGCAACTGGTCTATCATGGCACTCATTCGATCGATGCTCACCAAGGCTGTTTTGACTTTAGTCTCGTACTCCTCCGTAGATCGAGGCTTGCGGATCAATACTTCCAAGGTTCCTCTCAACACAGCGAGTGGGGTGCG
>CAZPKI010000156.1:0-3948 GCA_964587015.1 uncultured Limnohabitans sp.
TTGAAATTGGTGCCAGATGCACGCGTCATCGGGGCCCATGGTCAGATGGATGGAGATAAACTAGAAAAAATCATGGTGGATTTCATCAACCACCAGTACGATGTCTTGGTGTCTACCAACATCATCGAGTCGGGCTTGGACATTCCGAATGCAAACACCATTTTGATCAACCGAGCACACATGTTTGGCCTCTCCGACCTTCACCAGATGCGTGGTCGCGTGGGGCGAAGCAATAAAAAAGCCTTTTGCTACCTACTCACCAGTCCACTATCGGGACTTACTGCCGAAGCACGGAAGCGCCTTCAAACCCTGGAGGAATTTTCTGACCTGGGCGATGGCTTCAAAGTGGCCATGAAAGATTTGGATATTCGAGGAGCAGGCAATCTCTTGGGTGCGGAGCAAAGCGGATTTATCACCGACCTGGGATTTGAGATGTACCACAAGATCTTGGACGAGGCCATTCAGGAACTGAAGGAAAACGAATTTGCCGCCTTGTTTGAGGAGGACCTGAAAGAAAAAGTAAGCGTGCTGGTTCAAGATTGCACGATTGAAACGGATTTGGAACTCTTAATTCCAGAGTCCTATGTGAGCAACATCAGCGAGCGTCTGGGACTGTATTCGAAGTTGGACGGTCTTGAAAAAGAAGAAGAACTAGATCAATTTGGTCAGATGCTACAGGATCGATTTGGTCCAGCTCCTCAGGCCGTTCGAGATCTCATGGAAACTGTCCGCTTGCGTTGGCAGGCCGAAGAGTTGGGAATAGAAAAGTTGGTGCTCAAGGCTTCTCAGATGAAATGCTACCTCCTTCCCTCGAGCAAAGAGTCTTTCTATAATTCATCCGTTTTTGGGAATATGATGAAATTTGCACAACAACATCCCAAGTCTTGTAAAATAAAAGAACATAAAAATCGTTTGATTCTCAGCGTAGATCAGGTGCTAAGTATACAAAAGGCACAGCATTTGCTCAGAGAAATGAAAATTCCCTAAGCTTATACCTTTTGCAATCAAAAGGGAGAGGCAATACACAGTCAAATTAACCTGTGGAAGATGATTTAAGAAAGTTAGAGTGAAGAAATTCCTTAAAAAAAATAGTACCATTAGTATGCAATTACTTTGGAGCCGAATTGATTTTCTCCGTGTAAACTAGACTTTATTAAACAACAAATTTAAAACGGCTTTGGTGCTATTACCTAAGTCCTTGTATATTAGCAACAGAAATAGACCAAACACTTACCACCTATGCGTCTACCAAACAACAGTAGGAGCTGGGCCATCGCCCTACTACTTATTTCAAGTGCCATTTTATCCTCTTGCCAGAAAAACAATTCGTACGGCAGAAGAACCGCAGGAGATCCTGGCAAAAAAAGCCCAACCACTGGTGCAGACTTCTCCTTCGACGTGGAAGACTCCACCCAATTTTTTGTGTCTAGGGATGCAGAACAGCTTCCTGGCCCCAACTTAAAGTTAATTCAAGGTGGAAGAGCCGTACTTGGTTCACAGGAAGAAGATGTAATGGCTTTTCGTGACAATCTCGAAAGAACTGTCTCCATTGCTACTTTTTGGATGGATGAAACCGAGATGACCAACAACGATTACAAGGAATTTTTATTTGACATGAAAAAGCAAGTCAGCAAAGATTCCATGGATAAGCTAGAGCCTTCTGAAAAAGTATGGCGTGGTGCCATGTCCTTTAATGATGTATATGAGTCCTACTACTTTAGATTCCCTGGCTTCAATTTTTACCCTGTAGCCGGCGTATCTTGGACTCAAGCAGATGCTTATGCAAAGTGGAGAACTGCTTATGCGCAAAAGGTGGTCATTGAGGAACGAAAAATGGACACGACACTTACCCGATCCCAATTGATCGAGCTTGGTGTAGTGATAGCTGAATTTAGACTTCCCAACGAGGCAGAATGGGAATATGCTGCCAAGGCCATGATCGGAACTCAATACCTAGACGAAAACCAAGAGTATGGACGTATTTATCCTTGGGATGGTAGAGGAGTAAGAAATCCTTACGACAGCAGAGGCAAAAAAGGCGCCAAGCAAGGTGATTTCTTAGCCAACTTCAAGCGTGGTAGAGGTGACTATGCCGGTATCGCAGGTGACCAAACCAACGACGGTGAAATCATCCCTTCCAATGTGTACGACATGGCTCCTAATGATTTTGGCTTATACAACATGGCAGGAAATATGAACGAATGGGTATATGATGTCTACCGTCCACTTTCCTTCCAGGATGCGGATGACCTCAATCCACTTCGCAAAGATGGCGTATATGACGACAAAGAGGCCTATGGAACTTCCTTACTCAATGACTCCATCCGTGTGTACAAAGGTGGTTCATGGAAAGATGTCACCTACTGGCTAGCCCCAGGAGCACGTCGATTCATGCATCAAGATTCCTCTACCAATCACATTGGTTTCCGATGTGCAATGGTATCTCTAGGAGCGAGAGGAAAATAACCTTACCCAGTTCAATTATTCAAAGGCCCAACTTGACGTTGGGCCTTTTTTTTACCATTCCTAATTTCCCTGTTTTAAGAAAAGCTTTATTCTAGTACATTGCTTTTGTTACTCACTCGCTTCATCCATGAAAATAGCTTCTCTTTCTTCCCTCTTTCTGGGCTTCGTGCTACTGATCAGTTCGGCTGCATCTGCACAAAGTTCCTATCAAACTCCACCGGCAGCCATTGCTAACCTAGTCAATGCACCTTCCACCCCGGCAGTCACATTTTCCAAGGACGGTTCCTTCATGCTACTCCTAGAGCGAACAGAATCTCCCTCCATCGAAGACTTGGCCCAGCCGGAGCTTCGTATTGCCGGGCTACGAATAAATCCAAGCACCTCTGGACCTAGTCGAACAGGAGGATATATCAACTTGAAAATCAAAAAAACGGCCTCTGGAGAAGAAATACAGGTGACTGGACTTCCTTCCCCAGCGAAAATGTCGGGCTTTACCTTCTCCATGGACGAGCGCTACTTGGCTTTTACCCAAACCGAAGCCGAAGGCATCAGTCTCTGGGTAGTCGACCTCAATACCTACACTGCCCAAGCAGTTACTGGTCCTATCCTCAATCTGGTTCTGGGAAACTCCATGGCCTGGCTAGCAGATAATAGCCTCCTCATCAAAGCGGTTAATCCCGCTCGAGGAAAAGTTCCTTCGGCACCAATCGCTCCTGCCGGACCAACCATTCAAGAAACCTCAGGTAAGGCTGCTCCTAGCCGCACCTACCAGGATTTGCTTGCCAATCCCCACGATGAGGCCTTGTTTGCCTATTTTATGGATTCCCAACTAATGCACATCAAGCTTGACGGCAGCATTACGGCAGTGGGAAAACCCGCCATGATCAAATCCATGCTCCTCAGTCCCGATAAAAATTACCTCTTGGTCGAGTCCATTCAAAAACCATTCTCCTACCTCGTCCCTGCAGATCGATTTCCCTACACCGTAGAAATTTGGAGCAGTCAAGGTGCAGTCTTGAAAACGCTGGCACAACTTCCCTTAGATGAGGTAAGACCAACTGGCTTTGATGCTACCGTCAGCGGAATTCGAAATGTCAACTGGCGAGCAGATGCTCCTGCTACCCTGTATTGGGCAGAAGCACAAGACAAAGGCGACCCAAAAATAAAAGTTACTGAGCGCGACTACGTGTATACCCTGGCAGCACCCTTTTCAGGAGAAAAACAAAAGTTGGTAGGCACGACACTTCGCTATGGCGGTATCAGCTGGTCTGATGATACCTTTGCCTTGCTAAGCGAACGCTGGTCCGCGAGCCGTACCGAACGCATATCAGTCATTCAACCTGGAACTCCAAGTCAAGCTCCTCGAACGATCATCGAGCGCTCCTCCGACGACCTATACAATGATCCGGGCAGCCCTCTATTTACGTTCAATGCCTTCGGTAGAAATGTACTTCTTCGCAACGGAGAACTCGTATACATGAC
>CAZPKI010000157.1:0-3939 GCA_964587015.1 uncultured Limnohabitans sp.
CGTTCCAGTTTTGAACTGTAGTACTTTCAGTGTTTTCATAGAAACCTCTGTAGCTGTTGATCAATGAGTGACCAAGTGATCCTCTGAAGAAGAAATTCAAATCCCAATTCTTGTAGTTGAAGTTGTTATTGATACCGAAGTTGATCGTAGGATATGCGGTACCCAACTGAGCTCTATCAGCATCACAGTTACAATAAACCGGGTTTCCATTAGCATCTTTAGCAGTACCATCGATCACTTTCATGATTGGAGCACCTTTTTCGTCAACACCTGTCTGAATTGGACCCCAAATCTGTCCTAATGGTCCGTTCTCTTGAACTCGGATCAACTGAGTAAGGTTTTGACCTGGAGAACCGAAGTTAGAGCGGTAATTTACTGCTCCAAAAGATAGATCTCCTGCAGACAAACTTCTAAGGTTAGTAGCTAGTGTAGAGAAGTTAACTCCTACACTCCATTTAAAGTCACTTTTGTCGATAGCCTTGTAGTTCAACAATACTTCAAGACCAGAGTTTTCAACTTCACCAATGTTAAGCAAGGTAGTTGGGAAAAGGTTTGGTGGAACTGGTACGTTAATTGGTAAAATCATTCCACTTGTTACTCTGGTGAAATAGTCAATTGTACCATCTAGTCTATTGTTAAATGCAACGAAGTCTACACCTACGTTGAATTCGTCTTTAGTTTCCCATGATAAGTCTGGGTTGTTATTTGATACTGGTCCAAAAGACGGTACAAATGATCCATTGTAGAAGAAGTTACCCTGACGGCCATATCTCAACAAAGAAATGTAAGATTCACCTGGCTGAGTACCTGTTCTACCGTAACTAGCTCTTAGTTTCATTGCATTTACTCCTGTGATGTCCACCAAGTTCGCAAGGTTTACACCAGCACTTACTGCAGGAAACAATCCCCACTTGTTGTTCTCACCAAATCTTGTGGAACCTTCGTAACGAGAGCTAATTGACAATAGGTAGGTATCATCGATATTGAAATTAGCACGACCAAAGAACGCAACTAATTTATTTTCGTTGGCAAAACTAGTCACTGTTGCTAATCCATTTGCAAAATCAAGAGCAGCACCAATATTATTGTAGGTAAATGCATCCGTTAGGAAATTACCAGCTTGTGTGTAATCACCCTGATTGAAGAACTCCTGGTAAGAATAACCTCCCAAGAAGGATAAATCTAATTTCCCTAATTCTTTATCGTAGTTTACAGTAGCTTCAAACAAATCATTTAAACTTTCTCGATTCTGAATAGTAGCTAGACCTTTTCTACCGAATCCTCCTCCAAACTTAGCAGTCTTAGGAGAATAGGAGCCATTCCAAAACGTTTCTCTCTGGCTAGCATAGAATACAGCAGCTTTAAAGTTATTAGTAAAGTTGTATTCACCACGGATACTGGCTAACAATCTGCCTTCTCTACCATCACTGATGTTTTGCTCTGCAATAGATACTGGGTTGAACCAATCAAAAATATCGCGCTCAGAATAACCTCCAAAGTTTGGAGACTGTGGATTTGGATCGTAGATAGGAAGCGTCGGGTTTGAGATAATCGCATATCTAAATGAGTTATCATTACCAAACTGTCTATCTGCTGTAGTATTGGAAATACTAACTGTAAATAGAGCTTTGTCGTTCAACGCTCTTTGAGTTAGGTTCAATCTAGCATTCAATTGGTCAAAGCCAGAATTAATACCTACACCTTCTACATTACGTGAGTTTATAGACATTCTGTAGCTAGTACCTTCATTTCCACCACTGATGGAAAGGTTGTTCACAAAGCTAACTCCTGTTTTTGTCACTGCATCAAACCAGTCAGTGTTTGAACCAAGGTTATTTGAACCAGGTAAAGCTTTATATTCGTCAGCAGTCATTACCTGAATGGTACGCGCAACATTTTCTGTTGCTGCAGTTCCGCTATACTCAACTACTGCTTTTCCTTTTTTACCTGATTTTGTGGTAACCAAGATTACCCCTGCAGAACCTCTAGTTCCGTAAATCGCAGCTGCAGATCCATCTTTCAATACGTCCATTGATTCGATATCGTTTGGATCTACTGTACTTAGAGAAGCACCAATAACCCCATCAATTACGATAAGTGGCTCAGCATTCGCACCAAAAGAAGAAATTCCTCTTAGTCTAATGTTAAACCCGCCATTTGGGTTACCCCCTGGTCTAGAAATATTAAGACCAGCGACTTTTCCCTGAAGCAATTGTCTAGGATCGTTAACGGTTCCTTGGTTGAAGTCTTCCGCCTTGATACTTGCAACAGCACTTGTGATTTCTTTTTTCTCTTGAGTACCGTAGCCTACTACGATTACTTCATTGAGTCCTTGAATCGACTCAGAAAGAGCTAAGTTAATTGAAGTCCGAGTGCCTACAGTTTCTTCAACGGTGTTGTATCCAATGAAGGAAAACACCAAAACATCTGTGGAACTGGCTTCAATGGAATAATTTCCATCTAAGTCCGTAACCATTCCACGGGTGGTACCTTTTACTAATACACTTGCGCCAGGAATTCCTTCACCTGTACCAGCATCAGTAACCTTACCTGTTATTCTCGCTTGCTGAGCGTTAGCAGAAAAACCTATGCTAAAGGCTAACAAAGAGAAAAAACACAAAATTAGTAGTCCTTGTTTTTTCATTTGTATTGGGTTTGAGTTTTAAACTTGACTGCGAAATTTAACAAATATTTAAAATTTAACAATTTTTAAACATTTATTTTTAAAAAAGTTGAGTGCATCGCGAAAATAAATAGATCCTTTTATATGAATTAAAAAAATTTTATTCGTTGCCATCCTCTTTTTGTCAAGGGAGAGATCACTGGCATTTGCACATCGACCGGATACTCTGCCAATACCGCCTTAAATCAGAATTTAGGTAATGGCCTCGAAAAACTCTATTTTGGAGAAATTTTAAGCAATCTGATTATCCGCGATAGCACCAATGCCGAAAGAAAGTAAGTTTTGAAGTTTAAGTTAAATGGACCGTGGTTTTTCGGCTGTTGACGATTATCCGCAGGAATTCAAAGAAATCTTAAGCCACTAGTAGAATTGAGTACAATCATTCTCGAGTAAATACAATTCTTTTTTTTACACTTGCCTTGTGAAAAAACAGCACCTCTTTATTTTTCTTTTTTACCTCCTTTTTTCCTGCAAGCAGGAAAGCTCCGAAACTTTATTTACCCTGCTTTCAGAAAGTCAAACCGGCATCTCCTTCCGCAATGACCTGGTTTACACCGAAAAAATAAATCCCTACACCTTCCGTAATTTTTACAACGGCGCGGGGGTTGCGATTGGTGACATCAACCAGGATAGCTTACCCGATATTTTTTTTGCTGGAAATCAGCAAAGCAATCGCCTCTACCTCAATGCCGGCGAACTCAGCTTTGAGGACATCACCGATAAAGCAGGTCTAAATTCCGAAGGATCTTGGACTACTGGCGTCAGCATGGCTGATGTAAATGGAGATGGACTCCTAGATATTTACGTCTGCAAATCTGGACCCATGCAGGGAACCCGCAGACACAACGAACTCTTTATTAATAATGGAGACCTGACTTTCACCGAAAAGGCCAAGGAATATGGACTTGCTGAGGTAGGTCTAAGCCAGCACGCTGTGTTTTTTGACTACGACAAAGATGGAGACCTAGACATGTACTTGCTCAGCAACTCCGGGCGATCCGTGGGTCTCAACGACCTGCGCCTAGGGCAGCGGGAAATTCGAGATCCAGAAGGAGGGAATAAACTTTTCCGCAACGAAGGCAAGCGATTCTCCGATGTCTCCCAAGAAGCTGGCATCTATGGGAGTGCAATTGGCTATGGCCTCGGGGTGACTGTGGCTGACCTCAACCAAGATGGCTGGCCCGATCTCTACGTGTCAAACGACTTTTTTGAGCGAGATTACCTCTACCTAAATCAAAAAAATGGGACTTTTCGAG
>CAZPKI010000158.1:0-3870 GCA_964587015.1 uncultured Limnohabitans sp.
GCCTACAGGTCAGTTCGCTCGTGGGGGAATACAATTTTGGAAATATCGCCAATGCGCTGACTATAGGTGCCTACTTTGGTGTCCCGATGGTGGATGCCGTTCGTGGGATCTTGGAATACACCCCAGAGAACATGCGTTCACAGCTTGTAGAAAAACGTAGCAATGTAATCGTATTGGATGCCTACAATGCCAACCCTTCCAGCATGGAGGTTGCCATTCGCACCTTTGGAAAGATGACCGGGAAGAAACACAAAATGGTCATCCTAGGAGACATGTTTGAGTTGGGGGACTACGCAGAGGAGGAGCACCGCAAGCTAGGTGAGCTGGTCAGTGAATTCACCTTTGACAAGGTCTGCTTTACAGGAAAATTGATCGTATCCGCACTGGAAACAGCCCCATCTGCCTTGTATTTTCCAGACCCTTTTTCTTTCCGCAACTGGCTGCAAGACAGCAAATTGGAAGAATACCTGATTCTGATCAAGGGAAGCCGAGGGATGAAGCTGGAAACGCTGGTGGAGTTTATTTAGTCAACAGACGACAGCCCACGGTCCACTGCACACCTAAACTGACCCAACGTTTAAATTAAAAAGTAAGTTAGTTTATGAACTCCTTGACCCGTTCCTAGTTCTAGCTCTGTACCTTAGTCTTTACCGTTTTCTATCCCTCCTACCATGCGTCCCTACCTAGATTTTCTTTCTGCCTTGAGTGAAAACAACCACAAAGACTGGATGGATGCCAATAAAAAGTGGTACCTGGACACCAAGGCGACCCTAGTAGCCGACACGGAGGTACTGCTAAAAACCATGGTAGAATTGGAGCCTAGCATGGCTTCATTCAAGGCCAAAGATTGCCTTTTTCGACAAAATCGGGACGTGCGCTTTTCTGCCAACAAAAATCCCTACAAAACCAATTTCGGGGTGTACTTTGCTCCGGGAGGCAAAAAATCCCCAGGACCAGGCTATTACCTTCAAATTCAACCGGGCAACTCATTTTTGGCAGGGGGAATCTGGATGCCTGAAGCGGATACACTCAAAAAAATTCGAAAAGAAATCGACTTTAGCGGGGCGCAGCTTCAGCAAATCGAAAAAGCGGCCTCCTTCAAGAAACTCTTTTCTGGAATCGAAGGCGAAAAACTAAAGACGAGCCCCAGAGACTACGAGGCCAGCAACCCGTACATTGAGTACCTCAAACTGAAAAGCTTTACCGTTTCCCACCCCATCTCCGACCAAGCCATTCAAACAGGAGCTTTTATCAAGTTCGCATTGGATGGTTTTAATGCAATGAAACCCTTCATTGACTTTCTGAGTCAGGCCTTGGAGGATGTGGAAGACGGGGCTGACCTCCTCTAATTCTCTCACTGGATTTGGTAAAGTATTCCCGTCCTCGATAAAATCTCCTTACCTTTGCGGCATGGTAGATTTCAAACAAATTCTCTCGGTTTCCCTCATCCTATTTTCCGTCATTGATATCCTGGGATCCATTCCAATAATCATCAACTTACGGAAAAAAGTAGGCCACATTCAGTCCGGAAAAGCAACAATCGTTGCCGGCATCTTGATGATTACTTTCCTATTGGTTGGAAAGGGCATCCTGAACTTGTTTGGCATTGGCGTTGAGGACTTTGCGATTGCAGGAGCCTTGATCATCTTCGCTCTCGGGGCTGAGATGATTTTGGGTATTGAACTCTTCAAACCTGATCCCGATGCCACGGCCAGTGCTTCAATTGTTCCGATTGCCTTTCCACTTATTGCTGGAGCAGGCACACTTACCACCATCTTGACCTTGAAGGCCGAGTTTGAGCAGATCAACATTGCCATTGGCATCCTTCTGAACCTGATTTTTGTGTTCATCGTCCTTAAAAGCACGAACTGGCTGGAGCGCAAACTCGGAAAAACAGGAGTAGATGTGCTGCGCAGAATATTTGGAATTATTCTCTTGTCGATTGCTGTGAAAATCTTCAAGACCAACGCCTTTCCATTAGCTGGAGGATGAAAAAACTAGGCTTCGCTTTTTTTGATTTCTTTGTCCTATGATTGTCATTTTTACCGATGGAGCAGCCAAAGGCAACCCAGGTCCTGGGGGCTATGGTGCAGTGCTAAAGTTTGGCCAGCACCGAAAAGAGCTTTCCGAAGGCTTCCGATTGACTACCAACAACCGCATGGAACTCTTGGCAGTGATTCGTGCGCTGCAAGAAATCAAGACCACCGAATTCCCTGTTCAGGTCTATTCTGACAGCAAATACGTAGTCGATGCCATCGAAAAAGGCTGGCTATGGTCTTGGCAAAAAAAGGGGTTCAAAGACAAAAAAAATCAGGACCTATGGCTTCGCTACATCCCCCTCCACCTCAAGTTTAAGCCCAAGTTCTTTTGGCTTAAAGGGCACGCAGGCCATCCCGAGAATGAGCGCTGTGACCAGCTGGCAGTAGCCGCGGCAGAGCAACCCAACTTACCCCCAGATACAGTTTACGAACAACAAGCCTAAGATTTTTTTGGTATTTACAGGAGTTGATCCATGGTCACCACTGGAATATCGGTACGAACCAGCTCTTGAAGCGGCTGATACGCGGACTTTGGATAGATCCACCCTTCCTCATTAAGTTCCCAAAGCAAGGGAGCTAAATTCTGGACCGCAGCACGGCAGCCTTGAACGATCGCAGCCATATTGCCAGTCTGCTTGGAAAGGAGTGCCTCATTTTCAATCTCAAAGGGTCCCGTAAATCCTTTCTCGCGCACTAAGCCGACAAAGGCTCTCCAATCCATCGAATCCCCTAATCCAAAGCCAGGAAGCGTAGCTTCGTAATGGTGACGATCCCAAGGATTTTTACTAGAAGTAATTCCTAATTTCTCTGCCCAGTCGGGCCGAATTTGCTGCATGGGGTACATGTTACCCCAATAGGGGTCGGAAACGTTTCGTGTAGATTTGACATGGATTCTCCGTACTCGGGACATATCGGTATGTCGAATCACGGCTAGTGGATCGGTATGCTGCCATACATCGTGGGAAGGGTCGTAAATCTCTCCGTGATTTTTTTCAGGAACCAGCTCGTACATCAATTTGCGCGCTGCTAGCACCCCAGATAGGTTGTTGAAGGTGCCGGTAAATCCCGAACTCCTCCATCCTTCCATGGGACAATTCTCATACACCACGGTGACCCCTAGGCTTGCTGCATAGCGAATGATCGGGCCAAAAATTCGCTGGTACTCCAACAGATTTTTCTCAAATCCTCCCTCCTGATTGCCCAGCTCGTGATTGTACCCCACAAAGGTACCCACCGTGATGTCATTTTCATCACCCCCCAGCAGGTAGGCCATACGAATCAAGCGGAGCAGGTGATTTTGGTTGTGGACGCGCTGAACGGGGTCTCCTCCGATAAGGTTATCAAAGGCTCCAATGGAAAGACGTAATTGTGATTGGTTAAATTGGCGAAGTAAATTTTGGGCTTCCGCTAAACCGAAATTTTGGTAATCCAGGTGAGTGGCCACAAAATCGTTGCGTGTACCATCCTTGCGGAAAACGCAGAGATCCAAGCCTTGAACGCCTATTTGAAGTGCTTTGTCGATTGTCCCCTCCAAACTGAGTTGATCAAAAGCGGAGGTCATGATCCAAATGGGATTTGCCATAAAAAAGAGATTTGAACGAAACATACGCAATCCCTCGGAAGGAAAAAAGTGCCTCCTGACTTACTCGGAGCCTTCCGTTCCTGAGTAGCGTCTTCTGAGGACGATTTTTTGTTTCTGCCGTTCCCACAAGGCCTGCGCCAGATCTGAGGCAAGCTGCTCTGGAGGAGATTCAGCAAGAATTTTTTTGAGGGTATTTTCTGCCAAATCCACCCGGTAGCAGATTTGTAGGAAGCGTTCCAAATTTTGATC
>CAZPKI010000159.1:0-3851 GCA_964587015.1 uncultured Limnohabitans sp.
TAAGCCGGATTTTGTCAACACGAAAGAACTTCGTAGACAAGTGGCGGATGTGATGATTTCGGAAGGGAAATATCCTTTTTAAGTATAGGAAACGAAATACGGTGGAAATACAATAGAAATACAATGGAAATACAATAGAAATAATACGAGCAAGCTCGTAGAAATAAGGAGTACAATTCGTATTTCTACCTTATTTCACGAAGCGCAGCGTAGTCTATTTCCATCATATTTCCACTGTGTTTCTTCATTCCCTGTCCTTCAACTAATTTCTTCTAATTTCACCATCAGGTCCCAAACAGCGATGCCTAAGGTGACGGAAATGTTGAGAGAGTGCTTGGTGCCGAGTTGAGGAATTTCTAGGACCTCATCACAGGCGTTGAGCACTTCTTCTTCTACTCCGAAGACTTCATTGCCGAAGATTAACGCATATTTATTCCCTTTTTGGGGCTGAAATTGTTGCAGGGGGGTGGAGTTTTCCACCTGTTCCAAGGCGCAGCAATAAATGCCCTCGGCTTTCAATTTGGTAAGTGCTTCTAGAGTAGTGCTGCAATATTCCCAGTCCACAGACTCGGTGGAGCCAAGCGCGGTTTTTTGAATGTCTCGATGTGGTGGAGTGCCTGTAATGCCGCAGAGGTAAATTTTTTCGACCCTGAAGGCATCGCCTGTTCGGAAGGCAGAACCCACATTGTTGAGGCTGCGAACATTGTCGAGCACTAGTATGAGGGGAGATTTTTTGGTTTCTTTAAACTCCTGAACGGATAGCCGCTCCAGCTCTTCCATGCTTAATTTCTTCATCTCTTTTATTTCCTTTTCGAATCGGCTATTTTCAGGTCTAGTTTCCGATTCAAAAGTACGACAATTCTAATTTTACGCATGAGCAAATCCAAAGACGGCCAAGAAACCCCCTTGATGAAGCAATACAATGCGATCAAGGCCAAGCACCCTGGGGCCTTGTTGCTGTTTCGTGTCGGAGATTTTTACGAGACCTTTGGCGAGGATGCGGTGGTAGCAAGCAGGATCTTGGATATCGTGCTGACCAAGCGTGCAAATGGTGCGGCCTCTCATATCGAATTGGCGGGTTTTCCGCACCACTCCTTGGACACCTATCTCCCGAAGTTGGTACGTGCCGGCAACCGTGTAGCAATCTGCGATCAGCTCGAGGACCCGAAAAGTGTCAAAGGAATTGTAAAAAGAGGAGTGACAGAGTTGGTTACCCCAGGGCTTTCCTACAACGACCAAGTACTCGATACACGTAAAAATAATTACCTCGCCTCCATTCACTTTGGCAAAGAGGTCCATGGAATTGCCTTTTTAGATATTTCTACGGGTGAGTTTATGTGTGCAGAAGGAAATGCAGCCTATGTGGAAAAGCTGCTGCAAAGCTTTACCCCTTCCGAGCTCATATTTTCCAAGGCGGCCAGAAAAGCTGCTGCAGAGCTATTCAAGAATGAGTTTGTCACCTTCCACTGTGAAGATTGGGTCTACCAGTACGACTTTACCTACGACAAACTCAAAAACCATTTTGGAACCACCAGTCTCAAGGGTTTTGGGATTGAGGACTTGCCCGCAGCAAGTGTAGCCGCTGGGGCGATATTGTATTACTTGGAGGAGACCGAGCACAAAGACATTCAGCACATTTCCTCCATCTCCCGCATTCCAGAAGACAAATACGTGTGGTTGGACAAGTTTACCATTCGAAATTTGGAGTTAGTCTTTCCTCAACATGAGGGAGGGGTGCCGCTTATTCAAATTTTGGATCAAACGGTGACCCCGATGGGCTCCAGGATGCTGAAAAAGTGGATGGTGCTGCCCCTAAAAGACAAACAAGCCATCGAGGAACGACTCAATGTGGTGGATTTCTTTTACCAAAACCCCTCCCTGATTGAGGAAATGTTGGGCCAATTGAAGCAAACTGGAGACCTGGAACGCTTGATTTCCAAGGTGGTCGTTGGCCGGGCAAACCCTCGAGAGATCAATCAAATCAAGCGGGCACTTCATGTGGTCGTGCCCATTAAATCCCTGCTCAAAACGCAGTCCAATCCTACGCTCAAACGCTTATCCGAGCAGTTGCATCCCTGCGAACTGTTGGTAGAGAAAATTGAAAAAGAGCTCCAAGAATCTGCGCCCATGCTGTTGCATCAGGGAGGAGTCATCAAGGATGGGGTAGATCCAAGCCTGGATGAATACCGTGGATTGGCGAATACAGGAAAGGATTATTTGTTGCAGATTCAACAGCGCGAGATACAGCTAACAGGCATTTCTTCCTTGAAGATCTCCTACAACAAGGTCTTTGGTTACTACTTGGAGGTGACCCATGTGCACAAAGACAAGGTGCCGGACAGCTGGATTCGCAAGCAAACTTTGGTGAATGCCGAGCGTTACATTACCCCAGAGTTGAAAGAGTACGAAGAGAAAATCCTTCATGCTGAGGAGCGAATGATTGCGCTGGAGCAAAAATATTTTCAGGAGCTTGTAGCGGAGGTGGCGGCCTATGTGGTCCCAATCCAACAAAATGCAAAGGTGCTCGGAATGTTGGATGCCTTGCTTTCTTTTGCGAAGGTGGCCGGTGCCAATGGCTACTGCAGACCCAAGATTTCCACTACCGAAACGCTTGAAATCAAGGAAGGAAGACATCCCGTAATTGAAAAGCAGTTGCCGGTAGGAGAGACTTATGTACCGAATGATATCTACTTAGATCACGATAGCCAGCAAATTTTGATCATTACAGGGCCCAATATGGCAGGAAAATCTGCGCTGCTGCGACAGACGGCCTTGATCGTGTTGATGGCGCAGATGGGTAGTTTTGTGCCAGCAAGCTATGCTCGGGTGGGAATTATTGATAAGGTCTTTACACGCGTAGGCGCATCAGATAACCTGTCCAAGGGAGAGTCAACCTTTATGGTGGAGATGACCGAGACGGCGAGCATTCTCAACAACCTTTCCAACCGGAGCTTGGTATTGATGGATGAGATTGGAAGAGGAACCTCTACTTACGATGGCATTTCCATTGCCTGGTCCATCGTGGAGTACCTGCATCAGCACCCCAATTGCAAAGCCAAGACCTTGTTTGCCACGCACTACCATGAGTTGAACCAGCTTGCTAGCGATTTTCCCCGCATCAAAAACTTCAATGTATCCGTCAAGGAAGTGGGCAATAAAGTGATTTTCATGCGCACGCTCAAGGAAGGGGGAAGTGAGCATAGCTTTGGCATCCATGTGGCGCAGATGGCGGGCATGCCCAACCCAATCGTGCTTCGTGCTTCTGAAATTATGTCTCATCTCGAGAAAGATAAATCCACGAAGGAAAAAAACGCAAAGCTGGCGACTGTTCCCAAATCGAATTTCCAACTGCAGTTATTTGAGATGGACCCCAAGTTGGCGGAAGCCAAAAAACTATTGGATGAGCTGGATATCAACACAATCTCTCCTATAGAAGCCTTGTTGAAGCTCCATGAACTGAAGAAGAAAATGGAGTAAGAAGGGGTGGTTCCAGAATTGTAGTAGCGGAGAAAGCGTGTTTTTTTGGAAAAATGAGGGAAGAAATTCCTGGGCCTAGAAAAAAATCTTGGGAATTGCCTTGTAAAAATATGAAGAGGGATTACATTTGCATCCACAATGCGAGAGTAGCTCAGCTGGTAGAGCACGACCTTGCCAAGGTCGGGGTCGCGAGTTCGAATCTCGTCTCCCGCTCAAAAGCCCTTGAAAAAGGGCTTTTTCATTTCAGTTCAAGGAAACTTGACTGAAAACTCTACATCGGTAGAGGAAGCCGGGATGGTGGAATAGGTAGACACGCAAGACTTAAAATCTTGTGGCCATATCGGCCGTGCGGGTTCGATTCCCGCTCCTGGTAC
>CAZPKI010000160.1:0-3808 GCA_964587015.1 uncultured Limnohabitans sp.
TTTTAAGGTAGGAGAAAAGTTGGAAAAGGAAGTAAAAAAATTGATTAAAGGCAAAAAGGTGGGCTAAGGGCAAAAAAAAACCTCTTCCGAGGAAGAGGTTTTTGTAAGATAGATTGGAAATTAATCTTGCGCAGGCAGGATGCTCACGTAAGATCTTCCATCAAATTTTTTCTTGAAGGAAACAACTCCTGGGGTCAACGCAAACAAGGTGTGGTCTTTGCCCAAACCTACGTTCAAACCTGGATGATGTTTTGTACCTCTTTGTCTAACTAGGATGTTTCCTGCGATGACAACTTCACCGCCGAACTTTTTCACACCCAATCTTTTGGATTGCGAATCACGTCCGTTTCTGGAACTACCTACACCTTTCTTGTGTGCCATGGTTTTATTCGTTTATGATTTCTTGGATGATTACCTTAAAGCGTGATTGATTCGATCATTACTTTGGTGAAGTCCTGTCTGTGACCATTCTTCTTCTTGTAGCCCTTGCGGCGCTTTTTCTTGAAGACAATCACTTTGTCACCTTTTACATGATCCAGAACTTTTCCGGATACCTTGGCTCCTGCAAGTAAAGGAGCACCAACAGACACAGTGCCATTGGCTTCTGCCAACAAGACCTGGTCAAATTCCACGGAAGCGCCAATTGCCAATGCCAGTTTAGGAGCATAAACGAATTGATCTTTTGTTACTTTGAACTGCTTTCCTGCGATGATTGCTATTGCGTACATGTTCTTGATTTATCGAAATCGGAGTGCAAATATAGGAATTGAAATGAAACTAAAAAAACTTTTGTCAAAAATGATGTAAGAGAGGTTTCGGTTTTTAGTGGAACTTTGAAGGCAGCTTTTTTAGTCTAATTTGCTTCACCTTTCTGGAGAACTAAAATTTTTAAGTAAAAATTGCTTCTTATGTAACTTATTGATTTTTAATTATTTAAATTTTAAAAATGTTCAAAAATTTAATTGACTACAATTCAAAACGTAGGTCAGGGCTAGGCTCGAAAAAAAAGTTTTAGAATTTGAAAATTATTCAAACGGGCAAAATCAAGAAATAAAATTGATTCTTTACTTAATTCATTTGATTTTATCTAATTGACATTAAGTAATTTATGTAGTTTTTGACCGAGGGTCATAATATTCATTTTCAGCTTGTTTTCAAC
Source organism: uncultured Limnohabitans sp. (assembly GCA_964587015.1). Classification (GTDB taxonomy): domain Bacteria; phylum Bacteroidota; class Bacteroidia; order Cytophagales; family Cyclobacteriaceae; genus Algoriphagus. The sequence goes on from CAZPKI010000160.1 coordinate 1,160, forward strand.
TTTTTTATTCCCTTTTTCATCCTCATATTTGTTGGATAGCTGTTCTGAAAAGGCAGCTTTTTCCTTCCCAGGAACCCCCAAAAGCCATTTATTAGTTAAAAATACCCAATCCTTAGATTACAAACACTAGAGAGCGATGCAGAACGAGCCGATTTTAGAAGAGAATGGTAACCGATTTGTCTTATTTCCGATCCAACATGCGGACATCTGGCAATATTACAAGAAAGCTGAGGCAAGCTTTTGGACAGCCGAGGAGATAGACCTAAGCCAAGATCTTTCCGACTGGAAAAACTTGAACGATGGAGAAAGACATTTCATTTCTCACATCCTAGCCTTTTTTGCCGCTTCCGATGGGATTGTAAATGAAAACCTTGCCGAACACTTTGTGGCTGAAGTACAATACACCGAAGCCAAATTTTTCTACGGCTTCCAAATTGCCATGGAGAATATCCATTCTGAGACCTACTCGCTATTGATCGATACTTACATCAAAGACAACGTGGAGCGTGATCGCCTACTCAATGCCATTGAGCACATCGACTGTGTAAAGAAGAAAGCAGACTGGGCTTTGAGATGGATTGACAATGGCTCCTTCCAGGAGCGCTTGATCGCCTTTGCAGCTGTAGAAGGTATTTTCTTCTCAGGATCCTTTTGCTCCATATTCTGGCTTAAGAAAAGAGGGCTTATGCCAGGACTTACCTTCTCGAACGAATTGATTTCAAGAGACGAAGGATTGCATTGCGATTTTGCCTGCCACCTATACACCAAACATGTAACTAACCAGCTTCCAAAAGAGACCGTTCGCTTGATCATCATGGATGCTGTAGCCATCGAAAAAGAATTTGTGACCGACGCTTTGCCCGTACGCCTAATCGGAATGAACGCTGATTTGATGTGTCAATACATTGAATTTGTAGCAGACCGATTGCTTATGGAGCTTGGTTGTGAGAAGGAGTGGAACAGTACCAATCCATTCGATTTCATGGACATGATTTCCCTACAAGGCAAAACAAACTTCTTCGAAAAAAGAGTTGGTGACTACCAGAAAGCTGGAGTCATGAAATCTACCGAACCAGCAGATAACGTGGCGAGGTTCTCCATCGGAGAAGATTTCTAAAAAATCTTGAGTACCCAAAAATACCTATTTCAAACCACCCCCTTTAAAAATTCGCCTGAGTATGTTAGTAGTTAAAAGAGACGGAAGACGAGAATCCGTACGGTTCGACAAGATCACTGCACGTATAGAAAACCTGTGCTATGAACTAGATCCCAAATTCATCCAGCCCATTGAAGTTGCCAAGAAGGTAATCGATGGACTATACGATGGGGTGACCACTTCCGAACTCGACAACCTCGCAGCTGAAGTCTGTGCTTCGCTTACCGTACGTCACCCAGACTATGCTATTTTGGCAGCACGGATTGCCATCTCTAACCTACACAAAACTACCAGCCAGTCTTTTTCGAATACCATGAAAAGACTGTATACCTATATCAATCCGATAACCGGAGGAAATGCCCAGCTATTGGACACTGAGGTTTATGGAATTATTAAGCAGCACGCAGCAAAACTCGATGAGGCGATCGATTACAAGCGTGACTTCAGTTACGACTATTTTGGGTACAAAACGTTGGAAAAAAGCTACCTCATCCGTCTGGATGGAAAGGTAGTAGAGCGTCCGCAACACATGCTGATGCGCGTGGCCGTAGGTATTCACCGTGAGGATTTAGACGCAGCGATTGAAACCTACAATTTGCTTTCTGAAAAGTGGTTTACACACGCTACCCCAACTCTTTTTAACGCGGGCACTCCAAAGCCGCAGCTCTCTTCCTGCTTCCTGCTCACCATGAAGGATGATAGCATCGACGGAATCTACGATACGCTAAAGTCCTGCGCTAAAATCTCACAATCTGCGGGAGGCATTGGTCTTTCTATCCACAATGTACGAGCAAAGGGAAGTTATATCAAAGGTACCAACGGAGTATCCAATGGAATCGTACCTATGCTACGAAACTTTGACATGACCGCCCGATATGTGGACCAAGGTGGAGGAAAGCGAAAAGGAAGCTTCGCCATCTACTTGGAGCCTTGGCATGCAGATATCAAGGACTTCCTTGAATTACGAAGAAACCATGGTAAGGAAGAGATGCGTGCAAGAGATTTATTCTATGCCTTGTGGATTCCAGATCTATTCATGCAGCGTGTAGAGAACAACGAAGACTGGTCTCTTTTCTGCCCGAATGAAGCTCCTGGCCTTTCAGATTGCCATGGAGAAGAATTTGTACGATTGTACGAAAAGTACGAGAAGGAAGGAAAAGCCAGAGAAACGATCAAAGCACAAGAACTTTGGTTTGAAGTATTGGAATCTCAAATTGAAACCGGTACCCCTTACATGCTCTACAAGGATGCTGCAAACGGAAAATCCAATCAGCAGAACTTGGGAACCATCAAATCTTCTAACCTATGCACCGAGATCATCGAATATACCGCTCCTGATGAAGTAGCAGTTTGTAACCTTGCCTCGATTGCGCTACCCAAATTTGTGATTGCAGGTGAAGATGGTGTGCTACGCTTTGACCACCAAAAACTATACGAAATCACCAAAGTGGCTACCCGCAACTTGAATAAGGTGATCGATATCAACTACTATC
>CAZPKI010000161.1:0-3754 GCA_964587015.1 uncultured Limnohabitans sp.
GTCTTGGGGCAACCTTTATGAGTTGGACCATCGACGAGGAAGTGCAGGGCTACACACAAAAAATCGAAGCAGCTTTGGAAAGAGCACTTACTTGGGAGCAAGACGATATCAGTTTACAGAATATCCAAGCACGTACGCGCTCACCCATCATCTGGCTCCTCACCAATTTGAAAAATGCCTTGCTCCTATCCACTTCCAATCGTAGTGAGGGAGATGTGGGCTATGCGACCATGGATGGGGATACCAGTGGAAGCATTTCTCCGATTGCTGGTGTGGATAAGGATTTTGTGATCCACTGGTTGCAGTGGGCTGAAAAAAACCTAGACCGACCAGGTTTGCGTGAGGTGAATTCACTGACCCCTACCGCTGAATTGCGTCCACTTGAGCGAAGCCAAACGGATGAAAAAGACCTCATGCCCTATTCCCTTTTGGTTGAGATCGAACGCTTGGCAATCCGAGACCGTCGTTCACCCCTAGAGGTATTTGTTGCGCTGCGGAAAAAAAATGAGTTTGAAGAGGCTGAACTGAAGGAATATATTAAAAAATTCTTCCGACTTTGGTCTCGAAATCAATGGAAAAGGGAACGATTGGCTCCTTCCTTCCACTTGGATGATTTCAATGTAGACCCCAAAACCTGGTGTCGATTCCCTATCCTCTCTGGAGGTTTTGAAGAAGAATTAACTCAATTAGACCAGAACTAAGCATGCTTTCATTTCTTTTTAGCTTTATTGTTTGGGATCCTAGTCCTACGATTTTCGAAGGCGTTGATCGCTTCAGATGGTACGGTTTACTTTTCGCCTTGGGATTTATCATCTCCCAGCCAATCATGGTTCACTTTTTTAAGAAAGAAGGAAAAAATCCTGAATTGGTAGATCAGCTCACAATTTACATGGTTTTGGCTACCATCATTGGCGCACGTTTGGGACATGTATTGTTTTATGAGCCAGAAAAATACCTGGGCAACCCCTTGAATATTCTTAAAATTTGGGAAGGAGGACTAGCCTCCCATGGTGCTGCGATTTCTATTCCTATAGCCCTCTGGCTCTACTGTAGACGGAACCAGGGCATGCGCTACCTTTGGGTAGTGGATCGGATTGTGATCGTTGTAGCACTGACTGGAGCGCTGATTCGGACGGGTAATTTGATGAATTCAGAAATTGGCGGGAAAGACACCAATTCGGACACTGGAATTGTCTATGCTCGCGATACAGAAGAAATCTTGAGTACGCTACGTGTACCCATCGAATCCATCGAAGCTTACAAGCCTTTGGATCGGGACGGGGAAATTATTGGGACAGGAATTGTGCCCGTCAACTTCGATCTTGTAATCTCGAAGGGCAATTACACGAAGGAGAGTTTGGAGTCTGTACTTACGCAAGACATCAAGTATGCACTCACACAGTTTAACTCCTCCAAAGAGTTTTTGGCGGAGCCACAAAACACACCCCTCCAGCTAGAAATCAAAGAACAGGCAACCAATTATTTGGTAACAGTTAAAACCCTTGGACGAGTAAAATACCCCACTCAAATATTCGAAGCAGTAACCTATTTGTTAATCTTCCTATTGCTACTAAGCCTGTGGATGAAGTACAAATCCAAACTCCCCGATGGGCTACTTTTCGGCCTGTTTTTCATTCTGGTGTTTGGATCACGCTTTGGATGGGAATTCTTCAAAGAAGTTCAGGTGGATTTTGAACAATCCATGCAGTTGAATATGGGGCAACTCTTGAGTATCCCTCTGATTGCTATAGGGTTGATTATGGTAATTCGAGCATTAAAAAAAGGAAGCCCAAAAATCGACTAAGGTACGGGGTCGTGACCATGTCCTCCCCAGGGCTGACATCTACCGATCCGTTTGAGTCCCAACCATCCTCCTTTGAGTACACCATGCTTGAGGATGGCTTCTTTCATGTATTGACTGCAGGTAGGATTGTATCGGCAGCTAGCTGGGAAAATTGGTGAAATCACATATTGGTAGACCAGTACAGGAAATATGGCTATCTTTCGGAGGTAGGTCTTGAACATAGTGCTTCCCATTTTTTTCAAACATGCAACGATTGGAGCAAATTTACCGGTATAAATTTTCTTTTCGCCAGTTTTTATTTGCGGTTCGCAGCTTACTTTTTATTTGCGGGGTATTCCTTTTTCAGCTTCCAGTTCAAGGGCAAGACAGCCTTCCTGTGCTGGAAACTCCAAAACAAATACGCGTCAATTCCATCTACATCATCGGGAATGAAAAAACGGAGAAGGAGATCATTCTTCGCGAACTGGATTTCATTACCAATTACAGCTACGATTGGGAAACCTTCCTAGATATCCTCAATGCAGATCAACAGAAAATTTTTAACCTTCGCCTATTCAATGAGGTGGAGATTACGCCGCTACGCACAGGCCCAGAAGAGGTCGAAGTATTGATTGCAGTCAAAGAGCGCTGGTATGTGCTTCCATCGGTTATTTTTGAGTTGGCCGACCGAAACTTCGCTGAGTGGTGGACCAACCAGGAACGGGACTGGTCTCGCGTCAACTATGGAATAAAAATAAATCATACCAATGTGGGGGGCAGAAATGAAAAATTTCGTTTCTCAGGTCAGCTAGGATTTACTAAAGGGCTTGAAGTAATTTATTCCAAGCCCTATATTGATCGGCAACAAAAGCATGGGCTCACATTTCATCTCAGCTACCGAGATCAGAAAACTGTTCCTATCGCCTCAAAAAACAATCGTCAACTATTTTACACTTCAGCCCTCGAGGAAGTATTGCGGAAAAATTTCGCCACAGCACTTCGCTACACGTTTCGTCGCACCTTTTACAACTTCCATTTACTGACGCTAGGCCATAGCACTACTTGGGTATCTCCAAAAGTACTGGAGCAAAACCCCAACTACTTTCTCCAACCGGGCAATCGACTCTCTTTTTCCTTTTTCCAGTACTCCTTTTTGCATGACAAACGCGATAACATTGCCTATGCCACTAAAGGGGAATTGTTACAATTGACCGCGACGAAATACGGACTTTTCTCTAGAAAGGAACTGGATGAATTGGAAATTAATGTAACAGCAAACCGATACATCCCTTTTGGAAAAAGGTTTCACTTTGCCGCTGGATTAACAGCAGGCTGGTTTATGAGTCCCAACCAGCCCTATACCCTGGTACGAGGAATAGGCTATTCCCCAAACTTCATCCGGGGCTACGAACTCAATGTGATTGAGGGGCAGCAACTGGTTGTCCAAAAAAATAGCTTGCGTTACCAACTGATCAACACCAGTTTTGACCTTTCTCGAGCCATCTACAACGATCAATTCAATACGCTTCCGCTCAGTATTTACCTCAGCGGCAACTTTGACCAAGGGGCTGTTCGTGACCGCAATCGGATTCCAGAAAATCTAGCACTTACAAATCAGTACCTATTCGGCTATGGTGCAGGAATTGATATTGTAACCGGTTACGATGCCGTTTTCCGCTTCGAGTACTCCGTTTCCAAGCAGGGCTTGGGTAACTTCTTTTTCAACATCAAAGCACCTTTTTAAGCTAAAGAAGCTAGGAGGTAATGAATCTCATTCTAAAACTTCTCTTCTACTCCTAGTCCAAATAGCGCGAAATCATACTTCACAGGATCTAGCGGATCAAAGGATCGAAGAACTTGAGTGAGCTCCAGGGCGGTGCCCCAGTCGGTTTGCTTGCGGGTAATCAATCCTAATTTTCTCCCTACCCGATCCACATGCAAGTCACAGGGACAAATGAGTTGGGCAGGACT
>CAZPKI010000162.1:0-3736 GCA_964587015.1 uncultured Limnohabitans sp.
CTCTTGCCTGCCTACCGCTGGCAGGTTTCCCGCCTCTTGCTTCTCTGTACTTGGTAAATAGTACTTGGTACTTCGTACACTCTTCTTGGTACATTGTACTTGGTACTTCGTACAATCCTTCTTCTTTTTGATTTACAGAGATCCGTTGAAAGGAAAAATGGATTTCGGCTTAGAACAATTTGAAAATCCCATAAATTGAAACAGATGCAATGGAAGCTACGCTAAGCCAAAACATTAGTTCAGAAACAAGTCCAGAAGCAATCTTTAAAAATTTGTTCTGAAACCTGAAATGAATTGCGGCGAAAACAACAATCAAAAGTAAAACAGAGCCGACCACACCCCCTGAAAGAATCATGAAAGTTGGCATCTCTACAAACAGATAAGCGATTACCCATAGGCATGGGAAAAGCCAAGCCAGAATGGCAACCCACTTCTTTCGGTCAGTCAGGCTATCCGGATTTATCCATCCCAGTTGCCCAAATATGTCTGGGAATAGTCTTGACCAATACGCTAAAGTAGCAAATACGCTGGAGTACAATACGAAGAAAGCCCCAGCCAAATACGCAAAACGGGCTTCAGTCCCTAAAGACTGGGTGTAGATGGAGGCCAAAGCATTAATTAACTCATTCCCTTCTGGAATTTCCTTCCGGCCATAGAGAATCGAAGCCCCCAAAAGGTAAAATGCAGCTGTCACAAGGGTGTAAATTAGCATTGCAACGATCGCATCAAGTTGCATGATTTTTATCCAACCATTTGCCCTCATTTGCCATTCTTCGGATCCATCATTTACTCCTGTATGGTTTGCATATCCTTTTTCCTGACACCAATAGGTGTACGCGATGATTTCATCACTGGCCACTCCTGTGATTCCAAATGCTCCGATTGCAATGAAAACAAGATCAGGCGGCAGTTCAAATCTCAATCCACTCATTACATCTGAAAAAGTAAATCCAAAAGGAGTAAAAGAAATAGCTAAAACTGAAGCAAGTGTTAAAAGAGTAAAACCTGCAACCATCAAAATTGAAGTTTTCTCAATGATGGAATAATAATTTTTATAGATTAAGAAGCTTAACAGGATTCCTAAAATCAGTATCCAGATCACTATTGGGATTTGTGGAAATAGCATGCTGATAGCTATAGCAGCACCACCGAGCATACCTCCTACTTGTAAAATCTTTAACAGGGTAAGTAAAAATGTAGCCCAAATTGCCCAATTCACTTTTTTGAAAGTAGGGCCAGGGAGTTTTGCAAAAGAAAACATTAAGGTCTTCCCGGTAAGGATTGCGTTTTTACCGAATTCAAGCTGTATGGCAACTTTCACAAAGCAACTGACCAGAATAACCCAAAAGGTGATAAATCCACCTCTTGCTCCTAGAACTGTAGTGGCAATTAACTCCCCAGACCCAACAATAGAGGCCGAAAGAATAAAGCCAGGTCCCAAAAATCTAAGTTTGGAAAAAAATGACCGAGGCGGGTCTTTCGTTGAAGTTTGGGTTATAGATGGTGCCATAAATTTAAATTTAACAAGTAATGGCTTGAATCAAGTACTAGTTGCGGAAGCAGATTTTTGTCTGATTTTTCAGAATAGAAAAGCTAAGTAAACCAAGCGTCTTATTCCATTTTGCAAACTACTATTGAAACCCTATCAGGACATCTTATTTGAGCACTCTTGACTACTATAGGTCACCTAATAGTTTATTTTGAAAGAAAAACTGTTTTTCCTGATGCGGCACTTTCTTTTGCTGCTTCCAAAATCTCCATAACAATCATATTATTTTCTAGGCTGTATAGATCAAATGCATCGAGTTTAATCTCCCCCCATACCACTGCTTTCAAAACCGAAAAGGGATCGTCAAAGGGCTCCTGTCGGGCATCCAACTCAAATTTTTCTTCCTCAAATCCGTCATAGCCTTTAGCCATTCGAACGCGAAGGTTTTTGGCATTGTCAGAAAAAATTGCCCCAGTCATCCCGTAAACTTCCATGTCTTTTCTTCCAATTGGCCAGTTCCACGATGCTTCGATTACCGTCTGAGAAGTTGGGTAAGTTAAAATAAGGGTTGCCTCATCCTCCACTTTGGGATTATCACCAGGGTTAAGTTGCTGGGTAATCGCGGTAACCGAAATTGGCCTCCTTCCATCCAATAGCCAGGTGCTGAGGTTGGCACCGTAGCAACCAAAATCCATCAGGGCTCCTGCCCCATTCAATTCCAAATCGGTCAGCCATTCTAAAAACTCAGGACTTACTCCAATTTTTTTAGGTCCTCGGTGACCATCACGGACAACTATTTTTCTAGCGTCACCAATTTGCCCAGCCTTTACTAGCTGGTATAATTTTTCATTGGTAGCATACCAAGAGGTTTCGTAATTCGTCAATAGGTGAATTTGATGTTTTTGGGCAAGATTTGCCATTTCTTTGGCATGGTCCAAGCTGACTGCGAGGGGCTTTTCCACCATTACATGGATGCCGCGAGGAGCGCATAACTGTACAATCTCCAAATGCGCAAAGGTAGTTCCAAAGCCAGTGACAGCTTCAGGATTCGTCTTTTTCAACAGCTCTTCGAGAGATTCAAAAATCAAATCCATGGACAATCCATGGGCTAGGACATACCTTTCAGCCAAAGCTCTATTGGGCTCAGCAATACCAACAATTTCAATATCAGGACGCTTATTCGCTTCAAAAACCCAGCCCACATGGCCGTGATTCAACCCAGCAACTCCAATGCGAAGGACTTTTTCCTTTGCCAAAGCGGGGTGAATACCACAAAGAAAAAGAATTATTAGGAGGTAATTTTTCACCTCAAAAAGGTAGAGATTTTGATTAAAAAAACCTTCACTAACGGCAAGAGATTTAAATGCCTGCTTATGATTTTATTCTCATTCCTAAACGGTGATTTTTTCATCTGCTGCGCGCAAAAATTTAAGTTTAAACTCTATTTTTAGGGAGTATCAAAAAGCAGCCCTTCCCATGAAATCTCTTCCCCTCCTTCTGACTTTTCTCTTCATTAGTTTTTCATCCTTAGCTCAAACCACCCAACAGCAGCTGGTGGAGTTGGATAAGAGTTGGGAAAGGGCACTGTTGAATTCGGAGGTGGAATTTTTGGATCAGCTCTTGGCAGAGGAGTTTGTCTGGGTGCATAACCATGCGACCCAAATCGACGGAAAGGAAGAAGCCCTCAGTCGGGCAAAAAAAATCCGCGCAGGACAACAGGACGATACGCGAAACCGAAGTCCTCGAGACCATCAAGTAGTCATCCTGGGACAAACCGCAGTGGTGAGCGGCTTTACGGTGGTAGATCGAGGGCAACAACCCACCAACTACCATTTCATGCGAACCTACGCGCTAGTAGCCGGCAAGTGGAAACTAATTGCCAACCATACCATGGCTATTCCCGAAGAATAGCCACTCCACTTACTTTAAAAAAACTACCTCATTTCAATCACCCTATGAAACCAATCCACCTCGTTCTTAGTCTATTTTTTTTAGGGTTTACAGTAACTAATACAAAAGGGCAAAATTTCAATCAGATCCTTCAATCCGAACTCAGCTCCAGCAACCCGGGAGTCCTATTTACCATCGAGTCGGGAGACGGGAAGTTAGCTTGGTCGGGTGCTGCCGGGATCAACGACCTCAGCATTAGAGATTCCTTGCAGGCAACCCAAACCTTCCGGATTGCAAGCGTAACCAAAACCTACGTGGCCGCGGCCATCCTTCGGCTGATGGAGAAAAAAGTGCTCC
>CAZPKI010000163.1:0-3735 GCA_964587015.1 uncultured Limnohabitans sp.
AATCGTTGACAGACGACAGTCAACGGTCCACAGCTCATCTAATTGAACCTCAACCCTTTTTTTCTCTGGTTAGTAGTGAAAAAGCGGATAATCAGATTAAGGAAACAAAAAACCCTGTCTTGAAAGCAGGGTTTTTTGTATTTCATCCGGATTAGTTCAATCTCCAGCGGGCATTGAATCCAAAGCCAGCCCGAAATTCGGTAACCTCCACCAAAAACAGGTAGGGCCTAAAATCCAGACCTAGGGTAATAGGTACCTCGGCAAAGGCATATTCTACACCCACCTCTCCGGCAGCTCCTAGTCTAAAATTGTCTGATAAGTAGACTGAAGGACCAAAACCTGCATACCACTTGAAATCGGTATCGGGAATGTCGTCGTAAATCGGGTTCCAAAGTGCATCCAATCCTAGGCCATTCTGCCCAAAACTTAGGTTGCCGTGTACCCTACTAAATTCTCCTGTAGAGAAAATCCCATCCAAAGCCACATTGTTCCCATTGAGGTGCCCAAATCGTAAGCCTAGTTCTTGTGCTTGTGTAGAAATGGAGCCAAGGACTAGACCGGCTAAAATCATCGTAAAAAAGAGCGTTTTTCGCATAGTTGGTAAAGTTAAGTTGTATAAAATACCTTAACGTAAACTGAAACAAATAGGACTTAATCTTGCGCAATTTTTTGCATTCCTATACGAAGCACTTCCCGTACCAACAGGTCCATGTCTTCCCTTTGGGTTCGTTGGTTGACATTGGCTATACGCATGGTATACTTCCCATTCAATATCGTAGAGCTGGGGGAAGCAATTCCCTCTTCTTGCAGACGAAGTAAAATCTCTTTATTGAGCGCCTGAAGGGCTTCTTCCCCCCAGTTGGGCTGGATCATTCGAAAGCAAGTAATACTCATGGATACCGGAGCCGTAAGTTCCAGGTATGGATTTTCCTCCACCAATTCGGCCAGATAGGCTGCATGGCGGTTGTTTTGAGCAATCATAGCGGCATACTTCGCTCTTCCGTGCTCTTTGAGAGACATCCATACCTTCAGCGCCTTAAAGCCACGAGAGAGCTCAAATCCGTAATTGTTGATGGAATCCAAGCCTCCCGAAAGACCCCGCTTCTCCTGCAGGAGGTAATTGGGTGTGATGGCAAAGGAATCGCGGTGTTTTTTTGCATCTCGGATAAGCGTACACCCCACTTCATAGGGCACATACAGCCACTTGTGCAGGTCGAAAGCCAAGCTATCTGCTTCCTCAATGGCCCGCAAAGCATCGGCATAGTTTGGATCCAGTTTACCCAAGGCACCATAAGCACCATCCACATGAAACCAAAGCCCATAGGCTCTTGAAATCTCCAACAGCTCCACCATGGGATCAATGGCACCCGTATTGACAGTGCCTGCTGTACCCACTAGGCAGAAGGGAAGGAATCCTGCCTGAAGGTCCTCCTCCAACTGGGCTTTCAATAGCTGGACATCTAGTTCAAATCGTTCGTTAACCCCAATTTTTCGGACCGCATCTGTCCCTAGTCCGATGATTTCGGCAGCCTTTTGGATGCAGGAGTGCGTTTCTACCGAACAGTAAATGAGCAGCTGACCCGAGGCCGCCTTCAGTCCTTTCTGTCGAATCTTTTCTTCTCCAAACGAATTTCTCGCTACCGTCAAGGCGGTGATATTCGCCATGGAACCTCCACTAACAAGGATTCCGGAGGCTTCGGAAGGGAAGTTCATCAACTCCTTGCACCAGTTCACCACCTGCCGATCCACATACATGGCCGAATGCTCGCCGATGGCAGTATTGGGATTCATCCCTGAGGCCAGTAAATCTCCAAAGGTCCCCATTGGAGTGCCCGTACCTTGGATCCAAGCAAAAAATCGGGGGTGGACATTCCCCTTGTTGTAGGGAAAAATATACTCATTAAACTCCCGATATACTTCTTCGGGGGATTGTCCCTGTTCAGGAATAGGCTGATCAAAAACCTCTTTCACCTCCTCTGGGATGGGTCTCCATATTTTTTGCTCACGGATACCCGCCCAATAGTCAATGAGGTCATCGACCATCTGATGGCCAAGCGCTCGCATGGCCTCCCAATCTTTTGGGTCTAAGTTTTGATCGGGGATAATTTCCTTTTGGGACATAGGGGAAAAGCGTAGAATTATTTTTTAAAGATATAGCACAAGACTTGAAATCTGATTCAATCAGGGCTTGGCCTTGAATTGGGGCTTAAGGATCAGTTCCCTTTTTCAACAAGGAGCAAACTCAAAAAATCAGCTGATACATCTCCTCCAATTTGCTCACTTGGATAATTTGGATTTTAAACTTGCTCAAGTCCAATCCTTTGACCGCATACTTGGAAACGACAATCTTCTTGAAGCCGAGTTTCTCTGCTTCAGCGATGCGATTTTCAATGCGAGACACAGCACGAATTTCTCCTCCCAAGCCTACCTCTCCGGCAAAGCAAATTTGCTCCGAAACGGGGGTGTCCTCGTAACTGGAAATCAAGGATGCGCACACCGCCAAGTCCAAGCCTGGATCGTCTACGCGCAGGCCTCCTGCCACATTCAAGAACACATCTTGCTGCCCGAGGCGCATGCCTCCACGTTTTTCTAACACGGCCAAAAGCATGTTGAGGCGCTTGGCATCGTGTCCCGTGCTGCTTCGCTGGGGCGTACCGTATGTAGCTGGGCTTACTAGGGATTGAATCTCAATCAGCAAGGGGCGGTTACCCTCTAGCATCGCGCCGATGGCCACTCCATTGAGTACTTCTTCCCGTTGGGTGAGTAGGATTTCGGAGGGGTTGGAGACGGCGCGCAAGCCTTCTGCTCGCATTTCGTAGATGCCGAGTTCGTGCGTAGAACCAAATCGGTTTTTGGAGGTGCGCAAGATGCGGTAGGTCAGGTGACGGTCTCCTTCAAACTGCAGGACGGTATCCACCATGTGCTCGAGGACTTTGGGTCCCGCAATGGAACCGTCTTTGGTGATGTGGCCAATCAGAAATACGGGCGTGCCGGTTTCCTTGGCAAACTTCATCAGCTCCGCGGTGCATTCCCGTACCTGGGAAACCGAACCGGCTGCAGATTCTACAAATTGGCTGTGGAGGGTTTGGATGGAGTCGATGACCAAAAAATCAGGATTGAGGGCCTCGATTTGTTGAAAAATCTGCTGGGTATTCGTTTCAGATAAGACGTAGCAATCTGGGTTTTTGGCCGCCATTCGATCTGCGCGCATTTTGATTTGCGCTTCGCTTTCCTCCCCAGAGACGTAGAGCACTTTTTTGCCTTTGAGGGTCAGGGCTATCTGAAGCATAAGCGTAGACTTGCCGATACCGGGTTCCCCTCCAATCAACACCAAGGAACCCGAGACAATTCCACCACCCAGCACACGGTCCAATTCCGGATCGGAAGTAATCCAGCGGGGCTGTTCCTCGTAATTGACCTCAGAAATTTTCTTGGGTGTACTGGCTTTCTTGACACTCGAGCCCTGCGGTTTCCAGCTTCCTTTTCCAAGATCTTCTTTTTGGACAATTTCCTCCACATAGGTGTTCCAGTCTCCGCAAGCAGGACATTTACCAATCCATTTAGGGCTCTGCGCCCCGCAGTTTTGACAGAAAAAGGTAGTTTTTACTTTAGCCAATCGAATGGAGTTTAAGGAGTTAATGGTTGTAGAAAGGTACAAGGTACAAAGTACCAAGTACAAAGTATTTTCTAAATGAGCGTTCTATTTCAAAAGAAAAAGATCGTGAAATAATAAAG
>CAZPKI010000164.1:0-3721 GCA_964587015.1 uncultured Limnohabitans sp.
TGCCGGCCTGATTTTCTGGCAACTCATTGGCTTTTTAGCCCTTTTGTTTATTCTAATCAAATTTGCTTGGAAACCTATCTTAGCCTCTTTGGCTGAACGTGAGGCAAGCATTGATGGCGCATTGAAGTCCGCTGAGCAAGCTAGAAACGAGATGTCCAACTTGAAGGCAGAAAATGAAAAACTACTTCAGGAGGCTAGATTGGAGCGGGATGTTATTTTGAGCAAAGCGCATGAAGCTTCACTTAAAATGATTGAAGATGCCAAAGCCGAGTCATCCAAGCAGGGTGCTCAACTGATTGAAGCTGCTAAGGCGGTGATTGAAACAGAGAAGAAAGCAGCGTTGACAGAAGTAAAAAATCAGGTTGCTTTATTGACTTTGGAAGTAACTGAAAAGTTACTCCGCAAGAAATTAGGAGACGACAAAGCTCAGGTAGAGCTTGTAGACCAGTTTATTAAAGACCTTAAGCTTAACTAATTCGGCATGTCTAACCAGCGAGTTGCCTCCCGGTACGCCAAATCAATATTGGATTTGTCCATTGAAAAAGGACAGCTGGAAGGGGTTTTTGAAGATTTCAAGTCTTTAGCAGCGATGGGCAAAAGCACTCGTGAACTAGGCCTTGCACTTTCAAACCCAGTATTGGGCTCGGATAAAAAATTAAATGTACTAAAAGCACTTTTTGCCAAAGGAGCTAACCCCTTGACGCTTTCTTTTTTTCAAATTATTTCAAGAAAAAATAGAGAAAACATCCTTTTGGATGTGGCCAAAGAGTTTGTGGTACAGTACAACTTGTACCGTTCTATCCAGGTGGCAGAAGTAACCACTACGACTGCACTTACTGAAGGGCAGCGCAATCAGTTGGTGGCTTTGGTGAAGCAGATCAGCGGGTTGAAGGAAGTACAACTTGAAGAAAAAATTAACCCTTCACTGATTGGAGGATTTGTGCTCAAGGTCAATGACCGACAGCTTGATGAATCTATCAGCAGCAAACTCAATGCACTGCGCATCCAGTTTGCTCAGAATCATTACGAAAAACAGTTTTAACGAAAATACTCAACCGTATCCAATCATGGCAGAAGTAAGACCTGATGAAGTTTCAGCAATTTTGAGAGAACAACTCTCTGGTGCCAGAACCGAAGCCGAACTCGAAGAAGTGGGAACAGTCCTCCAAGTAGGGGATGGTGTAGCCCGTATCTATGGACTTTCTAAGGCGCAGGCCGGTGAATTGTTGGAGTTTGACAACGGCCTGAAGGCAATGGTGCTCAACCTCGAAGAGGATAATGTGGGTGCTGTACTTTTTGGAGACTCCAAGCAAGTAAAAGAAGGAGATACCGTCAAGCGAACTAAAAAGATTGCGTCTATCCAAGCAGGTGAGGGCATGTTGGGCCGAGTGGTCAACACGCTAGGTAATCCCATCGATGGCAAGGGTCCAATCACTGGCGACTTGTATGAAATGCCTTTGGAGCGGAAAGCTCCAGGTGTAATCTACCGTCAGCCAGTAACTGAGCCTCTTCAAACTGGTATCAAGTCTATTGATGCGATGATCCCAATTGGACGTGGACAGCGTGAATTGGTGATTGGTGACCGTCAAACTGGTAAAACTGCTGTTGTAATTGATGCCATCCTTAACCAACGTGAATTCTACGATAAAGGGGAGCCCGTATTCTGTATCTATGTAGCGATCGGACAAAAAGCTTCTACTGTAGCGGGTGTAGTGGCTGCCCTTGAAAAAGGTGGAGCGCTTCCATACACAGTGGTAGTTGCAGCTCCTGCTTCCGACCCTGCTCCTATGCAGTTCTTTGCTCCATTTACGGGTGCTGCTATCGGTGAATTCTTTAGAGATACCGGTCGCCCTGCTCTAGTAGTTTACGATGACCTTTCGAAGCAAGCGGTAGCTTACCGTGAAGTTTCCCTACTCTTGAGAAGACCTCCAGGACGTGAAGCATATCCAGGTGACGTATTCTACTTGCACTCCAGACTTTTGGAAAGAGCTGCAAAAATCAACCAGTCTGATGCCATTGCGCAGCAGATGAATGACCTTCCTGATTCCATCCGTTCATTGGTAAAAGGTGGAGGATCCTTGACCGCATTGCCGATCATCGAAACTCAGGCAAGTGACGTGTCTGCCTATATCCCCACCAACGTAATTTCGATTACGGATGGTCAGATTTTCTTGGAAACCAACTTGTTTAACTCTGGTATTCGTCCAGCGATCAACGTAGGTATCTCGGTATCTCGTGTAGGAGGTAATGCTCAAATCAAGTCCATGAAGAAAGTGGCAGGTACCTTGAAGTTGGACCAAGCACAATTCCGTGAATTGGAAGCTTTCTCCAAGTTTGGTTCTGACCTCGATGCTTCAACCAAAAGAACGATCGAGCGTGGACGTCGTAACCAGGAGATTTTGAAGCAAGCACAGTATGCGCCTGTTTCAGTAGCCAATCAGGTTGCCATCATCTATGCATCTACTAAAGGTCTGATGGATTCGGTTCCTGTTGAAAAAGCAAGAGCTTTTGAAAAGGAGTTCTACCTCTTGTTGGAGTCCTCTTATCCTGAAGCAATTCAGTTGATTCTAAAAGGTGATATCGATGGTGCAGGCAAAATCCTTGCAACTGCAGCTGCTGAACTAGCACCTAAATACGCGAAGTAAATTCTATTAATTCCCTGCCAGCTTGCTGGCAGGGCTTGTTATACGCACAAAGCAATCTCTGATGGCTAACCTCAAGGAAGTAAAGCAGCGAATAAATTCGGTCATGTCGACGCAGCAGATCACGAAAGCCATGAAAATGGTTTCCGCTGCTAAGTTGAGAAGAGCGCAAGAAAAGATCGTTCAGATGCGTCCTTATTCTCAAAAGTTGACTGCAATCCTCAACAATGTATCCTCGGCCTCTGAAGGGGATGAAGACATTGTTTTTGCAGTGAAGCGTGAGATGAAGAAGGTACTCTTAGTTCCTGTAACTTCAGACAAAGGACTTTGCGGCGCATTCAACACCAACATCATCAAGGCGACCAACACTGCCATCAGTCAACAATTTTCTGGTGCTGAAATCAGCATCCTACCCATTGGAAAGAAGTCCTACGAATACTATAAAAAATCGGAGTACCACTTGGTAGATGCCTATTTTGGGATATTCCAACAGCTAAGTTTTGAGGCTGTTAAGGAAGCAGCTACGTTTGCCATGAATGGGTTTTTGGCAGGTGATTACGATCAAGTATTTCTAGTTTTCAACGAATTCAAGAATGTGGCAACACAGGAGATTCGCGTAGAGCAGTTTTTACCCATGGCCTCATCAGCGTCAGATACGGTAAGTACTGCTGAAACAGACTACTTGCTTGAGCCTTCACGTACCTACATCATTGAGGAATTGGTTCCTATTTCTTTGAGAATACAATTTTACAAAGCTGTTCTAGAATCCAATGCCTCAGAGCATGGCGCACGAATGACAGCTATGGATAAGGCAACTGAAAATGCTGGTGAACTTCTTAAGGAGTTGAAATTGATGTACAACCGTACACGTCAGGCAGCTATTACCAACGAAATTCTCGAGATTGTGGCAGGTGCCAATGCACTTGCTGGAAAGTAAACCTTACAAGCAACAAAAAAACCACAGCTTTGAGAAAGGCTGTGGTTTTTTGTTTTTAGGGATTGGCAGCCTACAGCCGTATCCTTCTGCTGATCACTCGGGCCATAATTCCTAGCCCTTCCGCATTGGGGTGTACGCCATC
>CAZPKI010000165.1:0-3719 GCA_964587015.1 uncultured Limnohabitans sp.
AGGAGGTGTCTCCCAGAGTATTTCGGATGTCGTTTCGGATTCCGTAAGGGGACCAATCGATGTAGTCGGTGGAAAACTTATTCACATCGCATACGGCGACAAGACGGATTTTGGGATTTTTCAAGAGTTCCCCCATTTCGCGCAGTCCTTGTGTCCCGCATCCGATATTGGCAACGGTAAGTTGGTCGGAAGGAGGGACATGCCCCGTGCCGGCAATGACGGAGGAGGGGACGATGGATATGGTGGCTGCGATGCTAGCCGCGGAAGCAATAAATTCTCGGCGGTTGAGTTTATCGGTTGGAGACATACCTGGTTTTGAAAAGTTGGAACTTTAAATTAAACAAAACCAGGGATTTAAGAAGGGACCGGTTGGAAATTTACACCAAAGGGGCAGTTATCTATAAGTCTCCACGATTCTCCCAGCTTCTTGGAGGGATAAAAATTGATTTACTACTTCTTTAATTTCTCAGATAGTTACTTCCCGTTCCAACCATCTAAGATTCCTGCTTTGATGTCTGTGTAATTGGTGAACAGGTAAATCACTAACACAATTAAAAGGATAGTTTTCCAGTGCGTTTTAACTAAGGCTTTGAGGTCAGTTAAGAATTGATTCATATCTGTGATTTTAATGGTGAAATTAAATTCATAGGGTTTGGCGACAGATGATTTTCCAACTTCAGTTAAGTCCGTTTGCAATGCTTCTCCCAATACTCTTAATGAATGCAGGCTTGGTTTTACCTCGTTGTTTTCAATCCGTTGGATTGTCCGAAGGGTTAAGCCTGTTTTTTCAGAAATTTCTTTTTGAGAGTAATTCAAACGTGTTCGAAGTTCTTTCAATCGTTCACCAAATTCCATGTGCAAATATGATCGTAGTAAATGAGTGTTTAATGGACAAGAAGGCGTCATCTGTGCGTCATGTTGCTACGCACAAACCAATATCCCAACCTGACCCCAGAAAAATAAAGTTAGGGCGAGGGGTTTTCTACTGGATAGCTTAATTAATGCCTACTTTTTTACTTCACTTCAAACACAGCCGACTCCCAAGGGCCGAGGACCAGGTCGATGTGCGCACCTTGGGCGTCTACGCGAAGTTGGGTGGTTTTCTTCCCAAATAGGACTTCTTGAATTTCCCGATTTCCTGGTTTCAGGTTCCAGGCTTTCAAGAGTTCGGGAGACAGGTGGAGGACGGTATTTACAGACTGAGTTTCGTCAAAATTCGTCACGACGAGCAACTTCTGCCCCTCATCCCAGCGGGCGTAAGCAAAGGTTTTGTCGGTATAGGCCGAGTTTTTTGCGCGGTTGTAGCGGTGCAGATCCTGATAGGCCCCCATCAGCGCGGAACTTCCACGCGTGAAGTTGAGTACCTCCGAATAGTAGTTGCGCAGCGCTTTTTCGTTATCGGAGAGTTGTCCTCCGTCAAATTTCCCCCCATTCATCCATTTCTGGTGCTGGGGAACGCCGATGTAATCAAAGATGGAAGTTCGGCTGGGCTGTCCAAATCCGGCCATCTCTGCACCTGGCTCACCCACTTCCTGTCCAAAGTAAATCATGGTCGGGGAAGTTGTGCTGGTAGCCGATACGACCATCGCAGGCAGTGCCTTCCAAGGATTGCCCGCAAATTCTGGACTGGCGATGCGCTGCTCGTCGTGGTTTTCTAGAAAGTGTAGCATGTGGTGCTCCACATCAGATAGCCCTTCGAGGATAGGTACCAGATTGTCGGTAGATCCATGGCCTTGCATGATGTGCTTGAGTGTGTCGTACAACTCTACCTTGTCGTAGAGGTAGTCCATCTTACCCTTATGGATGTAGTCGCGGTAGAGGCTTGGATTGTATACCTCCGCCAACAAAAAGGCATCGGGATTTGTCTTTTTGATGTGAGAGTTGAGGTAGGACCAAAACTCCACAGGGACCATTTCCGCCATGTCAAAGCGGAAGCCATCGACCCCCTTAGCCAGCCAGAATTGGGTGATGTCTTTAAACTTGATCCAGGAATCAGGCACCTCTTTCCCTTGCCAAAAGGCGTAATGCGCTTGGATATCCAATGTGGAGGCTTCCTCAGGAAGAGACACAAAGTCCTTGACTCCCTCGGGGCTAACCCCATAGTTGACCTTGACGGTTTCGTACCAATCGTAAAAATCGGGCTGGGCAAGTCGGGAACCATTGCCCGTCCACTTGGCAGGAAACTCCTCAAACTTTCCATCGCTCAAGGGATGTGCCGCTCCGCCCAAGGGCTGGTAGCCATTTTTGGGAGCAGGAACTTGAAAGGCCTTGCCTGGCAGGTAGTAGAAGTTGTTGTTCTTCGCGTAAGCCAAGTTGGTATCGTCCTTTGCGCCAAAGTCTTGGACGCCCGCTGGGTTGTTTTTCCCTTCGTAATGCCGGGAAACATGGTTGGGAACAATGTCGATGATCACCTTCATGCCCTGCTTGTGGGTACGGGCAATCAATGCTACAAATTCTTCCATTCTGCGCGTCACATCCACAGCCAAGTCTGGATTGACCTGGTAGTAATCCCGCACCGCATAGGGAGATCCTGCTCGCCCCTTGATCACATCTGGATCATCCGAGGTGAGGCCGATTTCAGGAAAATCTCCAATCACCCCATGGTGGGGCACACCCGTGTACCAGATGTGGGACACGCCTAATTTTTTAATTTCCGCTAAGGCGGTATCCGTAAAGTCGTTAAACTTCCCTACGCCATTTTGTTCTTTGGTGCCCCAAGGAATGTTGCTGGTATTCGTGTTCCCGAAAAGTCGAGTAAAGACCTGATAAACGATAATTTTCTTGGGCGGCATGGCGATTGGATCTGCAGGTTTGGGAGTTTGGCTGGAAAATAGGGTCAAGGCCAAGAGGGCAGGGAGAACTATTTTTTTCATCAACTTATCGAGTCAGGCGGTACAATAAAATTGTATTTCGTTTGATCAAGGCAGGGAATTGCTTCATGTTGATGGTTTCTCCAGGAGCATGGGCACCAGAGCCCGAAGCGCCTAGCCCATCCAAACTGTCCATAAAGGAGGCAACAAAGGAGATGTCTCCCGCACCACGGCTACCCGGATCTCCAGGCTTGACAGGACCATAGCCCAGGTCTTGGCTAACTAGACTAAGCGTTTCGGCTAGGGCGTAATTGCCTGGGGTCGGCTCCATGGAAGGGATGTAATCGTAGAAGGTAATTTCTGCGTCGGTTTGGTGTAGGTTTTTGGCAACGATTTCCCGCATTTTGGCCCGTGCCGCCTCCTTTTGTGCTTCCCCTAAAAAGCGCAAATCTCCAGTGACGATGGTTTCACGTGCCACAATATTGGTTTTCCCAAGGGAACTGCCGGCACCAGTACTTGAATTGATATTCACATCCGATCCGCCGACGATTTGGCCTGGGTTGAAGGTTAAGTACTTTTCCCCTGCGAGGGCTTCGCGAAATTCATTCAGTATTCGTGCTGCCTCGTAGATGGCTCCATAGCCTGCATTTTGGCCAAAGACTCCACTGGAGTGACCTTGCTTTCCGCTTGTTTTCAAGGCCCAGCCAGAAGCTCCTCGGCGAGCTACGGTCGCTCCGCCAAAACCCTGAGCCGTCTCGTAAGCCAAGGCAAGGTCATGCGTTTTGGCTCTGGCGATGAAATCCTGTCTGGATAAGGTCCCATTGCCTGTGCTTTCCTCGTCGCCATTGAAATAGACGGTGATGGTTCGGTCTTCCAAGAGTCCCAGTTCATGCATGGCCTTGAGGCTGG
>CAZPKI010000166.1:0-3691 GCA_964587015.1 uncultured Limnohabitans sp.
GTCAAGGAATAGATGTTGTTCAGCGTATTGAAAAAGAAGTGAGGGTTGATCTGGGCCTTAAGGTAGGAGAGTTCGGTATTGATTCGTTGCCGCTCCAGCTCCCCTCGAAAAGCCTCATCCTTCTGCCATTTTTCTACCAGGGCCACCGAGGTGCTCAGGCCAATCGAAATCACATACAAAAGCATTTGAAATACATCTCCCGGCACCCAGCGTTTGCCTGTATAGGGCTTGTCCGGATTGAAAAGCTCGTGCATTTTTATGCCATACTGAGTAAACTGTTCGAAGTAGAAAATCAAAGCATAAAATAGGAGGGCTCCTAGGAGGATGACCAATAGGTACAAGTAGTTTCTACCTTTGAGTAGAAACTTGGGGACAATTCCCCAGGCATTCAAATAAAAAATCAGGATCAAAAGTCCAACCAGGTAAATTTGTTTCCACCAGAATTGTACCGGAAGCTCAATCTCCCCCATCCTCCAAGACAGAGGTGAGAGGATCAATAAGACCACACAAAGCATGATCCAGCCTAGGAGGTGGACCAGAATGGAAAGCTTTCTTTTTCGGGTATTGGCTAGCATGTGCTTACATTTACTTGAGGTGAAGCTAAGCCATTTTATTTTTTTCTCTGAATCAAATCTACCAAAACCTAATTCTTGCCCACCAACAGGCAGAATCAACTCATCAAGCC
This sequence comes from uncultured Limnohabitans sp., assembly GCA_964587015.1. Classification (GTDB taxonomy): domain Bacteria; phylum Bacteroidota; class Bacteroidia; order Cytophagales; family Cyclobacteriaceae; genus Algoriphagus. Next base: position 686 of record CAZPKI010000166.1, read on the forward strand.
CCTCTTCTGGAGGCCTAAAATTTTAGTCTTTCGTTTTGAGCAATTGGTCGACAGGAAGCTCGTACTGGTCTATCGGATTTGAGTACCCCAAACAATCTCCACACCTTTGCGGTATATAGGGGGGACTAAACCGTCTCTTTGAAAACTAAACCATGAAAAAAGTACAACTTCTACTTACCTTTTTTCTCTTCCTGTCTGTTCAAATGGCTTTTAGCCAGCAGACAGGGGCGGAAAAAGAGCCCATCCGTATTCTCGGTGTGGCCAAAGATCTTAAAACTGGAGGCCCAATTGGCTATGCCACTGCGGCCCTCTACAAAGTCGGAACTACCACCTCAATCGCAGGTGCCGTGGCTGATGGAAACGGCGTTTTTTACATCACTGGATTTGCAGTAGGAACCTATGAATTGCAAGTTTCCTTTCTGGGTTACGAAACTATCAAGCGAACAGTCAATGTAAATTCGCTTGACTCAGATATTAATCTGGGAGAAATAGCCCTTTCAGATGAAGGGGTAGCCCTTCAGGAAATTACTGTCCAGGGACAGCGCGAACTCATCGAAGAGCGTGTCGATCGGACCATCTACAAAGCTGAGAACGACAAAACCACTGCAGGTGGAGATGCTACCGATGTGCTACGCCGAGTGCCCATGCTATCCGTAGACTTAGATGGCAATGTATCCATGAGAGGTAGCTCCAATATCCTGGTCTTGATTGACAATAGGCCTTCTGCTATTGCCGCTTCCTCCATTGCAGATGCTTTGAGACAGATTCCTGCCGACGAAATTAAGGCGGTGGAAGTCATCACTTCTCCATCCGCAAGATTCGATGCAGAAGGTACTTCAGGTGTAATTAACATTGTCACCAAGAAAAACAACCTGCAAGGAATGACGCTAAACATCAACTCTGGAGCCGGCCTTCGTGGATCTAATTTGGGTCTTCAAGGATCTGCTAGAAAAGGGAAGATGGGCTTTTCTTTGGGTGGGTTTGGCCGTTCAGGATACAATATCTTGGGAAGCTTTGAAAACAAGCAAGTGACCAACCTTGCAAACGGAAACGTTTCTACTTCCCAGCAGTCAGCAGATACCGAACGAAGTGAGATTTTTGGGCGTTACAATTTTGGGATTGATTACGAAATTGACGCCAAAAATTTCATTACAGGTGCAGTCAATTTCGGTATTCGAAATTCTGAAAACTGGCAGTACAATTTTCTAACGCAAAACTCGCTGAATGACGTGTTGCGTGCCCAGCAAAATCGTGAAACTAACACGCTAGACAACTCCAATTCGGTGGATGTGAGCTTGAACTATACCAAGACCTTTGAGAAGAAAGGGAAGGAGTTGAGTTTCCTTACCTTGTACTCCAATAACCTGCGAGATAATTCATTTACGAACACGCTTTTTAAAGAAAATGACCTGGAAACGATCTTTTCAAGACTAAGAAATGTGAACCCAAGCAAAAATGAAGAGTTTACGTTTCAAATAGATTATGTCAATCCGCTCAATGAAAAGGGCTCTCAGATCATTGAATATGGCGCTAAAAATATTTTGAGAAGGGCATCTTCAGATTTCTCTTACTTCTTAGCTGAGGGCCCTACAGGCCCATTTGTAGCGCTACCAGACCCTACCTTGAGCAACGAGTTTAGCTACGACCAAAATGTAACCGCAGCCTACTTTTCGTACACTGTTCAAGTACTGAAAAACTATACCTTAAAGCCAGGGCTTAGGTATGAGTACACGACGATTATCGCCGACTTTAAAACGGACTTTAAAGCCGAGATTCCTTCCTATGGGACCTTGGTGCCAAGCATCAATGCAAGTAGAAAGCTAAAAAATGGCAACATGCTCAAGTTGGCCTACAACCGCCGGATTCAGCGCCCTTCCCTACGTTTTCTTAATCCAAACATTGAAGCTTCCAATCCGCAGCAGCAGTCTCAAGGTAATCCTGAGCTAGATCCAGAATTAACGGACAACTATGAGTTGGGCTACAGTACCTTTATCAAAGGAACAACCTTGAACTTTACAGGATTTTATAGAAATACTACTGGTTCGATCCAATCCATTCGAAATGTGCGCGAGGATGGCATCATATTCACCACCTTCGAAAATATCGGTCGCGAACAAGCGGTAGGAACCAACCTGTTCTTCAATGTAAACCTCAACAACAAATTCTCTCTGAATGGAGGGATGGACTTGTACTATTCCATGCTTGACAACGGCTTGACAGATCCAAAGTTTGCCGCCCAAAACGAGGGCTTTGTCGTAAGTGGCCGAATGTTTGGCAATTACACCCTTCCTAGAGACTGGCAAGCACAGCTCTTCACCTTTGCACGTGGCAATCAGGTGCAGTTGCAAGGTACTTCCGGAGGCTTTGCAGCCTATGGATTGAACTTCAACAAGCAGTTTAAAGAGAAGAGAGGATCCTTTGGATTCGGTGCTGAAAACTTCTTGATGAAGGAGTTTGTTATCCGAAACGAGATTGTGACGCCTAGCATTGTGCAAAACAGTACGAACCGAATTCAGAACCTAAACTTTAAGTTGAACTTCAACTACCGAATAGGCAAGATGAGTTTGGATCAGCGCCCTAAAAAGAGAAAGTCCATCACCAACGACGACTTGAAAGATGGGGGTGAGGGACAAGGCGAACAAGGAGGAGCTCCAACGGTGCGAAACCGCTAACCAAGGATTAACGAAATAGAAAATTTTACTAGATAGATACAGTATTAATCCCGGGTTTAATGAACTCGGGTTTTTTTATTTGATCTGATTATCCGCTTTTTCACCACTAACTAGAGGAAAAAAGGTTAGAGGCTCAATTAGGTTAGCTGTGGACCGTTGACTGCCTGTAGGCCGTGTCCTATGGTCTGCCAGTGGGCCGTGGCCCATCAACGATTATCCGCAGATTAAGATAGGCGAGCTAAGCTAATAGCATGATTGCGGATAATCATATTATTTGAGTTCAAAAGGCAACAAAAAACCCAGATCGAGTGGACCTGGGTTTTTTTAGTTGAAA
>CAZPKI010000167.1:0-3635 GCA_964587015.1 uncultured Limnohabitans sp.
ACAAATAACAGGAAAGGCTGCACTCTATATGAAAGGGGAGATTTACATTTAATCTCAAGAATTAATTCAAAAAATTTCCAGGAATTTCAAATCCAAATTGTTGATTATTGATTTTGATCTTTATTTTCTGGCTACTCATTTTGAAGCACTCAACTTTTTCGGTCAACTTTTCTCCTTCAACGAAAGTGCTTGAAGCAACAAATGCCGGCGGTTGGCATAGGTGAAGTAGCGTTCAATACGAGCTCGTGGTGAGCTCAACTGAGTTTTTCCGGCCATCCAATCCTGAATCAACTGTTGCAAAGTGCCCAACTCTTTTCTCTTAAGGAGCAACCCGGTATCTCCAATAATCTCTGGAATGGCACCTACCGCCGATCCAATGGGTACGCACCCACAGGCCATGGCCTCGCCCAAGGCATTGGGAAAGCCCTCTGAACTGGAAAGCTGCAGGTAAAATTCATGGGTATTGTAGTGCTGCACCAAGGATGCTGGGGTCTCTTTTCCCAATACCTGGATATTGGGTGATTGAGGGTTGTAGTTGGAGTCACCCACCAAAGTAAAGCTCCATTCCGGATTACTTGCAGCCAATTCTTCAATCAAGTCGTATCCCTTGACCCGAGCACGGGCAGGAGTGGAGGTACTCGTGGCCACAGAAATAAAGCTGTGCTTCACCCGTTCCAATCCCGAGTCCTTCCAAAAATCCACATCAAATCCATTTGGAATGACCTGAATAGGGGTCTTCAAACCTGGAATCAGTTGCATCAACCCCTGCTTCGGACTGATCCGGTGGTCATAGTTGTAGTGCTGGCTGACCAAGGCTTCGGCTACGGGCAGGATCAAACTGCAATGGGTAAAGGAGTAAGCTGTAGCCCAAGCAAGCGGATTCTTCCGAAAGTTGCCATAGCCAATCTCAGGCATGTTGATGCAGTCGGTTCCTCCTGCTTGGATGGTGCATTTTTTACCAAAAACTCTCCCAAAAATCACCGGCAACACGGTATGGTAGCCTCCAAAGAAACAGAGGTATTGACTCGTTTTTGGGAGATACCAGAGCAATTGAAAAAATTGAAGTACCAAGTACAACGGGAGTTTCCAAGGTGTCTGGGTAAACTCCACCGGTACAATCTTGGCTACAGGACGTATCATTTCCAAGTCACGTTCAATAAAGGTGGTTCGTACTGGAAACAAATACAAAATCATGTGCTAGTAGGGGATTGAATGAGAAAGTTACAAAAAAAAGAGCGGGATTTCCCCGCTCTTTGATTAGTCCACTGCTGGTTAAACGACCAAATTGACAATTTTTCCAGGTACGATAATCACCTTTTTAGGGGCTTTGCCTTCCAGCCATTTCTGAACCTGTGCATCGGCAAGGGCTGCCTTTTCGATCTCGGGAACAGTCAGGGTGAGCGGAAGGTCCAACTTGGCACGCAACTTTCCGTTGATCATCACAGGATATTCAAAATTACTTTCTACCAAATGTGCCTCCTGGAATTCAGGGAAACTGGCTTTGGTAATCGATTCCCCATGGCCAAGTAGCGCCCAGAGTTCTTCAGCGATGTGTGGTGCGTAAGGCGAAACCAAAATAGCCAAAGGCTCCAATACTTCCCGCTTATTGCATCCCAAAGAGGTCAATTCATTCACACAGATCATGAAGCTGGACACGGAGGTGTTGAAGGAGAAGTTGGCCATGTCCTCTTCCATCTTTTTGATGGCTTTGTGGAGGGCTTTCAGTTCTTCCTTGCTTGCGGGGAGATCAGATACGGCAAATGCGCCGTTTTGAGGATGGTAGAGGTTCCACAGTTTTCGCAAGAATTTGTACACCCCGTCAATGCCGTTGGTATTCCAAGGCTTAAACTGCTCCAAGGGCCCCAAAAACATTTCGTACAAGCGAAGCGTGTCTGCCCCATAGCGCTCGATGATGTCGTCCGGATTGACCACATTGTACTTGGACTTTGACATTTTTTCTACTTCTGCCCCACAATGGTACTTGCCATCTTCCAGGATAAATTCCGCATTGGCCAGATCAGGTCTCCAGGCCTTGAATTTTTCCAGGTTCAACTGGTCGTTGTGCACGATGTTCACATCCACATGCATGGCAGAGGTGTCGTAGTTGTCCTTCAGTCCAAGTGACACAAAGGTGTTGCTCCCTTTGATTCGGTACACAAAGTTGGATCGACCCTGGATCATGCCTTGGTTGATCATTTTTTGGAAGGGTTCATCGATAGCAACTGCTCCGATGTCGTACAGAAACTTGGTCCAGAATCGGGAATAGAGTAGGTGTCCGGTGGCATGTTCCGATCCACCGATGTAGAGATCTACAGCTCCCCAATAGTCCGTTTTGTCTTTATCTGCAAAAGAGTGGGTATTGCTTGGATCCATGTAGCGGAAAAAATACCAGCTGGATCCTGCCCAACCCGGCATGGTAGAAAGTTCCAAGGGGTAGGTACCCGTTTCAGTGGAATATGTCCAATCCTTGGCTCTTCCTAGTGGAGGCTCGCCATCTTCCGTAGGCAAGTACTTGTCTACCTCAGGTAGTACCAAAGGCAGGTCTTTTTCTTCGATGAGGTAGGGAAGTCCGTCCTTGAAATAGACTGGAAGCGGCTCACCCCAATAGCGCTGTCTGGTAAAGATGGCATCTCGCATGCGGTACTGCACTTTCCCTCGGCCAATACCCTGCTCCTCCAAAAAGGCGATGCATTTGTTCATCGCTTCCTTCATGGTCAAGCCACTTAGGTTACCCGAATTGATGACAATCCCGCCTTTTCCAGGGAAGGATCCATTTTCCATAGATCCTTCAATCACCTGGCGGATTTTCAATCCAAAATGCCTTGCAAAATTGTAATCCCGTTCATCGTGCGCAGGAACGGCCATCACTGCGCCTGTTCCGTAACCGGCAAGCACATAATCCGCTATCCAAACTGGTATTTCTTCCCCGTTAAATGGATTGATGGCATAGGAGCCTGTAAACGCACCAGAAATGGTTTTTACATCGCTCATGCGGTCGCGCTCGGAACGATTTTTTGCCTGCTGAATGTAAGCTTCAGCAGTAGCTCGCTGGGCATCGGTGATCAGCTCGGCGGCCAAGTCTGACTCAGGAGCCAAGGCCAGGTAGGTTACACCGTAAATGGTATCCACACGGGTGGTGAACACTTGAATTTTTTGGTTGGAGCCTTTTACAGCAAATACTACCTCTGCGCCAATGGACTTTCCAATCCAGTTGCGCTGCATTTCTTTGATGGGCTCAGACCAGGCCAAATGATCCAGTCCTTTGAGCAAGCGGTCGGCATAGGCGGTGATCCGCATGGACCACTGCATCATTTTTTTTCGCTCCACGGGATGTCCACCCCGCTCAGAAAATCCGTCCTTTACCTCGTCGTTGGAAAGTACGGTTCCTAAGGCACCACACCAGTTAACGGTGGTCTCCGCCAAAAAGGTCAACCGGTAATGCAAGAGCAATTGCTGCTGCTCATTTGTTGAAAAGGCCTTCCAATGGGCTGCAGTGAAGGCAGGGGTGTCTTCGTCACAAACTGTCTTTACCTGTGCATTTCCTTCTTGTTCGAAGCGGGCAACCAAGCTAGAAATCGGTAAGGCCTTGTCTGCCTCCAAATCGTAGTAGCTCGAAAAGAGCTGCATGAAAATCC
>CAZPKI010000168.1:0-3626 GCA_964587015.1 uncultured Limnohabitans sp.
TATGCTAATTAAAACGTATTAAAATCACATCCTTAACCCGTAGCAACAACGACCCAGCTGTCGACAGTGGACCGCTAGCCGTTAGCAAATCTATAAAAACGCCATACTTAAGGTTCCGACAAGCATGATGGCTTTGGCAAAGGCGCTCAGTTGTGTAAACTGTTCCCTGCGGTCTGCACGGTAGATGAGCCACATAAACCAACAGAAAATTAGTCCCAAACTCCCAAAATAGTAATACAGGTGTGCATGATTGAGTTGGAAGGAAACCGTAAGGATAGCCCCCACAAACGTGATGGCAATGGAGTAAATTACCTGTTTGGTTTTACGAAAACCAAGTACAATAGGCAGGGTTTTGGAGCCATGCAATTGGTCTCCATGCCGATCCTCCAAGTCCTTGAGCAGCTCTCGGATCAGGTTCAGGAAAAATGCAAATAGGGCGTAGGTAAATACGAACAATTCGTTTTTCTGGTAATAGTAGCCCACTAAATAAATAGAAAGCCCTGTCAAAAAAGCGACCGCCACGTTTCCAATAAAAGGTTTCCGCTTGAGTCGATTGCAATACCACCAAAGCAGTACCCCAGCAAAAAAAATAACGGCAGCGATGCGAGGGGCTACTGCCCATCCCAATCCTACCGCCATGAAGTTAAAAAGACTGTGGAGGACTAAGATCACTCTTCGCTTAATGCCCTTGCCAACCACAACGGTATTAGGTCGGTTGATGTAGTCGATTTTTACATCGTAGTAGTCATTGATCATGTAGCCTGCAGCTGTCACCAGTACCGTGGCCATCAGCAGAAGGTAAAGTCTGTAATCCTGTAAAACTGGAAGACCTTCGGCGTTGGTATTAATTAGGAAATGTGCAGTCATGCCCTGAGTAAAAGCAATTAGCAGCAGATTAATGGGTCTGCTAATTCTAAAAAGGCCCCGAAGTGACAAGGTTTTTTCCATCTGCTTGATTGCATGTTAAAAATAAGAGAATTGTGGGATGAATCACTGATTATTTTAGGGTCTTCCCACCGAAAATTCAATCCATTTTTTAATTGAAAAGTTAACTTTTTCTTATTTTAAAGTTTTTAAACCCAATGACCTATGAATAACCCGTCCAATTCTTCTAGAAGAAACTTTATCAAACGCTCAGGTACTGCACTTGCAGGTTCTTTTTTGATTCATCCCCTCGCTCAGGCGCTCAACTTATTTCCTGGCATAGACCGGAAAATGAAAATTGCACTTGTAGGTACAGGTGTACGAGGACTCAGCATGTGGGGGCGGGATGTTTTGCAAGCTTATAGCGAGCGCGTAGAATTTGTTGGCTTATCGGATAAAAACGAAGGGAGGATGCGCCTCGGAAAGGAGTATTTGCAAGTAGATTGTCCCCTGTTCCTGGATTTTGATCAAATGCTCCGTGAAACTACTCCAGATGTGGTGATTGTGACGACCATGGATAGCACCCACCACGAATTCATCATCAAAGGCTTGAAGGCGGGTACGCATGTGATCACCGAAAAGCCAATGACTACGGATGAAAAGAAGGTGCAGGCAATTTTGGATGCGGAGCGTACGTCGAGTAAGCAGGTGCTGGTTACCTTCAACTACCGCTACTCTCCTCACCGTCAGAAACTCTACGAACTCTTACAAGAAGGAGCAATTGGGAAGGTGACCTCGGTCGATTTTCATTGGTACTTGGATACCTCTCATGGAGCCGACTATTTCCGTCGGTGGCATGGGATTCAGGCCCACAGTGGCAGCTTGCTGGTGCATAAAGCTTCACATCATTTTGACTTGCTGAATTGGTGGCTTAACTCGGATCCAGAGGAGGTGTTTGCCTATGGATCCCTTGAATTTTATGGAAAAAATGGACCTTTCCGTTCCAAAACCTGCAGAGGATGCCCGCATGCTTCTTCCTGTGATTTTTACTGGGACATCACCAAAAATAAGTACCTCCAGCAGCTCTATGTAGACAATGAGAAGTACGATGGCTACCACCGAGATGGATGTGTTTTCCGTGAAGAAATCGACAGCTACGATAAGATGGCCGTGCAAATTCGCTACAAAAACAAGGTGCAGGTAAGCTACTCACTGACGACCTATTCCCCTTACGAGGGCTACCGCATTGCCTTTAATGGAACCGAAGGAAGACTCGAGGCTTGGATCAAGGAAAGTCAGCCTTGGGAAGAAAAGAATGAGGATGAATTGGTGTTGGTGAAAAATTTTGGGGAGCGAACAATCATTCCTATTCCCCATGGAGCAGGAGGTCATGGAGGTGGAGATACCCGACTGAAGAACAAGATTTTTCTGGATCCCAATCAAGCGGATCCCTGGAGGCAATCGGCCGGCAGTCGGGATGGGGCCATGTCCTGTTTGATAGGGATTGCGGCCAGAAACTCCATCGAACAAGGAAAACCTATCCGCATCCAAGACCTGACTAGCATTCCCTTACAGGAAACCGGAAGGGGGGCTTGACCCTTCAGATAAAAAAAGGTCTCAGTGAATCAAAATCACTGGGACCTTTTTAGTTTTAATTCTATTTTTTGAAAGCAGGATTTATCGTTTTTTAGTGTAAATGGTTAGCAGGTTCTTCTTGCAAGTTCACCAAGGCTACCGCTCCATGAATGGCTGTTTCGTCTAGATCAGAAACGAGAACCTGTAGTTTCTGCACTACACTAGGATAAGCAAAAGTGCCCAGTGTTGCTCGCATGGATTTTTCAAACAAGGGATAGGTCTTCCGGATAGAACCACCCAAGACGATCGCTTCGGGAGCAAGGGAAAAAAGAATCACCTTGAGTAATTCTCCCACATGCCGTCCAAATTCATCAAAGGCCTGCAAGGCAATTGGATCTCCTTCTTGCGCTAGTTTGGCCAGGACCTTGGGTTTACTCTGGTAGACGCGATTGAAAAATTTGCCGCTGCAGTAATCCTCAAAGGTCATATCCAAGTAGGCTGCGCCGCACCATTCTCCAGCAGCAGAATTGAGGCCAGAATAGAGCTTCCCATGGATCACTATTCCACCACCCACACCTGTGCCCAAGGTGATTCCAACTAGGTGCTGGAATCCTTTACCTACTCCAAACTGGTGCACTCCAAGTGCAAAGCAGTTTGCATCGTTATTTATAAATACGGGTTTCCCGAATCGGCCAAATAGAAATTTCCGCAGCTCCACATGCTGGAAGGATGGGATATTGGCCAAGCCCAAGACGACTCCTTCATGAGGATCTACCAGTCCTGGAATGCCAATTCCAATCCCTTCAAAGGAGTAGGGGAGGTACGATTCAATAAAGGTGGCGAGGCTTTCCAAAATCACCTCTTGACTTTCTAAGGCAGGTGTGGGGATGCTTCGGATATCTTGGAGATGACCCGATACCAGCACGCCAGCCTTGATGCTGGTGCCGCCAATGTCGATGCCTAGAATAATGTGTTCCATTCGAAAAAAGGAATAATGGGGTTTAAATACCTGACTTTCAAAATTTTTGGAAATCAGGAGCAAGAAAATTTCGAGTGATGGGGTTTTTAAAGTAGGCCTTCGATGGATTTTTCGAGTTCTCGGGCAGTGGCCAAAAATTCATCCACATTCATATCGCGGAAGAAAATCAGTCCATGGCTTGCTCTGACCTTGGCATGCTCGTGCTGGT
>CAZPKI010000169.1:0-3608 GCA_964587015.1 uncultured Limnohabitans sp.
ATGGGAGCAAAAGCCATGCAGGTGGGTAGTCAGAAAGAGGCTCCTCTTCAGGCGAAGAGCTGGAAAAGCACTACAACCCCATCAAGTCCAATAATTCAGCGCAAAAAGCTAGATCTAGGAGCTGGCAAAATCCAAGGATTTGGCACTGCAATAAAAAATTTGTTTGGAAAAACCACCTTTACCAAACTTACTGAGGAGGTAAATAAATTTAACGCCCTTCCTGAAGACAAACAGGGACCCCAAGGAGCTATTGTTAAAGAATTAGCCCAGAAGTGGCTAGATTCTCATAAAGATTCTAAAGATCCAAACGATAAGCTCAAAAAGGACGCCATCAATCAAATCATGGTAGAATTGAAAGGAGATTCGATTGAAAAAGCAGTTGCTAAGGATATTTTTAAGGATGAGGAGCAGGCAAAATCATTAGAAATTACCGATGGCAAGATTGAACAAAAGAAAAAAGAGGTAGCTGATAAAGGTTTTGTGGATGAATCAGGCAAAATCAAAGACAAAAAAGGAAAGTTAATGGACACTTCTTTCATGTCCGATGCAGAAAGCACCATGCATGAAATTGTGGAAAAAGCCGATCAAAATCTAGGAGCCATAAATAGCAATGAGAAAGTGATAAGTAGTGATGCTGCCATTCACATTTTTTTCACTAAAGAAAGAGAAAAGGCAACCACTGAAGAAGCACGAAAAGGAGTTACCAAACATGCTGAAAATGCATACAATAGTAAATTTTTTAAGACCATTGTGACAACTGCAACCTATTCAACTCCTAAAGGAGGTACTGAGTCAAAAGATGAGTTGGATGCAAGTAAACTTCACCCCATCAAAGACAAATCTTTAGGTTCAGCAAAAGAGATAAGCGGTTTAAATAACGAGGCTGACAATGACTTAGCGACCTTAGTTTCATACGCTCAGCACGTTCAACAACTTTCGAAAGAGGAGAAAGCACTAAAGCCAGAGGATGAAAATGAAGAAAGTGTACAAGCCAAAAGAATGGATGTATTAGAACTTTTGGAAGATTCTGCCACCTATGACCTAAAAGTTGAAGCACAAAAAAATAAATCCGATAGCTTAATTGAACCCTTAAAAAATGATGGTAGACTAGCTGGGATTTTTGCGACCGCTAAAGACACGATAGAAACCACTGTAGTAAGTAAGGTGATGCAAATGGTTACTATGGGATTAGTATCGGCAAGTCCCAAGTATATGACAGGTGGCGTGGCATCAAGCGAGGGATTTGAATTAAATAAGGATGAAACTACTGGGGAGTTCACTGGGGAAGTTGAACATAGCGGTAGTGAAGGAGAATCTCGCTTTAGTTTTGATGGCCCAAGGGCTGTTCTGAATGGGATATTCCAGAAAATGGAAAAAGTAAATTCTAGAGCAGCAAGATTTAAAGGAAAAAAACCAATTACTGGCTTTTTCATTTTCTCTGGAGCATTGAAAGAGTTTGAAACTGGCCTAGCTTACATAAGACAAATTGTTAGTACTATAAAAACATGGGCTGGCCTAATTGGAGCAGCATTTCCAATAACAGCCCCAATAACTGGTGCTATTGGGGGAGTTTGCGAGGTAATTAGTAGAATAATTGATTTGATTTCCAAATCCTCCAAAGCCGCTCGACTAGTTTTTAATTCTTTGGTTAAAATCATGAATGATGACCCTGCACTATGGGGTATGGTATCACAAAATTTTAAGAAAAGTGGAGCTGATATGGCCGCTATCACCATGGCAGAAGGTATAGAAACTGGATTTGAAGCTGGCAAAGGAGCAGCATTAAACAAAGATGCTGGTGCTGGTATAAAGGATAGATTTGAAAGTCAAGTTGAAACAGATCCGTGGGAAATTGCTAAGGAGGCTGCCAAAGAAAAATCCAAGGAAGAGATTGGGTTTGATGTAGGTGCGACAGCTCTTGGAGTAGGAACAGATATTGGTGCTGATCAAGCTTCAGATGCAATTATAGGCGATACGATTAAAGGGGAAAAAGATGGAAAGGCTAGACCAATAAAAATTTTCAAAAGTACTGTAACAAGAGCAATCCCGACTGGAAAAACAGTAATAGGTCAAGCAAGTGACCTCGTGGGTGAAGCAAAAAATCCAGTCATCGCAGATCCTCAACAAATTAGTTCTGCATTAGATCAAGAAACAACCAAATTGAATTCGGAAGGAGCAAATCCAGATGCAGTAAGTGCAAAACTAGAAGAAACCACTGCCAAAAAACAAGAAGCTTCCAAAGCTGCAGAAGTTAGTGGTGGAGTAACAGAGATTGGTGAGAAAATTGTCAAGACGGGATTTGTTGCAACTCAAGTAGCCCTGATTAATGCACGGGTAAAAGCAGCTGAAAAACAAAAAGAAGAAGAGTCCAGGCAAAGAGGTGGAAGGTAAACGACTTGGTACTTTTCTTAGATAAACCGCACCGAACCGCAAGCAATACGAAGAAAATCCTAGGGAATCAAACTAATCGGATTTGTGGTGAAAGCAGTACACTATAAAAAGTAGATTCTAAAAACACCTTCTTGTCTACCCCTAATTTAGAAGAGAAAACTAAATCTGTAGAAAAAATTCCATGAAAATAGAAAATAGCTCATTAACCATTTTAGAAGGCATATCCATCCTCTCTTTTGCATTGGAGCCGAAACTTTTTATGGAGCTAATAAATAAGCGTCTTTTTTCTTTTGATGAAAATCTATTTGAAAAACCCTTTCCCAGTTCATTCACAGAAGGGAAAATTAATTTAATTGCAGACCAAAAAAAGGCTGAAGGATATATTCAAGGCCAGGAGTTCGAAGTTCAACCCGACAAATGGAACATCTTGTCACTTGAACTTGATGGGATAAACTATGAAACTTTTTTTTCCTTGAGATTGGCTGGAAAACTCCCAGGGGAATTGGAAGAGGCAACAATTCATTTTGCCTTAACTAAATCAAAAGGAGAAGTAGTGCTTGGCACGGAAATCGAAGGAACTGTCAAAGAAATATTTTCAGACGTTTTGCATTTGGGTTTAACAAAAAATCTAAATCCCTTCAACTTAAATTCAATTTTTGTCAAACTTCTCTCCAAAATCACAGGTGCTTCAGAAAATACAAGCATTGGTTCTATTCTTGCGCGCTGGTTTACTTCAATGGAAATCCCTTTTGTGAAGGAAGAAGAAAGTTTTTTATTCAGTGTTGGGGTAGGGCCCGATCATTGGAATGTAGAGATACGACCATCTGAATCAAAAAAAACGATTCATGTCTTTTCTTACCTTTCTATCACTGACTATTCACCTACTTTAGAAAAACTCGAAAATGAAATCTCAATCATCAATGAGGAAATGAAATTTGGTGAATTAGAAATCGATAGAGAAGCAAAAATTTTACTACTTAGTAGTGACCTCGATGCTACGATGTTAATTAACGAGGCAAATCTAAATTTAGCCTTGGAACCCATATTCGGCACCATGAATGCGGTGATTCTAGCGCTTAAAGGATTTCACCCTAATGAAAAAATATTCCCAGAAGAATAACAATTGAAGCGACCAAGATTTGAATAAATACTTTTTTAGATTAAAACTCACAACTTTTCCATTGCCGCTCAGACTGAAGCAAGCAGGATGCTTTGGC
>CAZPKI010000170.1:0-3579 GCA_964587015.1 uncultured Limnohabitans sp.
CAGCGCCGATGGTACTGGGGTTACACCCGGGAGAGTAGGTCGCCGCCACATTATTCAAGCCCTTCGATTCGATTCGAAGGGCTTTTTTTTGTACTAAGTACCAGGTACAAAGTACAAAGTAGGAAATACGAGATACGGCAACTAAAATAATGTCGAATATCGAACGCTGATTGAAGAATGAAGAAGTGGGGGACTGAACCAAGTATCAGGTAAGAAGTACAAAGTGCAAAGTATGGATTCGTATTCTGACCCAAATCGTACTTCTGAGGGATCTTGGTACATGGTACTTGGTACATTGTACAAATTCTTGCTAATGTCGAATGTCGAACTCCGGATGATGAAGGAAGAAGTGGGAATTCGTAAAGCACCCGAATCTCGTATCCCGCCGCGGATACTTGGTACATTGTACTTGGTACTTAATACATGGTACTTGGTACTTAGTACATTGTACCTCCTGCAATCTTCTTTTCCCCCATTCATTTTTCTTTTCCCCGAATAAATTGCAGTTTTGCAGCAAATCTTCTTGGAATGGCTGTATTACTTCAACACCTGAAACTTTTAAATCAAGGTAAGTTCTCACCACCTAAAGACTATTCCTTTTCCAATGGCATTCTAGGTCCAGTGGATCAGAATGAGAAGGTTTCTTACGATCAGGTGATAGACTGCTCCAACTACCTTGCCTCCAAAGGATGGGTTGATTTGCGCTGTGGTCTAGGCGAACCAGGACAAGAATACCGGGAAACAGTTGCTTCGCTCTGTGCAGCACTTCAGGCTGGAGGATTTGCAAAAGCAGTTGTGCTTCCAAATACCGATCCAGTTATCCAATCCAAAACTGAAGTCACTTTTTTGAAATCTAAAGCGGAAGCTTTTCACCAAGAATTGGTTATCCTCGGTGCCGTAACCAAAAATGCGCATGGGGAAGACCTCACCGAAATGTTGGACATGCACTTTCAGGCTGGAATACAGTATTTTGGAGATGGTACGCAGCCTCTTGCAAATGCCGATCGCTACCTAAAGATCCTGCAATACCTTCAGAAATTTGAAGGCACCCTATTTGACCATGCCTACGATCCCTTGCTCGCGATTTTTGGGCAGATGCACGAAGGTGAAATTTCTACCCAGCTGGGAATGAAAGGAATTCCTAACCTAGCAGAAGAAGTGGCTATCCAACGGAATATTGAACTTCTACGCTATGCAGGAGGGCGGGTGCACTTTCAAACCCTAAGCACCGCTAAAGGTGTAGATTTAATCCGTCAAGCGAAGAAAGAAGGCTTAAACGTAACGGCCGACGTTTCGATTTACCAACTGATTTTCACAGATGGGGACTTACTGTCTTTTGATACAAACTTAAAGGTGCAGCCTCCTTTTCGAGGAGCCACAGATCGGGCAGCACTTCTGGAAGGTCTTCGTGATGGAACCTTGGATGCACTTGTGTCCAATCACCAGCCGCAGGACTATGATTCCAAATTCTGTGAGTTTGACCATGCAGCTTTTGGAATGGCGGGATTAGCTGCTTTCCTCCCTGCCATGGCACAGCTAGCCAAAGAACTGGGTTGGGAGCTGCTACTCGAGAAAGTGACCTCAGGGCCTGAAAAAGTGCTAGGGCAGAGCGCCAATTCCTGGACTATTTTTGATCCAACGGAAAAATGGACTTACAATGAGAAAAGCAATGCCTCCCTTTCATCAAACCACCCTTGGTTTGGTCAAGAAATGACCGGCAAAGTAAAGTATTGCATCCAAAAGGGGCATTTGATCCAAGTCAATGTCTAAGTACTTCAAAACAGCTTATCAATTTGGGGCACTTGGAGGACTGATGAGTGGGCTGTCCTTTTATGTGCTCTCTTTATTTTATCCGGATCCGACCAACTTAAATCTAGTGTTTGGCTACTTAATAACCCCCATTACGGTGTTCTTGGCGATTAAATTTTTCAAAGACTACAGCAACGAGGGCTACCTTTCCTTCTCAGAAGGGATGTCTGTTGGGGCAGTGAGTTTCCTACTGCTTGCGATACTTTCTACTGGAATTATTTGGGGAGTATTGGAGAGCTCTTCGTCCTTGTTTTCAGCCATTCAAACTGCCAAATGGGCAGTTTTGGAGAAAAATAAAGAGGTAATTATCTCCCAAGTAGGCCTGGCTTCCTTTGAAGTCACCCAAATTAATTTGCAAAGCATTAGCCCTTGGGATATTGCGTTAAACGATGGGATTTGGAAAATTATACCCGGAATGTTCTTTAGTATTATTATTTCAATTATTTTAAGGAAAAATCCTAACATATCATGAACGAACAAGCACAGTCTCCAATTCAATCCGCAGTAAGACCAGGAATAATTCTAGGTCTTGTCTCTTTGGTACTCACGTATGTTGCCTATTTCATAGACTCCTCCTATTTAGCTTCTGGCTATTTCGGGCTGGTTTCCTTGGTACTTTTCTTTGGCCTTATCATCTATTTTGGAAAAGAGTACAGAAAAGAGGTGGGTGGATTTATGTCTTTTGGAACCGCATTTAAATTCAGCTTTTTTGCCATTCTAACCTCAGGGCTTATTGGATTGGTTGGGAGTATACTCTTATTCCATGTAATTGATCCTTCCTTGCCGCAGGTTCTTGGAGACATAACTTTTGAGTCGCAACTGGAAATGATGGAAAGCTTCGGTGCAAGTCCTGATTCTCTAGCTCCAGAAGTTCTTGATGAGATGAGAGAAGCATCTGCTTCCAACTTTACCTTGGTAGGTCAATTGAAAGGTTTTGGCATTGGATTAATTGTCTATGCCATTATTGCCTTAATTTTGGGTGCAATACTTAAAAAGAAAGACAAGTCACTGGACTTTTAATATGACCCAGATTTCCGTAATTGTTCCTGTTTTCAACGAAGAAGAATCGCTTCCAGAACTGACCCAGTGGATTCACCGGGTCATGGTCGCGCATGGGTTTTCCTATGAGGTGCTCTTGATCAATGACGGAAGTACAGACCACTCCTGGGAAGTAATCCAGCAGCTATCCGCAAGCAATAGCGCGTTGAAAGGAATTAATTTTACGCGCAATTACGGAAAATCTGCCGCCCTCGATGCGGGCTTTAAGCGTTGCTCCGGAGAAGTGGTAATCACCATGGACGCGGACCTTCAAGACAGTCCAGACGAAATACCAGGGCTTTATTCTATGATCAAGGGAGGCCTTGATGTGGTGTCTGGCTGGAAAAAGGAGCGTCACGACCCCTTGTCCAAAACCATCCCTTCCAAGTTTTTCAACGGGGTTACCCGCTGGATCTCTGGGATTCAACTGAATGATTTCAATTGTGGTCTAAAAGCCTACCGCAATAAAGTGGTGAAGAACATCCATATCTATGGTGAAATGCACCGCTACATCCCACTTTTGGCTAAATGGAATGGCTTTCCCAAAATCGGGGAGAAGGTGGTGGAACACCGTGCCCGAAAATACGGCTATTCCAAGTTTGGTTTGGAGCGCTTTCTCAATGGTTTTCTCGATCTAATATCCGTTTCCTTTGTGCATCGCTACAAGAAAAAGCCGATGCACTTTTTTGGCTTGCTGGGCACGCTGTCTTTTCTTACTGGATTTGTGATTAC
>CAZPKI010000171.1:0-3576 GCA_964587015.1 uncultured Limnohabitans sp.
AGTCCTCGTAACTCAGTTCCTCTTTGGTTGCCAAGGCTTCCAATATTTTCTCCTCACGTACATCCAAGGGGTAGGGCGAATTCTCCAGGTCAAATTCAGGATGAAGTTGGATTTTGCTTTCGGAAGATAGGCGCAAGCCCGAAGGAAGGGCAGCCCCCATCACTTCACCAATGTGGCAGCAGTAGTAGGAAGCCATCCACACCCAAAAGCGAATTTGCAGGGGATTGACAGAGGGCTGATCTTCGAGTACATCTAGGACCGGCTTGGCCTCGTAGGCTTCAGGAGGGCTATGATGTACGCGGCCAATGATGCCGGTGAGCACCTTTTTCTTTCCAAACTGAACTAGAACCCGGCAGCCAATCTGAAGCAAGGGCTGAAGGGCCTTGGGTACCTTGTAGGTAAACATTCGAGGAATGGGTACCGGCAAGATGACATCGACGAATTGAGATTCGTCCACGGCTGATGAAAAAGTATGTTCCGGAAATAGCGTGTCCACTCTATTAGTTCAACTGAGGTACCAATGCGCGTGCTTCCTCCACGGTGGCCACAGGTCTGCGGCAACTGCGATTTACACATACGTAAATTAAGGCATTTCCTTCGGCATCCCCCAGCTTTCCTTCCAGAAGAGGGACGCTAGCTGTCGGAGATTCCGACCAGGCGACCACCGCATTCGGAAGGTAGTTGGCTAGTAGGGATAATGCTTTTTCTTTTGCTCCGGTACCCACAATGGCAATCTCTGCGGTGGGCACTAGGCTCTCCAGGTAGAAGTTGGCCCAATTGCATAAAAATCCAGGTTCTTTCAGTACTAATTCCTTCATCCCGCCCAGCATGCGCGCCGCAATTTTCCCATAATTCTCCTCGTAAGTCAGCAGGGAAAGTTGATGAAAACTACGAGCAAGAATGGAATTGGAGGCAGAGATGACGTTGTCAAAGAGTTCTTTTTTATTGGCAATCAATTTTTCTGCACTCGGATCACTGAAATAAAAATAGCCGTCCTCGGGATCGTAAAAACGTGCCAGTACCACCTCGGCTAGCGTTTGGGCAAAGGCCAGGTGTCGAGACAATCCGCTTGCAGAAAAGGCCATCAAGGAGGCCTTGATCAGTGCGGCATAGTCTTCCAGGAAGGCAGGAGTGTAAGCCTGACCATTCTTGTAACTGCGGTACAAGGTTCCTTCTCGAAAGAGCTGGACTTGCACAAAATCCAAATTGCGCAGGGCCATGTCCAAAAATTCTTGGTCTCCTGTCGCCAGGTAGCCTTGAATCAAGCCTGCGTCGATCAAGCCATTCCAGCCGGCCAGCACCTTATCATCCTTGCCTGGGTAGACGCGGCGGTTGCGGGTGGTCAGTAACTTTGCTTTTTGAGCGGCAAGCTTCTCCAGGAAAGTAGGTAACGGAATACCCTGTCGCTTTGCCACTGTTTCGTAGGATTCCACTTGAAAGAGGATATTGACTCCTTCCTCCCAGTTGCCTGCTGGCTTCAAGGAATACAGGTCAGAAAACCAGCCCAAATCCGGGCCCAGAAGTGCTTCCAATTCGGCATAGGTCCAGGTGTAGAATTTTCCTTCCACCCCTTCGCTATCCGCATCTTGGGCGGCATGAAAGCCTCCCTCCTCTTGAATCATCTCTGCTGCCAGCCAATCCTTAGTTTCCCGTACTTTTTCCAAGTAAAAAGGATCCTTACTTACTTGGTAGGCTTTGGCAAAGAGTTCGAGCAGCTGCCCATTGTCGTAGCCCATCTTCTCGAAATGGGGAGCAAACCATTCCCCATCCACGGAGTAGCGGGCAAAGCCTCCACGCAAGTGATCGTAGATCCCTCCCATCCCCATTTTTTGGAGGGTGAAAAATACGGCCTGTCGCAGGTCTTCACGGGAACTCAGCAGTGCGTAGTCCAGCACAAAGTGCCAGATGGCGGGCATGGGGAATTTGGGTACTCGATTCATTCCGCCCCATTCCGGATCAAACTGGGCAGCGAGTTTGGTGATTACCTCCACCAATTCATCCGGATCCAATTCCCCCTCCCCGGCTTGAATGCCGTATTTGTCGGTTTCCTTACGATTCAAACTCCGACCAAAGCCTTCGGCGCTTTCCGCCAGTTGGTCGGCATGCCCCACAAAGGCATCCGCTATGCTGCCGAGCAGCTGCTTCCATTTGGAATTTGGGAAGTAGGTGCCTCCGTAAAAGGGCTTCTGGTTGGGCATCAAGAAGACATTCAAAGGCCAGCCTCCTTGCAGCCCCATGGCCTGCACAGCATCCATGTAGATGTTGTCCAGGTCGGGACGCTCCTCTCGGTCGATTTTGATGCAGACAAAATGGGCGTTCATGAGTGTCGCCGTTGCGGCATCTTCAAAACTTTCCTTTTCCATCACATGGCACCAATGGCAAGCGGAGTAACCGATGGACACTAGGATGGGTTTATTTTCTTCGGTTGCTCGCGTCAAGGCCTCTGGGCCCCAGGGATACCAGTCCACGGGGTTGTGTGCATGTTGCAGGAGGTAGGGACTTTGGGAGTGGAGCAGTCGATTTGCGGACATGGTAACTATTGGTTGTACCCAGAGCGCTTAGCGCTGCAGTCTGGATTTTACGTCTTGGATTTCTTCAGAAAAATCAACTTCTCCCTGCATTCGTTCGAGTTTGCCTAGCAAATTATGGAGAAACTTCCGGTGCGCTTCAGAATCTGGGTTAAAGGAACGGTGTGCCAGTTCGAGCTGTATTTTTTGAATTTCGGCTACTTTTTGCTGGGTTTCTAGGCTGAAACTAAACTGCTGCCATTTTTCCCAGATGTAGTTCTCCGCTTCTTCTGTGGGATGCACCAGGTCCGATTTGTAAAAGCGGTAATCGCGAAGTTCATCCACTAGTATTTCGTAAGCAGGAAAGTAAGTGACCGCCTCATTGTGTTGCTCCAGCTGCGCACAAAGTACGCGTAACAGGCTTTTGCTCAACTGATTTTCGGAGACCCCCTCTTTGGTATGACGGACAGGGCTGAGGGTTAGGATGATTTTTAGATTTGGATTTTGCTGAAGCAATTTTTTCAACACCGATTCTAATTCAGGTGCTAGCTCATCAAGAGAGGAAAGTTTCTTTTCAAAAAGCGCTGAGGGTTGTTTGTGACAGTTGGCCACTCGACCAAATTCCTTGTGCTGGTAAATCCAAGCCGTGCCTAGGGTAAGCACCAGATGGGTAGCCTCCTTTAGCGCATGATTCAATCGGAGAATTTGTTGATTATAGCAAGCTCCCAATTCGGCCTGAGTTCCCCCTTTCACGTCAGAATGGGCTGCATAATGCACAAAAACCCCTTCGCGCTCCACTACTCCTGCTGGGTTCATTTGAGCAGCAGGTATGGCTTGGCTGAGGAGATCCACCAAGTTGAGCGGATGAAAAAGCGTCCCAAAAGGATTCACCAGTACCTCAAATTTTGCCACTTGCATCTTGCTGCCGATGGTTTGTGCAAAGCAAGAGCCCAGACTCAGCACCTTGGAGCTGTGGCTTATGGGAAAAGGAGAAGCTGGAATGGGAAAATCAATCGACCAACGCATGGGGTGAAGTTACGCAGGGAATGGGAATTCGAGCGGATATTTT
>CAZPKI010000172.1:0-3559 GCA_964587015.1 uncultured Limnohabitans sp.
AAGGCAGTCAGGTCCTTGCCAGTGAGCAAGCCCTGGGAAAGTAAAGCCAGATCAAAGGCCTGCTTGGCAAGCTTCACCTGACTTTCTTCATTTTCTGCCTTAAGAATCTTATCCACCAAAGGATGGTTGCCATTGATAGCCACCTTATAGCTATCAGGCAGGCTGCCGTAGAAACTCATCGGGCCTCCACCAGTTTGTGCCATTTCCTTCATTCGACGCATCCACTCTTCCATCGTGATGGTTACTGGCATTTCCTCGGGACTTAAGCCTTCGATATCCACGGTATAGGTTTTGTTGGCGATGGCTTTTTCAAAAAGCTCCTTCACCGACTTGCTCTGATCTTCCGTCAACAAGTTGGCATAAGTAGAATCCTTTTGAATCAACTTTTCTACCACATCCGAATCCACACGCTTGAGTTGGGTTTTTTCCAACTTGGACTCAATGTGCTGAATGAAATGGTTGTCGATCGGAGAATCCAACACCAGCACATCGTAGTCCTTCTTCTGTGCGGAATCAATGAAACTATCCTGCTTCTTTAAATCTGTGGAGTACAAATAAATCAGCTGCTCGTTTTTGTCGGTTTGGGTAGCCAATACCTTCTCACGGTATTCGTCTAGCGTATAGTACTCTTCCTTGGTGTTTTTGAGTAGGGTAAACTCCTTGCCCTTTTCGTAAAACTTCTCCTCGGAGATCATACCATACTTCACAAACAATCCAATGTCATTCCACTTTTCCTCGTAGGCTTTGCGATCCTTTTTGTAAAGCTCCGAAAGCTTATCTGCTACTTTCTTGGTGATGTAGTTGTTGATCTTCTTCACGTTGCCATCGGCCTGCAAAAAGCTTCTTGACACGTTGAGCGGAATGTCTGGGGAATCAATCACCCCATGGAGCAACATCAAAAACTCAGGGACAATGTCCTTTACCTCATCGGTAATGAATACCTGACGGCTGAAAAGCTTGATCTTGTTGCGCTGCAGCTCAAAGTCATTTTTGACTTTCGGGAAATACAACACCCCGGTCAAGTTGAACGGATAGTCCACATTGAGGTGGATCCAAAATAAAGGATCTTCACCCATTGGGTATAAACTCTTATAAAAAGCAAGGTAGTCCTCGTCTTGAAGATCGCTTGGTGACTTGGTCCAAATAGGAGCGGTAGTGTTGACAATATTGTCTACCTCGACAGACTTCCATTTCTTCTCTCCCTTGTCGTCTACGCCATCCTCTACTGACTCGGATTTGGTGCCAAACTTGATGGGGATGGGCAGAAATTTGCAGTACTTATCCAAGATCCCTTGTAACTTCCACTTATCCAAAAATTCTATCGAGTCCTCGTTGACATGGAGAATGATATCCGTTCCTCGGGTCTTTTTCTTTCCTTTTTTGATTTCAAATTCGGTGCTGCCGTCACAAGTCCAAATGGCTGGTTCAGAACCCTCCTGATATGAAAGCGAATGAATCTCTACATTTTTGGCGACCATAAAGGCGGAATAGAAACCCAAACCAAACTTGCCAATGATTTCGTTAGCATCTTTGGAATCTTTGAATTTCTCCACAAACTCAGTAGCACCAGAAAATGCAATCTGGTTGATGTACTTCTTAATCTCTTCGGCAGTCATGCCAAGACCTTTGTCTGATATGGTGATGGTTTTCTTTTTTTCGTCAAAAGAAACCTCCACCGTAATGTCTCCAAGATCCCCAGTATACTGACCTAATGTCGCAAGTCGCTTGATTTTTTGAGTTGCATCCACTGCATTGGATACCAATTCCCGAAGGAATATCTCATGATCAGAATAGAGGAATTTCTTAATGATTGGGAAAATGTTCTCGGTATGTATCGAGATCGTGCCTTTTTCCTGCATGGGCTTACATCGGTTTAGTTAAAGGTAAAATGTATCTATCCATAGGTTAGCAAGGCCTATTCCAAGTCTAAAAAAGTGACAAGATGTCAGCACCATCGGATGGCAATACGAAGCAAAGAGAAGCCTTTAGCTAGTTCCAAGGCGGGGTGAATAGCTAAAATCCAAGGGATTTGGAAAGTCAAAGCTAAAGCCAGTGGCACTGATTTTTTCCGAACCAATCCACCTCCCTACTTTTTCATCGGCTGCTTCCAGATAGCTTGCTGGCGGAAGGATTCCCAAGGCACTCGCATTTTTTGTATAGACCTCTCGCCGTAAAGGGTGCTCAGGCGCGACCCCATTGAAAGTTTGATTCCAAAGCCCTTGATCAACCACCCAAGCAATCATCCTTGCCGCATCGAGTTGGTGAATAAAATTGACCCGAGTGTGGCCTACCACCTCTTCCTTTCCGGAAAAATAGGAACCAGGAATTCGATCTGCACCCATCAATCCTCCCAAACGCAAGATAGTCAGCGCATAGCTTGGAGATTCCTTCATCATTTGCTCCGCTCGATACAGGATTGAATTGCCTGCATTACTTTCGGTAAGTTGCTCCTCCTCGGTGTAGGATTCAGTTTTGTTTTCATTGGGGTAGATCCCAGTGCTGGAAATAAAGATGACCTTTTTAACAGCTGAGTTTGCAACCAAGACCCGTAAGGATGCAAGTTGCTGCAGATAGGCTTCCCCATCCCCATGCCGACTCCGTGGCGGAAGGGTCACTATCAAAATCTCGGAATCAAAAAGTCGGTGGTAAGCTGTCCCCTTGGGATCGGGATCTAGGGCAAAGTGAATAGCATCCACCCCTTTTTTGCGAAGGAGTTCCACTTTTTCGGGACGAGTGGAAGAGCCTAGTACGAGATGCCCCTGTCTTTGTAAAAGCAAAGCAGCGGCTTCGCCAAGCCATCCCAAACCGATAATTGAAACTTTCTTCATGTATTTAACTTTTGGTACCTGACTGAATGTAGGCCCTCAGTGGATTTTCAAGTCTACAAACCAAAACCAAAGAAAAAACCTCCTTTCCGGAGGTTTGTTTTATTCTTTTTTGGGAAGGGTCCCCAAAAGGTAATCCCAAAGCGGTGAACTTACCCCAAAAGCAGCATCTGGGTTTTTGTAATGATGAATGGCATGATTGACCCACAAGACCTTTAAAAAATTCTTTGGCGGGTTGTAAACGTGTACGACGTAATGAACTCCCAAATACCCAGCATAGCCCAACAGAAATCCAGGTAAAAAATAAAGCGCAAAATCACCCATCAACAGCGTAAATAACAAGTAAAGAATCGCTGCATAGGCCGCACTTACAAAGGGAGGCATGGCCAAACGGTCTTTATCCTTGGGGTAATCGTGGTGTACTCCGTGGACGTTGTATTGCAACTTATCCTTGAGTGGGGTATCTGGCTCCATGTGGAAAAAATGTTTGTGCATCATGTACTCCACAAACGTAAAGGTCAAAAGACCAAGAAAGACAAAGGCCAAACCAAATCCGATTGGGATGGAAGTGAATACCAGCCCATAATACATTGAAACGGAGGAGATGGCCAAAAAAAGGGAAATAGGGATGGAAATGTGCGTTCTTGAAATTCGCTCAAGCACAGGATTAGAAAACAGCGTAGCCGAACCAAAATTATCAGGTCGATCTAATCTCCCAATCTTTTTCATGGTAA
>CAZPKI010000173.1:0-3532 GCA_964587015.1 uncultured Limnohabitans sp.
AAGAGCGACTGCTCGGCACCAATCCAATTGCCGTAGCCATTCCCGCCAAGGAGGTACCTGCCTTCGTAGCAGACATGTCTACCACTACTGCTGCCAATGGCAAACTGGAAATCCTCCAGCGTAAGGGTTTGGAAACTCCTACCGGATGGGTGCAAGATAAAAATGGCAATCCTACCATCTCTTCCAATGGAGTAAAAGAGGGTGGTGCCTTGCTGCCTCTAGGCGGTGATCGAGAGCATGGCTCACACAAAGGATATGCCCTCGGTGCTGTGGTAGATATTTTGTCTGCTGTACTTTCGGGAGCCAATTACGGCCCTTGGGTCCCTCCCTTCGTTGCTTTTCTAGATCCCCTCCCCAACCTGGTTGGCGAAGGTATTGGACACTTTTTTGGTGCCATGCGGGTGGATGCCTTCCGTCCTGCGGAAGAATTTAAAGGGCATATGGATCAGTGGATCCGTAGATTTCGGTCTGCCGAACCTACGCCTGGACACGAAAAGGTATTGATCCCTGGAGATCCAGAGCGGGAACTGGAAATCATTCGGAAACTAGAAGGAATTCCATTACTCGACCCTGTGATCCAAGATTTGAGTGAGTTGGGGAAAAAGTTTGGGGTAAACTTTTAATTTTCTTCCAAAAAGACACCGACCCTTTCGAAAAATTGGTTGGAGAAAACAGTTTTTCTGTTTCTCTCTTTGCCAAAGTGAATTCCTCCATTTTTCTGCCTAACTTAGTCCTTAGGTCTTTTTTATCCCTTACCCATGAACCGATTTAAGCTTATCCTTGGATGGCTTTTGACCTGCATTAGCTTTACTGCGTGCAGCCAAAAGGCTACTTTACGCATTTTTGACAAGCCCATCACCTGGAATGCCGAACGGGAGCAGCTCTCGCTCAACTACCTCAAGGAGCGGCATGGCTTAGTGCAAACAACTGCTACCATCAAACCCCAAATGGTGGTAGTTCACTGGACGGCCATTCCAACGATAGAGGTAACCTTTGACGTCTTCAACCCAATCACCTTGGGCGGTAGAGCCGACCTTACCGGAGCCAGTAACTTGAATGTTTCCAGTCAATTTTTGATCGACCGCGACGGAACCATTTTTCGACTGCTCCCTGAAACCACCTTTGCGCGACATGTGATCGGCCTCAACTACCTCGCCATCGGCATCGAAAACATTGGTAGCGACGACATGCCCCTCACCAAAGCCCAGTTAGAGTCAAACGAAAAACTCATCCGCTACCTTAAACGAAAGTATCCGATCGACTACGTCATTGGACATCACGAGTACCAGCGCTTCCAAAAAACAGATCTTTGGAAAGAGACGGATCCCAACTACCGAACTGTAAAGTCAGATCCAGGAGATTCATTTATGATTCGATTGCGGAAAAATTTGACTGATCTGAACCTAAAACCCTTGCCCACGCTTTGATGCTGCGATGAAACTGGACCTAAAGTTTACCTCTCTTTTTCTACTTTATCTTTTTCTCTGGGGCGCTAGTCCCGCCCAGCAGCTGAATCCGCTTGCCTCAAAAAGCAGTGCAACAGCCTCCAGTCCTGCAACCAAACCCCAATTTGATTCTGAAGAAGCGCGTGCCAGATCCTTTGTAAATGTGTCCCATTCCCTACCCGAAATTCCTCGGGAGTTTCGCGGAGTTTGGATTGCCACGGTAGCAAATATTGACTGGCCCGTTGCTGGAACAGATTCTTGGGAAAAGCAAAAGAAAGACTACCTCGCGCTTTTAGATTACTACAAAGGGCTGCATTTCAATGCAGTAATCGTCCAAATCCGTACTGCCGGTGATGCCTTGTACCCGACCAAATTGGCCCCATGGTCCAAATACCTGACTGGCCAACAGGGGACACCACCTAAAACCCAGGAAAATCCACTGAATTGGATGATTGATGCTGCGCACCAGCGTGGCTTGGAATTCCATGCTTGGCTCAATCCCTACCGAGCCACCATGGATCTGAATACTGCCGGGCTGAATCCCAACCATGATTTTCACAAGCACCGCAAATGGATGCTCAAATACGGTAGCAAGTGGTACTACGATCCAGGGCTACCTGAGGTGAAAACCCATTTACTTCAAATTATCGACGAAGTAGTCGAAAACTACGACATAGATGCCATCCATTTCGATGACTATTTTTATCCTTACCGAGAGCCCAATTTGGAGTTTCCCGACCAGGCTTCTTATGCTGCTTACAAAAAGCCAGGCCAATCCAAAGACGATTGGAGAAGGCAAAATGTGGATGAGCTCATCCTAGCCCTCAGCCAAACCATCAAAAGTAAAAAGCCATGGGTTCAGTTTGGCATCTCTCCTTTTGGGGTGTGGAGAAATAAGAGTAAAGACCCGAAAGGCTCCCCTACCCAAGCAGGACAAACCAATTACGACGATCTATTTGCAGATGTGCTCAAATGGATGAAAAATGGTTGGATCGATTACTTGATCCCTCAACTCTACTGGAGCATGGAGCACCGATTGGCTTCCCATAGGATCTTGGCTGACTGGTGGTCCAACAACAGCTATGGAGTCCCTGTTTATCTAGGTAATGGCCCTTATAAAATTCGAGAAGACTCTGATGTAGCCTGGAAGGAACCCAAGGAACTGATCACTCAGGTTCACTACGGAAGAACGCTCCCCCAAATCCAAGGCAATGCATTTTTCTCAGCACGGTCTATCTATACCAAAAACCAGGACATCGCGCAGCTCCTCAAAAAAGAGGTGTACGATCGTCCGGTATTGCCCCCTGCTTTTGAACCCAAAACTCCGGTGCGGATCAGCGCTCCACAGGTCTTGGATCTTCAAAATTTGACCTCAAAAATCCAGCTCCAACTCGAAAAGCAGTTGGACCCTGGCATTCGTTATGCCCTCGTTCAAGGTGGCAACGACCTGAAAAGCATTCATCAGGCCCCCCTCCACAAGGTTTGGGTAGGAAGCACCCAAAAGTCCAACCTAGACATCCCGCAACTGAATAGCAACTACCTGGCCATCCGTTGGGTGGATAGCTTTGGCAGAGTGATCCAAAGCCAAGTGCTGCAACTCAACAAAACTACCCGTCCATGAAAGACATGCTCGTTCGGCTGCTAGGACTTCCTTCCCAAACGGAACTAGAGCAAAAGCTATTGGAGAAAGAAAAAATAGTGGTACGCAGAGCTATCCCACCAGAAAAGCACTTGGTGAGTGACTGGGTCATGCAGGCCTTTGGTGCCTATTGGCATTCGGAGGTGGAGGTAGCGTTTTCGCGGCAGCCCGTATCCTGTTGGATTGCGCAGCGGGGTAATGCCATCTTGGGTTTTGCCTGCTACGAAAGTACGGCTCGGAATTTTTTTGGTCCTACGGGCACCCTGGAGTCTGAGCGAGGCAAAGGAATCGGCAAACTCCTACTCCTCAAATCCCTAGAATCCATGCGTGAAATGGGCTATGCCTATGCAATCATTGGTGGCGTAGGTCCGGCGGAATTCTATGAAAAGGCTGTTGGCGCCAAAATCATCGAAGGCTCAGAAATCAGCATCTACCAACACTTACTTCG